>JBKEFO010000266.1:0-4642 GCA_046709585.1 Marivirga sp.
TGTGGCATTATTTTCCAATGTTGCTAGCCGTTTTTCTATCTCCATCAATTTATGAATGATGATGATATGCGTTTTTTTAGCATCAATTCCCACTACACTTTGGTCGCTACCGATCATTTTTTCTATTGCCTCGTAGCTTTCTTTTGGGATCTCTGTATTTTCCATAATTCTCTTATCTTTTATTTGCTATCATTCTAATCACGGAGGCTTCTCCTTCGTGGTATTTTCCTTCCTTGAGCCTAATCTCTTTTTCTTCTAAAAGGTCAATATTGAATTGTTTAAATTCACTTTTGGCAGTCTCTATGTCTAGGAGCATATCTATGTTTTTAGGTCCGCCAGAACCTCTACCTAATTGCTTAGTCGAAAATTGCTCCATGATGATGCTTCCTCGAGGCTTTAAATAATCGAACAGCTTTTTATTAAAAGCTTTTCTGGTTTTACTGTCTGTATGGTTATAGATTAATACGATCAGGTCAAAAGGAGCATTTTTAGCTTGGTAATTTTCATAGGCCGCTATAAGGTAGTCAATGGTAACACCATGTCTTTTTGCTAGTTGAATCGCTTTCTTTTGTCCTTCCACTGAATAATCGAAGGCTTCCACTTGCCATCCTTTAGTCGCAGCATAAACAGCATTTCTACCTTCTCCTTCGGCCACAAAAAGCGCGTTTCCAGACCTTAATTTAGCTAATTGCTTCACTAAAAATTCATTCGGCTCCTCACCATAAATAAATTCCTTCTCGCCATATCGGTTATTCCAAAATGATTTTTCCATTGCTCTATTAGTAGCTTGTTAAATAATAAGCTAAGCTACAGCACCCTTCTATGTCTGTATTTATACATTATAATCTGAATATAAAAGTAGTAGCCTATTGATTTTAACTGAATGCTGTTAAACTAGTTTGTAACAACTGTCACTATTTATCGTGCATATGTTTTTCTCTATAAAGGAGACAACTAACTTAGCCTCATGAACTCAGTATTTTTTATTACATTAACGAAATAAGAAAACTAAAAGTAATCAACTTATGTGTTACGACGTAGCTTATATGACCAAGAACAAGGCAAATTATGCCAAGCGCTTTGGCGCAACTGTGGAGGAAGTAGCTTCCTTGGAGCAGAGTATAGAGGTCAATAAAGCTGCCTTCTCCCCTACGTATCACACCAATGGTTTTGCCCATCATCAGCTACCTGTCATTACACATGATGCACCTTATGAGATGCAAGCTTTTGAGTGGGGATTAATTCCCTTTTGGGTAAAAGATGCACCTGCGGCTACCAAATTAGCCAATATGTGTTTAAATGCGCGTGGTGAAAGCATTTTTGAAAAACCTTCCTTTAGAAATGCTGCCAAGCAGCAGCGCTGCCTAATTATAATTGATGGCGGCTTTGAGCACCACCACCAAGACGGAAAGACTTATCCTTTTCATTTTAAACTAAAGGATGAAGAGCCCTTTGCCTTGGCAGGTTTATGGGAAAGCTGGGAACACCAAGGTATTATTAAACATAGCTGTAGCATAGTAACCACGGCTGGAAATGAGTTGATGGCAAAAATCCACAACAACCCTAAAACTTCAGGACCAAGAATGCCCGTAATTTTGCCGAAGGAACTAGAAAGAGATTGGCTCAACCCCATCCATGATAAAGCAGATATAGCACTCATACAGGAACTCATTCAACCCTATGATGAAAGTGAAATGATTGCCTACCCTGTGGCCAAGCTTAGAGGGAAGGGCGCTGTGGGCAATACCGAAGAGGCTTTAAAAGCACATAACTATGATCAATTAAAACTTTCTTTTTAAGAGAATAGAAATACAATTTAAAATATGTGCCTTAATACATTTAGTTATGCTCAATAGCTGTTATATTGATTTTTTAAACCATTAAACATACATTTTTTATATGTCAGAAGTAACCATTTACATTAGCAAACAAGAAAAAGAAAAAGGAACAGGAACAGGAACAGGAACAGGCTTAGTGCTTTCAGATTCTGAAGGCCATACAGGCAATAATACCATTACCACAATAGTTAACCCAGGTGATAAGGTTATTTGGCAATTGAAAAAGAAAGGCGGAATTGATACTTTAACAGCCATTACTGAAAAAGCAGGAAGTGAAGATATTTTTAGCAAAGGCCCAGCTTCAACAGATAGTGGAAACCCTTCAAGCAATTGGCAAGGTGTTGTAAGTAAAAGTGCTACAGGTACAGAATCCTACAGCATAGGCTATACTATTGATGGTGTATCTTATACGGATGACCCAGAGTTGGAATTGAAGCATGGAGGTTAAAAATATCTCAAATAATTATAAACTCAAGAGGGTTATTGTATTTACATTAACCTTTCTTTTGTATTATTCATTTGCGAACGCACAAGCATACAAAGATTCGGATAGCCTAATAAATATCGTTGAAAATAGGTTTAGCCAATTAAGTGATACTAGTAAACTTATCACCCTAGAAGAAATTTATAAAAACAACAAATTAAACCCTCAGATAAGACTTAAATATGGCATCCAATCGCTTGCCATTGCCGAAGCGTCAAAGAATGAACTTTGGCAATTCAAATCTCATTTTGAACTGGGAAATATTTACAAGAAAAAGGGTGATCTGGATTTAGCTTTAGGTCATTATTTTGATGCCTTAAGACTAAACCAAAACATATCGGAGATAAGTAATGAGGCCTTAGTATATGCTTCTTTATCTAGTACATATAGGGTGAGTAATGACTTTGATAAATCTATCCTATATGCCAATAAAGGGATTCATCTCTATCGAGCTATAGGTGACTCATTAAAACTGGCAATTAGTTTAATGAATACAGGGGAGGCTTATAGGATAAATGAATTTTTTGATACCGCACTTCTATATTTTAGAGAATCAGGACAAATATTTGATATCTTAAATTATAAAACCGGTAAAGCCTATAACGTCGGTAATATCGGCTTAATTAATGCTCAAATGGGCAATTATAAAGCAGCAATGCAAAAACTAAGTGAAGCTATTGAGATACTAGAAAAGAATAAGGACTTCTATCCTATCATAGTCTACAATCTCAGCATGGCTAATATCTACCAAGAACAAAACAAATTAGATACAGCAATCAAACTTGTAGAAGACAACCTTAAAATTGCGCAAGAAAATGATTTAAAAGAACAAATAAAAGATGCCAATCTTAAACTCTCAGAACTTTACCTAAAAGAAGCAGATTATAAGAATGCCTATCATCACCAAAACCAATACCTCATTTATAGAGACAGTATTAACAATGAAGCAACCATTCGTAAAATGGCTGATTTAAGAACTGATTATGAAATTGCGCAAAAGCAAATAGAAGTAGACCTGCTAGAAGAAGAACAAAAGCGGCAAAATATCATATTTATTGGCCTAGTCATTATCATCCTTCTATTAGTTGTTTTGGTGTTCTTATACTACCGCAACTATAAACGTAAGCAGGCACTCAATATGATTATCACCGAGCGGAAGGAAGAAGCCGAAGCGCAGCGCGATCAGTTAGAGGCCATCAATGAAACCAAAGAGAAATTCCTCTCTATAGTGTCACATGATTTATTAGGCCCTGTAAATTCTTTCAAAGGCTTGTCTACCATTATGAAGGCCTCTATTGAGGCCAAGGACTATAAGGACCTGAAACAAATTCATCAGCTATTTGATAAATCCGTCAATAACCTGTCTTCCCTCTTAACGAACTTATTAGATTGGTCGGTGACTCAGCAAGGAGCTATTCCTTATGAGCCAGAAAAAATTGTTGTCTCTGACTTAGTGAATGAATTATTGAGTTTATTCAGTAATATGGCGGCCACTAAAAACATCGTGCTGCAGTCTACTATTTCAGATCACACCACTGTTTGGGCCGATAGAAACAGTTTAAAGGCTATTTTTCGCAACCTAGTAAGTAATGCCATCAAATTCACCCAAAATAAGGGGGAGATTATACTGTCAAATGTAGTTTTAGATGACACTATTGGCATTCTAGTAACCGATACTGGCTTAGGCATGCCACAAGAAAAAATTGACCAGCTACTCTCTAAAGATGCTTTTAGTCATAGCCAAGGCACCAGTGGTGAAAAGGGTGTAGGTTTAGGCCTGCAATTAGTAAAGGAGTTCACCGAGTCTAACAATGGTAAGCTCACCATTGAGAGCACAGAAAGCGAAGGCACTACTATTACGGTTTACCTTCCATTGCGGAAAGCTGTTTAAAATAGACTAAAGCGCACTTAGTAAATGCTCAATGACGAATCTGCTAGTAGTTTATACTAAGTGCGATTTTATGCTGCATTCCTGTGGTTCGTGACGATACGAACCAAGGCAATGGGGTTTGTAAAATAGATTGGAGAACCTGAGGATACGAACCGAGGTAGTTAAAATAGAGCCGACAGTCTGCAAAACCTTAGGTTCACCCTCAGTGCTACCTCGGGAATGTCATTGCGAGACGCTAGCCGCGGCAGATTGTTTATAAAAACAACCGCCCCCTATTGCAATAAATACACTTGAGAATGTCTATTAGCTCATGAAGGCCAGACCAAGGCTAATACATTGCGATATTACTTAAAAGACAATACCTATAGCTTTACTTACCGATTATTAACCAACAACTCTGCACAAACTAATTGATCAACTATGGCCTTA
>JBKEFO010000267.1:0-4636 GCA_046709585.1 Marivirga sp.
GGTTCTGGGTTCAGCCACACTGCTTTTTTGAATTTATGGGCAATTGCCTGCAAGCTTGCTATGCTGCTAGAATTCAGCTCATAGGGAGCCATTGCAGCGTCTCCAATAAAAAATATGCGGTACTCTTTGTTATGGTTTAGTACACGCTCTATCGGGATTGCCTTTCGTCTGCGCTCATCAACAAATACTTTGTCATAAATAGTATTGTGGAAATAATACACCTCTAAGTCGTGCGCAAAGCGTGTTCGCATCTTCTTAAAAAGGTCTTGTACACTTCTCACATAGGGAGCCATGGAGTAGCCGCCATTGTCAATAAGTACGATAACCTTCAGCTCCTCACTTTTCTCGCTCGACATCTCGGGAATGAATAAGCCACCTCTTTGTAGGCCCGACTTGATGGTAAGTGGCACATCTAATTTCTCGGTCGCACTTTCTTCTATTACTCCTTTGATGGACGCCAAGGCAGCATCTACATTGTTATCATTTAGGAGTGCATCACGATCAATAGGGAAGTAATTTTTATCGCCCATTACCTTGCGCGCCATTTTACCACCTCCTTGACCACCTACTCTAATCCCGTTCTTCGCGGCTCCGCCGTGGCCATAGGGTGAAATACCACCTGTGCCGATCCAGTGGCTGCCACCGCCATGTTGCGTTTTTTGTTGCTGCCGTACCTTTTCCATCCGCTCTAAAAGGTCCTCTAGTGAGAGTTCAGAGTAGTCAGCCATCTTATCTAATATACGTTCTTGAGCAGGTCCAGATTCATCGGTAGCTTCTTTATCTTCTTGGCCAGGATTGTCCTTGTCCCATATTTCCTTTCCGGATAGTACTTCTTTGATGTCGTAACTGGTGAGGTGTACCTCATCGAGGAATGTATTTACTAGTTGCTCATCGGTTAAGTCTTTATCAGCTTCTTCTACGTATTGTGTTTTCCATTTTCGGAAAGTTTCTGACCTTAATATGGCATCTTCCAAAGTTTGGCCAGGTGCAATGGGCACATAAAGAAAATACTCATAATAGGCTTTTGTAAAAGGGCCAATGTCGGTAGGCTCTTTCACAATAATTCCCTTAAGTACTTGGTAGATATCACCTAAAGTTTTAACCAAGCCTTTTTGCATGGCTTTCCTCAATAGAAGCAAGCTTCGCACATCAGCCTTAAGGCCATGAGATCGAAATTTTTCAGGTAGGTCATTAAACATATTAGTTTAGGGTTGATCCGCTAAAAGCACCAGGGTCTGCACCAATCATTCTATTAATACGCTCCATGTCTGTCTGCGTTTTTATCAAGGCACCTATACCTTCCAAACCTTGAATGTTTTGAATGGCTTCCTTTGGTGCTAGATCGCTCATGTATTTTAGCCAGTTGAGAATCTCTCTTGTGGTGGGCGCACGCTCTAAGCCTAATCTCCTTAGGTGATAAAAGACATCTAATGCCACGCGTACAACGTTTTCGTCTAGCTTAGGGTGGTGCTTTTCGATAATCTTTCCCATGACGTCTGCTGGAGGGAAATCTATATAATGGTAAATACAACGCCCTTTAAAAGCGGTGGGCAGTTCTTGTTCTCTATTGGATGTAATAACTATCGCGGGCATGTCTGCTTCAGACACCTCGATTACCTGACCAGATTCAGGCATAATAAATTTGCGGTGACTTAAGGCGTATAATAAATCATTTGGAAATTCCCTGGGCGCTTTATCTATCTCATCGATTAGTAAAACTGAGTTGGGCTTGCTGTAGGCAATTGCCGCAGGACCTTTTACTACATAGTCATTTAGCTTTTCAGGATTTCTATCTCCAGTGGTAAGCTTGCTAGCTAAGCCTTTTTCTTCTCTCTGTGCATTTAAAATCTCTATCTGAGAATCGCGTAGGTATTTTACATGATCAAACCGAGCAACAAATTGCTCGACATTGCTTTTAGAGCCAACCGGGTACACCTCTAAATCTAATCCTCTATCATTTGCATAATGAATGGGTAATTCGGTTTTCCCTGTGCCTGGCTCTCCCTCAATTAGTAGCGGCATGCCCAGGGTACGTGCCATATGAAATGCTTGCGCTAATGCAGGATCGCATAAATACTTTTCTGATCCTTTCCAATGTGTAGTCTCTGCCATATAGTTAAAACTGTATCTTAAATTTTAAGTTTAGGCTAATCGCTTAAAAATGCAATTATTAGGTACTTTTTATTCTTAGGATTAGTTGCAACTCGTTTGGTCACCTTATATATTTGTTAATTTGAGCGAATATCCTAAATCAAAGAAAGCCTACTATTGATAGCAGGCTTTTTTTGATAAATTAACTTATCCAGTATTTATTCCATAAAAGTAAAGGATGTGTTTATCAATGTTTAGAAGGAATAGTATTTATAAGTTATTCTTTTTATAAATTAATGAGCCAGTAAACAAGCTGTCATTTAGAATTTCAAAATCCCTACTGAGAGGTCCTAAATGACTAGTGAATTGCTTTTCTGTTGTTTTATAGATTTCACCATCTAATAGCCCCCATCTAAATTGATATTGATTATCTATTATGTCAATGCTAATCGATGGCCATCCTTCATCTGTTTCATAATGGCCTACGATACTGTTATTCCCCTTATTTACTTCCAATAAATTCTTTTGATCTGGATAAGATAGCTCATTTTCTCTATTAAAACTTTTATCGAATCGGGCCTTTTCAGAAATAAAAGTAGTGTCTGTTCCTAATGAATTTAATTTGTTGTAGGCCAGATTGGCCATCAAATGGGGTAAAACAAAAGCACGATTATCTGTTGTTAGTGCTATTATCCCTAATTTTTTTTCAGGCATAAACGAAATATGAAAACTGATGCCTGCTAAGCCCCCAAAGCGAGTAAGAATTTTTTCGTTTTGATATTCGGCAATATCCCATCCCAAACTGTATCCAGTTCTGTTATACGTAAAATATGTTCTGTTTTGCTCCGCTACTGCTGTGTGTAAGTTTACCCATGCTTCTTTGCTCATCAATGCCTCATCTTCTCGAATATTGGCGCTTAACCATATCGAGAGGTCATCAATGGTTGATATGATGCCTCCAGCAGCATGCATGGTATTATCTGCTTTGTAGAACCCAATATCTACAACACCATTTTCTTTTGAGCTTATTACGGAAGGTCGGATAGTTGAGAAATTATAATCTGAAACATATGCGCTGGTATGCTTCATGCCTAAAGGATCAAAAATGTGAGTCTTCATTTCATCTTTCCAAGAATTCTTCATGACCTCATCAACGATCATTCCAGCAACTATTGACCCCACATTGGAATACCTAAACCTGTGGGAAGGATCGTGTAGGAAGTCATTATTAAAGTCGTTTATTAAGGCTTCATTCCCGCCCTGATAACCGAGAAATGCTGTTTTCCAGGTGAGGATAGTACTGAAAGTGCCATGTGTATGGCTTAAAAGTTCTTTTATGTTTATCATATTGGCATCAATGCTATCCCTGAAATCTAAAGCAGGAAGGTATGCTGCTAATGATTTGTTTAAATCAAGGCGTCCATTTTCTTCCAATATTTTGAGTAAGGTACCAGTAAAAGATTTAGTGTGAGAAGCAATATAGATAGGGGAGCTGTTAGTAAGGGTAGATGCCTCTCCCTCAAGAATAGCTTTATTCAAGGCATAAGAATAGGCTAACCCATTTTCATCTACCACAGCAAAAATGAAGTCTCCCTGTAGCTCTTTTTCCTGAAATATTGTTTTTACTTGCTCCTCAAATTGAGCAGAGAAATTAGGGTGCATTTTTTCAAAGGTCTCCTGATTCTCTTTCTGTAAATTGTTTTGTGGCTTGCATGCTAGCCCTGCAGTTACCATAGCGAGAAAAAGTATACTGTTTGTTAAGATTTTCATATTCACCCTCATTTTATTCCTTGTATAGGATGCCATATGTGGTCTTGAGGTTACAAATTCTTTCAATAAGTGTTTTATTTCTGATGTAAATACTTTCTAGAACTTGCAATAGCATACCATTCAAAGAAATGGTTTTTTAAAATTACTAAGCTAAGAATTAGTAGAAATGGTAAAGCTTTCAAAATTATTTTTAGCCTTGTTTAAAACAAATTTATAATAACCACTCTCTGTAAGTATGAAAAAGCTGAATAAAAAAGGCACAAACACTTTACGGCTTTTGAAGTCCTGAGGACTACTTTCAATTGGGGTTCTACCTAAATGTTTTGGTCATTTCAATACCTGTCAATATCTTTATATTGCCACGAAAGGTTAATTATACTCCAATTATTATCAAGCTTGATTAAGTGGAGATATTCCACCCAATTGTCAGAGATCAATTTTACGCTAGCCATTCGGTCGTATATATCAAGAATGATTACTTGATTGTCAGGCTTTGTAGGGAATTTGTTGTTGGCTTTATTCCAATTTGCAGCATTGTCTATCATTTGTTCTTTGGTAGCTGCTCTTGCAAATTCTTTTCTTGTGGCTCTATCATAACCAATGGTTACTTTATTTAAGCTGTCGTTCATCACCTCATTCATAAGGTCTGGCTTAAGATTTTGAAGTGACAATAAATAGCCAAGTGATTTTTCTTTAATTTCAGTAGAATCCTTCTTA
The DNA here is from genome assembly GCA_046709585.1 of Marivirga sp. GTDB lineage: Bacteria > Bacteroidota > Bacteroidia > Cytophagales > Cyclobacteriaceae > Marivirga. Next base: position 4,579 of record JBKEFO010000267.1, read on the forward strand.
GTGGCTTTTGAAGCCAGCTTTATTGTTGTGTTAGTATAGACAGGATTACTGCTTACTT
>JBKEFO010000268.1:0-4631 GCA_046709585.1 Marivirga sp.
TAGGGAACATAGTATTTATTACTTAAATTTATACAGTTTATTATTTTTTGAGGCTGTAGCAAAAGGAGAAATTGATTATTAAATACAGACTCCTTTTTAATCAACTCATTTAAAAGTGGTTATATAGAAAAGAAATTTACGATTTTAGAAATCATTTTTCTATAATGTTTTGCAAATAAAAATATACTCGTTAGATTTGCAGCCCTTAAAAGAAACTCATATGTCTTTTAAGTCAAGAAGAATTAATTAAAATATAAGATATTATGAAACGTACATTTCAGCCTTCTCAAAGAAAAAGAAAGAACAAACACGGCTTTAGAACAAGAATGGAGTCTGTTAGTGGAAGATCTGTTTTAGCGAGAAGAAGAGCTAAAGGTCGTCACAAGCTTACTGTTTCTGACGAAAAAGGAAAGCACAGAAAATAAGACTTAGGTCTTTAACTTGATGTCTGAAAATTTGACAGACAATCATTCTTTTTCTTTCAAGAAAAAAGAGTGTTTAAGTAGTAGAAAGATAATACAGGAGCTTTTTGACAAGGGCTCCTCTTTTTATTTATTCCCATTTAAGGTGATTTACCTTGAAAACCCCTTGTTTCTGAAGGATCAAACTACTCCTCACCAAGTATTGATCTCTGTTCCGAAGCGGAAATTCAAGCGGGCAGTGGACAGAAACCTTTTAAAACGACGCATCAGAGAAGGATATAGATTGAACAAATCTATATTATCGCCAATCATTTTTCAGAAAGCGTATCTGATTGCCTATATTTACACTACCGACAAAGTTTTACCACAAGCGACCATCAGCAAAAAACTAATTGCTGTTTTAGATCGTTTGAAACAAACTAATTAAGAGTAGATGATTTTAGATAAAAAGAGAATAGCAGTTCTATTGCTATCATTAAGCGTGCTCACCTTATTTTCCTTTCGTCAAAAGCTTTCGGATAGGTATTTTGATATTATCAAAAACTTAGACATTTTCACAACACTTTATAAAGAGTTAAATACTTTTTATGTCGATGAGATAAATCCAACTGCACTTATGGGTATAGGTATTGACGCTATGCTCAATTCCCTTGATCCATATACTAATTATATACCTGAAGAAAGAATAGAAGACTATCGTATTATGTCAACAGGCCAGTATGGGGGAATAGGTACCGCGGTTGGACGCTTTGATGATAAAATAGTGGTATTGATGACTTATGAAGATGGGCCAGCGGAGTCGGCTGGCGTTAAGATAGGGGATGAAATTGTCGCTATTGATAGTCGTGGAATCGGTGACTTATCCACGAATGATATTAACACCTTATTGAAGGGTCAGCTAGGAACGCCAATTGCTATTTCTATAAGGAGAACGGGTAACAAAGAGGAAATGACCTTTAGTATGAATCGAGAAAGGATTAGTATTAATAGCGTTCCATTTTCTGGGATGATTGATGTTAAAACGGCTTATATACGGTTAACGGAATTTTCTCACGGTGCAGGCTCAGAGATCAGGTCTGCTTTGATTGATTTGAAAGGGCAAGGGGCAGAGCAACTAATCTTGGATTTAAGAGGTAACCCCGGAGGCTTGTTAAACGAGGCTATAGATATTTCGAATATTTTCATTCCAAAAGGTAAAGAGGTAGTAAGCACCAAGGGTAAGATAGAAGAATGGAACAAAACATACACTTCTACCAAAAACCCTGTAGATATCAATATGCCGTTAGTGATATTAATTAGTAATGGGAGTGCCTCGGCATCAGAGATTGTTGCAGGGGTAGTGCAAGATTATGATAGAGGGGTTTTAGTGGGGCAGAAAAGTTTTGGTAAAGGCTTAGTGCAGGCCACTAGGCCGCTTAGCTACAATAGCCAGTTAAAATTAACTACTGCTAAATATTACATCCCCAGTGGAAGGTGTATCCAAGCTATAGATTATAGTCATAGAAATGAAGACGGCAGCGTTGGTAAAATTCCAGACTCATTAAAAAGTAAATTTGAGACCAAAGCTGGAAGAATAGTATTCGATGGTGGTGGTGTCTCGCCGGATGTTGAAACAGAAGACTTTAAATATGCTCCGATTACCATACAATTAATTCAAAGCGGCTTCATTTTTAATTATGTAACGGCTTATTACTATGCACATCAACAAGAGGTGCCTGATCCAGAGAGTTATCAGCTTTCTGATAAAGTATTTAATGATTTTAAAAACTGGATTAAGGGAAAGGACTATCAGTATAAATCAGACACTGAGGTGACGCTAGAAGAAATGGTCGCTGAAGCGCGAAAAGAAAAATATTATGGTTTTCTGAAGGATGAAATTACAGCACTTCAAAAAGAGATTGCTCAACATAAATCAGAAGATATAGAGACCTTTGCACCAGAGATTAAAAAAGCAATAAAAGAAGAACTAATGGCTAGGTATCATAAGCGACAGGGAATGATACAGTCTAGTTTTGATACCGATGCAGAGGTGTTGAAAGCGATAGAGGTATTAAATGACCAACAGCGGTATCAGCAGCTTTTAAGAAAGTAGAATGGAATTTTATCTACTGTTATTTCTTGCTGGTTTAGCAGGGGGCATGATATCTGGATTGCTGGGCGTCGGTGGAGGTTTAATATATATATTGATTCTTCCTATTGCCTTTTCTTATATTGGAATTCCAAACCAAGAAATTGCCCAATATACCATTGCCAACTCCTTGTTGGGAACTTTCTTTGCAGCCTCCATTGCAACTGTGAATCATATAAAGAATAAAGAATTTTACTGGAAGGCAATCTTAATAATAAGCACAGCTGGAATACTGATGGGCTTGTTGACCTTGAAATTTGTTGTAAATACCACCTTTTATGCGCAAGAGGAATTTAATATGGTGGTAGTACTATTATTATTTGTAATGCTTATATCTACCCTAAGAAATGCCACAAGGCAACATACTTTCAAGGAGAAAGTAACCAAAACGAAAAGGATATTTGCGTTAACGGGTTTCTTTTCAGGTACAGTAGCTGCCCTATCGGGTCTTGGGGGTGGAATCATTATTATCCCTTTCTTGAATCAAATCATGAGATTTGATATAAGAAAAGCTAAATCCATCTCTTTAGGAGTAATTTCTATTACTTCTATCTGTATGGTGTGCTACAATTTATTTCAAAGACCGCAATATGATGTAGAAATAGGTCATACGGGCTATATTGTTTTTCAAGTGGCGCTACCAATAATTTTAGGAGCGCTCACTAGCGCAAACTTTGGCGTGAAGCTTAGTAGAAAGCTTTCTTCCAACAGTATAAGTTATTTATTTGCTGGTTTCGTATTAATCGTGATCATAAAAAAGTTGATGGAATTCATATGAGTATTATTTTAAGCATAGAAACATCTACTTCGATATGTTCAGTGGCTATCCATCATGATGGCAGCTTAGTTGCAGAGTGTGATTTACATTTAGAGAAGTCCCACTCAGGGTCTCTTAACCTGTTAATTGAACAGTTGCTAACCCATTGTGACCTCAGTATGGGCGCAATCTCCGCAATTGCTGTATCTAGTGGTCCAGGCTCTTACACTGGTTTAAGAATAGGAATGAGTACTGCTAAAGGGTTATGTTATGCTCTAGAGATTCCTTTAATAGGCGTAAGCTCGCTTGACGCGATGGCAAAGCAGGTTATCCCCTATCTATATAGCGATCAGAAAAGTGTGCTTGTACCTATGATAGACGCTAGAAGGATGGAAGTATATTATAAGTGTTTGGATGCAGGTCTAAAGGAAGTTAAGCCCTTGCATAATTTAGTGCTGGAGAAGGATAGTTTTGATGCGCTTCTTGAGCAATTTGAGAGAGTGATACTATTCGGAAATGGCTCAGAAAAGGCCTTAGATATATACAGTGGTATTGGCAACTTAAAGCTGATCTCAGGCGTTACACCTAAAGCGAAACACCTAGGGTACTTGGCAGCGGAAAAATTTGTAAACAATGAATTTGAAAGCCTTGCTTATTTCGAACCCTCTTATGGTAAAGAATTTTATACACCTGTTTCTAAGAAGAAACCGTTTGTCAACTTCAAGAAAGATTAAAATAGATGTCAGAGATTATTAATAAGGTAGCAAATAGTACACTAGTAACTTTAGATTTAGAGGGGGTATTAGATAAAGAGACTCCTAGGCTTACAATAGACTTGGCTGGTAATCTATTTCAGGGACTGGTTCTCAGAGAGAAGGATTTTCGGGCTTATATAAAAGAGCATGATTGGTCTATCTATAAGGAGGGGTATGTAAATGTGTTTTGCTCGGCAGACGCCATTATTCCTAATTGGGCATATATGCTTGTGGCCTCCAAGTTATCGGGAAATGCTAAGAACTTTGTTTTCGGTGATGCAACGGCCCTAGAACAGGAAGTGCTAAGGAAGAATATTGCAGCAATTGATGCGCAAACCTATTTGAATACAAAACTAGTTATAAAGGGATGTGCTGCTTTGTCAGAGCCTGAGTTTGCTTTTTTCGAGATCACTAAGAAGCTTACCCCAGTTGTTTCTTCTATTATGTTCGGTGAGCCCTGCAGCACTGTACCTGTATTTAAGAAGGGCAGATAATTTATTTCATATTTTAATGCATTGTGGTATAATGTTTTAGCTATGGAAACAGGGTGTATTGACAAATACTTTCAG
>JBKEFO010000269.1:0-4600 GCA_046709585.1 Marivirga sp.
CACAATTGCTTGTTTACTTTCGAAAGCGACACGTTTCAATAAAGCTTTTTTTTGGGCTGTAGTTTTAAGGAGGTTAAGTATCTTATAGCATATAGAAAGCGTGCTTGCGAGTTGCCTATTTCCAAATCTATATTGTTTTGATGACATTGACGAATTTAAGGTCCTTTTTTGCACTAAAATCTTATCGGTATAGGAAAATTTATGTTGTTCCGATAGTCTAACAAGCATATCAAAATCTTCATACGCTAGGTTTTCATCATATCCGCCAATAGCCTTTAATGCAGCTGTTCTGATCATTGTGGTAGGGGGACAGATAAAATACCGCGCGATGATCTCTTCAAATACAAAGCCTTCAGGTACATTGACTGCGGCTTTATTTAATGGGCCAATTGGGTAGTGCGTTGCGTAAACCTCGCCTTCCTTATCAATAAAGCTTGCGTTGGTAAAGTTGATAGCAACTTCAGGGTGCAGGTCTAAATTTTTAACTCCTTGTGCTACCCTATCAGGTAATAGCATGTCATCTGCTGCTAAGTCAATTACATATTTTGCATCGGTAGAAAATAACGCTTGGTTGAAGGCGCGACAATTACCAATATTCGTTCCTAGGAATATGGTTTTAATAGGGAGCTGCGCATGTGCTAATTTAAATTGCTCTATCTCCCATAGACTATTGTCAGTGGAGGCATCGTCCACTATGATCAGCTCCCAGTCGTGATACGTTTGCGCTATGACCGATTCTAGTGCTTTTTGCACATAGTTTGCCTGATTGTAACATAAGCATATAACTGCTACCCTAGACATGGCGCCAATATTTTCTTGTGAATACCATAGTCAAAGATAAATAGATTAGGTAGCGAATAAAATAGGAATAGAACAGTACTTGTATGGCTTTTTCAGGAATCATATAGATGGCAGCTAAATAGCCGAAAGTACCTATTAGCTCAGCCACGATATATTTCTTCGTATCTATCTTAGCGAGTAATAATAGTGCGAAGGGAAAGCTTGTTAAGGCGAAAATATCACCGTAAATCTGCCAATTGAAAAGGGAACTTGCTATGCTGTAGTTTTCGTCATACAATGTAGTAAGGATTATTTCCTTGAATAGCAGTAAACCAACAGCAAATGAAATGACCACTAAGCTGTATTGGAGCAGGTATTTCTTGAAAAACAGTGCAAGTGATTTTGTTTTTAGTCTGTCCGATAATACAGGGAATAAACTTATCATCAGAAAGCTCAGAAATAGCCCTTTATAGGCATCTGATATTCTTTCGATGGCCTGCCAGTGCCCCGTGTCAGCAGTTGGGAAATGGTCGATAGCATAAGCGCGAACATAAAAGCTAGTTAGCTTGCTAGAAAGCCATATTGTTAACCCAATTGCTAAGAAATTGAGGAAGTGTTTTTTAACAGTAGGGGAGATTTTAGCGCTAAAAGAGTATAGATTTGGATAGCGCATTATCGTGAAGCCAACATAGCATATCGTTGTTATAGCCTGCATACCTAAATAGCTCATCAAAATGATGATTAAGCTATGCGACAGGTTGTATAGCACTATTAATGTGATAGCACCAGGGATACTATTTAGAAAGAACAGGGCTTTTATTTCACCTTTTGCCACCAGGTAATTCATGAGTATTAATTGCAGCGCAATAAAGAGGAGCGCAATAAATAGCAGTATCCAGTAGCGATTTAAAAAATCTAGTGTGCTAAGGGTTATATGTTGCGATATCAGGAGCAAAGAGAAAATGCTCAGCACCAAAAATAGACTGAATAGTAATGCGGAGGAGGTTAGTTCCTTTTCTTGAATCTTTTTTTGTCGGATTCCATTAATTAGTCCTTGCCCAATTACATCTTGTAGTGGTTGGGTAATGAGGGCAATAAAATTCTGAAAGTGGCTGAGGTAAGTAGTTCCTACCGGGCCATATTTTATGGCAATAATTTTCTGCAGCAGAAGACCAAGTGCAACTCTGGATAAAATTAGGCCTGCGGCCCATGAACGCTTCAGAAGATTCTTTACAGCTAACATGTCAGGAAGTTGTATTTTCTCGCCGTTTGCCCCCCAATGGATGTTTTATAAGAGGCCAATCCTTTGTTAATCTTTCCATCAAGCATAGCGGTGCCCATGTCTATATTTTTTACCCCTAAGGACTTAGCTACCTCATAAATTTTATCCCATAATAAAAGGGTATATTCATCAGCTGTATTAAATGGGTTCGATAATACAATATAGGTATAGATGGTGTCATTATTTTCTTGAATAAATATAGCTAGTCCCAGTAGTTGCTTCTCCTTTTGCAGTCTTATAAAATGATAATTCGTTGGAAATTGTTCTTTTAACTTCGTTAAAGTTGACAATGGGATAGGATTCTTGTGTCCTTTTTGGGCTCTCCAGTCTAGCAATATTTTATAGTAAGGCTGGAAATCTTCTCCTGCCAACTCGGTCGTAATGTAAGCCTTTGCTTTTAACTTTTTTAATCTTCTTATTTTTTCACTCTCCCTTATTTGCATCATCAGATTGTTAGCTTGGTTCACTGGCAGTTGATGGCTAATTTCTACTTGTTTAATTTGACGTGATTGGCCAAATAGGGTGGGATAAGGATAGTTAGCGGGCAAGAACAAGTCTAAGGGAGATGCTTTAGCTTGTTGTAGGTAATCAAGTGCTAGTACGCAGTAAATATCATATGTTACAGAGGAAGTAGCAAATATTCTGCTGTAAGGAGCGAAATAGGGGCTTTTCCAGGATGACGCTAACTTTGCGAAACAGCAGAAGGCAATTAATTCTCCCTTCTGATCTCTCATGCATAGAGGATACGTTTGCGCATCATTTATCTGTATCTCCCAAAAAGATTTTTGTAGGAAGATGGATATGTCACACTGATCATATTCAGTTTGACATGGCCATTCCTTAAAAATTCGATAGTTTTGGGACATAATTTATTCCTATTTGCTAATAGGTGCGCAAATTAATAAAAATAGATGAAGGACTACTTTTTTACCGTCGCAGATAGTCAAGAAAGTCTCTATAAAGAAAAAGGGAGTAAATTTATTGGCATATGCTTTCCTGTAAGTAGTGAAGAAGACGTGAAATCATGTCAAGAGGCTCTACGAAAACGCTTTTATGATGCAAGACACCACTGCTACGCTTATATTATTGGTGCTGCGGGTGATCAGTATAGAGCCAATGATGATGGTGAGCCCAACCACTCTGCTGGAGACCCTATTTTGGGTCAAATTAGGTCTAAGGAATTGACGAATACCTTGGTAGTTGTTGTCAGGTATTTTGGAGGGACAAAATTGGGTGTCTCTGGACTTATAAACGCATACAAAACTGCTGCAGCAGAAGCCCTTGATCAATCGAAGATTGTGAAAGAGATAGTTAAATCTAAGTATCTTCTACAGTATGGTTATGAGATCACCAATGAAGTGATGAGGCTTATAAGTGATTTTAATTTAGAAATATTCCATCAAGATTTCCAAGCAGATTGCAAGGCTGAGATAGGTGTTCGGTTGAACCTTGAAGGTGCTTTTAAGGAGGAGGCTGAAAAGACTGTAGGCTTAACAATGAAGTTAATCCCTTCTTGAAAGTAAATCGTAAGATAATACTTACTTTTTCATCATATATCAAGGGAGCTCAATTCCTTTGTTTCCCCCACCTTTAGGGATGTGAGATGCATGTCACCTATCCTTATCCTAACCAAACGAAGTGTGGGGTGATTGACGGCAGCAGTCATTTTCCTTATTTGCCGGTACTTACCTTCTCTTAAAGTAATACTTATCCAAGAAGTAAGCCCATGACGCTCTTCCCTGCCTGGGTTTGCTGGCTTTTCTAATATTTCATTTTTGTCCAAGAGTTTTACTTTTGCAGGCTTGGTGGTATAAAAATCATTTCTAATTTTTATTTCAATGCCTTTTGCTAACTGCTCCAATGTAGCTTGTTCTATGAGCCCATCTACTTGCACATAGTACTCTTTCTCTACTTTACTGCTGTTGATGTCATCACTTAGCTTGCCATCAGTAGTGAGTAAAAGCAGGCCTTCAGATTTTTCATCTAATCTACCAATAGACATCGTATGCTCAGCAAATTCGTAAAGTGCACCCAACAACTTTTTATTTTTACGCTGGCTTTGGTTGTTGATAAACTGTGAGAGATAGCCGTAAGGCTTATGCAGCATGTAATGGTGATGTGAAGCCATATAGTTGTATTCGCCTGTAAGTTTATACAATTCACTTGAAATGCAAAATGGATACTGCTTTTAGCCTCCTATTGTTAAGATATAATTTGCCGCACACTATAAATTATTGAAAGCCACAAAGTCATGGCAGCCAGGTTTTAGAGGGCCTCCATCTTTTTTCTTATCTCAGCTAGACATAAATTACCAATGCTTCCTTCGTGTACATGTTTCACCTCCTTATTAGGACTGTAATTGCCTTCCATGATGTCTTTTCCTAGCTTTTGATAGGCTTCTCTAAAGCTCATGCCCTTCATCACCAATTTATTTACTTCTTCGACGCTGTAGAGGTGGTCATATATTTCACTGTCCAATATGTTTCTATTGACTTTTATGTGTCCTAGCATGAAGTTACATACCTCGAGATTATCTTT
>JBKEFO010000270.1:0-4565 GCA_046709585.1 Marivirga sp.
ATATTCCTTGGAATTATGTTCCATGGAATATACTTACGAGTAGGGAAAAAATATGTTCGCATTAAATCGAAAAAAATAAAGCTACACTATGAAGACAAAGGCGCTCACTGTATCTTTGTCATAAATATTCTCACATGGCCAGACATCCAAAAAATCCGAAAGACACTTATACTATTATGACGGAGTTGATACTACCGAATGATACCAACCCCTTACATAACTTAATGGGCGGTCGTTTAATGCATTGGATGGATATTGTGTCAGCTATTAGTGCACAGAAACACAGCAACAGAATAGTGGTTACTGCATCAGTAGACAACATTTCTTTCGAGAACCCAATTGCTTTAGGTGATGTAGTAACTTTAGAATCTAAGGTGACACGCGCCTTTAGTTCATCTATGGAAGTGCATATCATGGTGAAAGGGGAAAATATTCCTTCTGGCAAGAAATATGTTTCCAATTCAGCTTTCTTCACCTTTGTAGCGGTAGATCAGAGTGGCAAGCCAATTGATGTACCTGAGCTTATTCCCGAAACCGATGACGAAACTGAACTTTTCGAAGGTGCCTTAAGAAGAAGACAGTTAAGATTAGTGCTAGCCAAAAGAATGAAGCCAGAAGATGCCACTGAATTGAAATCCATTTTTAAAATCGAAGACTAGTGGATATTGATAAAGATTTTTTACCCTTTATTTTTAATGACGATACCATCTATATCATTAATGATGATGCGGCATTTATTACAGAACCTAATCAGGTAAATGAAACGAGCATTGAAAAGAGCGATGGAGCACTTATAACAGAAAAAGTTGAAGTGAGCCCTAAGGCTGGCAAACCCGATTTGGTAAAGGAAGAGACAATTTCTTATGGTGCTCCAAAAGTACTCGTACTATTAGCGAATACCACCGATGAAAAAGAAGAAACTTTATTAAACAACATCTTAAAGGCCGTCAGTCTTAGCACTACGGGCGTGCAAAGGATTTATACGCACCCTGCTAAGTTTAATGACCTGAAAGGGACCAAACTACTACTCTCCTTCCACTCAAATTATGCACCTACAGCTAATTATGAAATAAATACAATTAACGACATTCAAGTCATTTATGCACATGATTTAGCCACCTTGGAAGAAAATATCGGCTATAAAAAGCAGTTGTGGAGTAATTTAAAACAAATCACAATATAACAATATAACAATTTTTTTATTTCTATTTGGTTTATTATATAAACTACTTTATATTTGAATCTTGTTTATAGAAATATAAATGATTAGATGTATTACAATACTAGCCCTAATTGTGGGTATGAACAATAAGAGTATCGCCCAAGGTTTTGGCGGGGTACACCTATCAAATGAATTTGCAGTAGGTAGCAACCGACTGTTACTTGGCGGCGGTGGCGCTTGGATCATTAATCAGCATTTCTACCTAGGTGGTGCAGGGGATGGATCGCACAATACAGTATTAACTGAGCAATCCGAGGCTTTAAGCTTGGGCTATGGTGGGCTTTTGGTTATATATACAATAAAAAGAAAACGCTAGGATTTGATGTATTAATCGGCCGCGGAGGCTATGAATTAATGGAGGAGTCATACGATTTATTCTTATTTGAACCTAACCTAAAGTTATGGTATCAATTCACAGACTACATCTTTGGTACCGCAGGAGTATATTATAGACTAACATATTCGCAAGACGAAACAGCACTTAGTTCAAAAGAACTTAATAGAATAGGCATTAGATCAACACTAAATTTTGGATCATTTAAATAAAAAAACCATGACTCACAAGACAATGAATACCGACGAAAGCTTAAAGCTTATCACCGATATGGTGCAGAGCACAAGATACAATATCGCTCAGGATAAGATCATTTATCTGATGTGGGGATATGCTACATCCTTCGCTGTTCTCACCCATTACCTATTACAATTTCAATTCAACATTAAAATGGCATGGCTTGTATGGCTACTTATGCCCTTTGTAGGAGTTTATAACGCTATCTATTTCAGCAAGAAAAAAAGAAGCAGCCGTGTAAAGACCTTTACTGACCGAGCACTCGGAGCTATTTGGGGCTCTTTTATTGCCGCACTATTCATTTTTCTGTTTGCCTCTCCAAAAATTGGATGGGCGACCATTTATCCCATTTTTATGGTGCTATATGGAATAGGAACTAGCAGTACAGGGGGTATCATTAAATTCAAACCCTTGATTTACGGTGGTTACCTCAGCATGTTAATAGGGTTGGTAGCTTTTTACGTGCCATTTGAAATCCAATTTCCACTATTAGCCTTGGCTATACTAGTAAGTTATGTTATTCCAGGACATCTTTTACCAAAAGCTTTAAATGTATAATCATGTTTGAGCCATTAGACCCACTGTTGCATTCACAGCTGCGCCTAGCAATTATAAGCCTACTACTTAGTGTTGACGAGGCCGACTTCACCTACATTAAGGAAAAGACTAATGCTACTGCTGGCAACTTAAGTGTACAAGTAAATAAACTCAAAGATGCTGGATACATAGCTGTAGAGAAAAGCTTTAAAGACAACTATCCGCTTACTAATTGTAAAATAACCAAAGTTGGCATAGAGGCATTTGAGAAATACTTAATTTCCTTAAAGTCATATATCAAACCCTCCTAGAAAACGCGGGTTTCTTATAAAAACACCAAAACTGAAAATCAGTCTTTTTTTAATAATATTTTAGTTTACATTATAAACTTCTTTACGATGCATATTTTAAAAAACATACTACTCCTACTAGTCTTTTTTTAATACAACTAGGACCTCTTGTAAAGGCACAAACAACAACAGAGATCACCTATAAAGCATAATCTACAACAGCGAGCAACTTTAGCGACAAGCGATTGCATAAACCGCCACAAAAGACCATTGGGCACTCTCCCTAGCATACCACGGACTCCTTACTACATGCATGGCGACAAAAAATGAAGCCGTCTTCGATGAAACAGTTGGTAAGGCACTTGCGCTCCTAGAGAAATTAGAAGAAAATAATGACCACAAAGCGGAGGCTAAGGCCTTAAAGTCGTCGGCATATGGTTTCATCATGGGATTCGCAACGATAAAAGGTAGGTATTACGGGCCTAAAAGCACAAATGAGATTAATAAAGCTTTGGCGCTCAACCTAGAGTCGGGCATGACTTGGATGGTCAAAGCAAGCTCACTTTATTATACACCAGAAATGTTTGGTGGCGATAAGTTAGTGGCCGAAAAGGCTTATGAAAAAAGCACCCACTTTTTTGAGAAAAATGGCGAGACAAAAAATAATTGGATGTATTTAAATGCACTTGCTGGTCTTCGCCAAGCATATCTAAGTAACGGAAAAAAAGAGAAAGCTATCAACACCTATAAAAAAGCACTTAGTATAGAATCTGATTTCAATTGGGTAGCGAAAGTATTACTTCCAAAGGCCGAGAAGTCCTAAGACAGCAAAACTGCTCCATTCGCCATGACACTGTCCACTTACCTATTGCCTACTATGCTCCTATTAGCATCCGCAAGTACTAGCTTTGCCCAGATCAGTATTGCTGGTTATCTTGTAGAAACAACAGATAAAACGCCTCTAATGGGCGCTCATGTCCTACTTCTGTCCTCTATGGAGAAAAGTACCATTTCAGATCAAAAAGGATTTTTTATACTTGAAAATATAGGACCGAAAGAAATCATTCTTATCAGTTATACAGAGAAGCTACTCTCCTTTGAAAAACCTACTCATTTATTAGAAAATTACTAAACAAACATTCCTTTGGGGCGGGCATTAGAGTGGGTAAGGTTGCAGCCCTGAACAAAAAACCTATTGAGCTCTCAATTTAATTATTTATGGAGGCCAATAAAGTCATTTCAGCTTAAGATAGGCGTGGGCCGATATTATCAGGCACGCAACCTAATCGAAAATAAAATTCAGTACTCTGACCGAGTAGCTCTGGACCTCTGTTATCAAAGAGGACCTCTGGCAGTGGATCAAAGCTTTTATTTGAATCAAATGCAGACAGGCAACACAAAAAGATCTGAGACTACCTTCATACTTAAACCAAGCAGCAAAATGCAGTTTGATCAGTCTTTTTCAATCATCAACCAAATAAATACCACACAATGGTTTAAAAGATCTTTCCTTCTTTATAAACCCTTAGCGCTTTGGTCATTCAACCATTCTTACCAAGCCTTTAAGCGAGATACTGTTCAAATTATAACTAGCGCGGTTTTTCAAGATGACCTAGCAGTATATCAGCCAAAACTTAGCCAACTAGATGTGAAACAGTTCAATCCTCATCAAAACCTATCCTTAAGTATAAATAGGCTCTATAATTTTAGAACCGTAAATGGGATATTATTTATTACTTTTAATATCTTGTTAGATATAAAAAACAAAAGCACCATCAATGACAATTTCGATTATTCACAATTCGATAATAACTACCTGTCAAGAAGAAGCCTTTATGCAGGGGTGGTTTTAAACTTTTAATTAATTACTATGGAAAATCAAAGAGACGAAAAACTTTGGAAAAAAGCGGAAGAGCGTGTAGCATTTAAGAAACACCTCACGACC
>JBKEFO010000271.1:0-4489 GCA_046709585.1 Marivirga sp.
GTGTTGTAGGTATAAGCGGTATTGCTATCACAAATAATAATAGAATAGGCTTGCGAATCTTTTTTTACGTCGAAAGAGAATTTGCCTTGTATATTCGCTAACTGTGGTAGGGCTATTTCCTGCCAATTATTGTCGTGAAAGTATTTTATGATAAATGAAGTACTGTTTTGACCAGCCACCCAGACACTTCCATCATCACAAGACCTAATGAACGAGAAAGGAGTGCTAGGCAATTCCAGGCTGTCGGGAAAAACTTGCCAATTTAATGCGTTATAATTAACTACTCCTTTAGCGGTTACAAACCACATAATACCATCCTTTGATTGTGTGATATCGTATATTGAGTTAGTTGGCATCCCCTCTTGCAATGAGTAAACCTTCGCCGGATAAAATTGACTGAAGACCATAGTATGGCACAACGAGAGTATTAAGGTTATTATCCCTAATCTATTCTTAGATAATTTCACGAGCGCTATGATGTTTTTACTACTAATAATTTCTTCTTCCTGCTATGCTGACTATTTACGCATAAATCTATTAAAATATATTAGTGTAACAATGTAAATATAAAATGGTTATTTTATACTTTGCAAGTATTTTATTAGCGGTTAAAGCTTACTTTATTTTGACCTCGTCAACCGACGATAAGATGGTGGCTTTAATGTACGCATTACTATTCAGTAATTGCAGCAAAATAAATATTTGAAATAATAAATAACAGCCTATAGCTGTTATTACTTGCCTTTTTGTGAATGATAAGAATGCTATCCCATATTTAATCGTGTGCTGAGTATTAAGGGAGACTCTTGGTATTTTCTTTGTTTGCTTCAATTAGTTTTTGTGCTGCTAAGTTGCCTGTATAGACGGCGCCATCCATATAGCCAGGAAATGCTGCTGCAGTTTCAGCGCTAGACATGAGGATCTTGCCATCAAATAAGGAAGGGATAAAAATAGGATTTCCATTATTTTGATGTGGAGTGTGTCCGTTTGGTGATGCTTCAAAGGTGTGTTTTTCTTCGCCCCACAAACATTCTTCATAGTCCATATAATCTGCTGCACCTTCCCCAAAGACAGCTTTGAGCTGGTGCATGATATTGGCAAGTCTCTCTTCTGCAGTGAGGCGCTGGAAGGAGGGGTTCATGAATCCGCACAAGGCATATTTACCTCTTTGTGCATCGCAATGATCATAGAGTTCAGTTATCGGTCCTGCATTGCTAAACAAGGTGCCCGACTGCTTCTGGTCTAGCCAAAAAGGATGTTTATAAGTTAAAGCCACCTTGATAGAATCTTCCATCCAAGTGTGCGTCTCTCGTGCTGTGTCCGTCAAATCAATAGGTAAGGTAGGCTCAAACATTATTCTTTTAGCCCACAACTTAGGAGGGATGGCTAATACAACTTGGTCCCCTTCAAAGATTTCCTCAGCAATGATTTGGACTTTGGTTCCTAGGAGTTTGATTGCCTTCACCTGCTGATTAAAGACAATATCCTGCGCTTCTATATTCTGATAGAGGGTATTAATCAGGTGGGAGCTACCACCAGCAATTCTGTAGTTAGGCGGTTGACTAGGGAGTTGTATGGCCTCAGCAGGGGAGGTAGATAATGGTTGAAAGAAGGCAGTCCCTTTCATATATTGTTCAAAGTAGGCTATCCCAAATTCATCTAGCAGGTTTATGAGGTGTCTGTGCTGACTGCCAAACCATGTTGCACCCATCTCTATGGGCGTTTGGTCCTTTCCCAATATGGTATTGATCCTTCCACCAATTCTGTTTCTAGCTTCTAGGATTTTAAAGGGGATGCCTGCTTTTTTAAGCCGGTAGGCAGTTAATAGACCTGATAAGCCTGCTCCAATAATTATGATCATTTGGTATATATTAGAAGTTTAGGGTTGCGTTGGACCTACGGCCTTCGGGGATGTGAAACGGCTTAAAAGCAATCATGTTTAAGATCTGCTGTATAATCTTCACTAAGATCGTCATCTTTTAAAAAGTGAAAACCTTACTGTAATCTACTTATTTGTGGTGATGAATGCTTACTTATTTGTAACCGATCTTTTCAGAGAGTTTTATTTTGCTTTTGGCAAAATTGCCAGAGCCAAAGGCGATCTCTTGACCCTTGTCATTAAATAAGGTCGACTCGGCGACGAATAATTCGCGGGACCTAAATTTGATCTTTCCTATTGCTGTAAGCTGCCCACTATTGACAGGCCTGATGAGGTTGATGTTGAAGGAAGTGGTCAGAACAAAAGCATCTTCAACGATAGAATTGACAGCGAAAAATGCAGCATCATCTAACATTTTGAAATATACGGAGCCATGGATGGCACCTAATGCATGAAAATATTTTTCAGATACCTCCAGACCTATTTCAGCCCCGCCATCAGAAATTGTGCAGGAAGTGCTATCGAAGATCATGGTATTTACATTTGACTGAAGGTACATGCGTTCTAGTTTTTCATAATGAGCTTCACGCATAATTACTGCTATTAATGATATGCTGTAGTAAAATTACTTTAGGTGGAAATCAAAAAAGTAGCACAACACGGTAAATTGTACCGGGATATGCTACTTTTTATACTTCTTTTCATTCAATTAGTAACCCACCGCAGGTCTTTAAAAGAAAGTTATAAACTCTTATGAGAACCGTCACAGAAGGGTGGGTTTTTGCTTTGCTTGCAAGTGCACATGGCAGCTGTTTTTGATGCTTCAGCTTTGAAGACCATAGGAGAAAATCCGCTCTCTTTATGGGCGCCATTACACCATGGTTGATTTTCTGAATGTCCACATGCACACCATGCATATGTTTTACCTTCTTCTAATTGTTCCATCTGTGGTGATTTACCTGCTATTTTTGCTTTTTCCATACTGTTATTTTTTAGAATTATAATTAGTAAGATAATCAAGCAAGGTAGTGAAAATCATTTATTTAGTTTAATAAATATGAAATTAGAATAATAGCGGGCGCATAAAATCACCAATTCTTAAGCGCTACCTTATGCTGTATTAGCCATCAATCCCCTGTAGTTGCTGGCCCTTTAGTCCATGTACTGCTAATAGCTACTGTATTAATAAATCTCTCAAGAAGACTTACAAAAAGCAGGGTGTTTTCAGCAAAATCATGGGTAATCCCAAGGACTACCCATGATAGTATTATGCTAATTGTATAACAAACTATTTCACCGCTGGCATATCAACAAATGGCTTAATACCAAAAGAAGGGTATACCTCTGTAGGGTAGTAGATCACACCAGCTTGTGACACCATCGCTACCGTTTTGATTGCTTTAATGTCTTCTACAGGGTTACCTGGTACTAAGAAAAAGTCTGCAAGCTTACCTACTTCAATGATGCCCCGGTCTTCTTGCCCCAGATATTTAGCCATATCATAACTACCTAATTTCAATAATTCGGCAGGACTATAGCCTAGCTGCTGATAAAGCTCGAGCTCTCGGTGTAAAGTAAAGGCACCACCCATATCTGTACCTGGTATTATTTGGATACCTTTTTCCTTCATGGCTATAAGGGTTTCTACAATTTTATCATAGGCCTCACTGTAGGCTTGATCTTCTTCAGCATCCGCAATATTTGCCAAGGCTACTTTGTAACCACGCTGTACATTTGGAGGCATATGCGCTACATAATCGAGGGTGCCAGCTCTAGTTTCTCCGTTTCTACCAAGCATTAAAGCTTCATGAATAGCAAGGGTTGGATCTATAGCAACTTCATTTTCTACCATCAGTGCAATGGTTTCATTAACGCTAGGGTTTTGCATTTCAAGCGCTGGCAATCGTTTCAAGGCCGTCAGTCGTAAGAGCGTTCTGGTATCTTCATCTGCATCTAAAACCCAGCCTAGCATCACTTGGTTAATGTGGGTCATTTCATCATAACCTGCTTTGATCATGTTGTTAGCATTAGAGAAGGCTGGCACATGACCACAAACAAACAAATTCAACTCATGTGCTCTTTTGATAATGGCTGGTGCCCAATCGCCATTCATGCTATTGTAGAGCTTTACGCCATAGAAACCTTTTTCAGCATAAGTTTCTACAGCGGCAATGGCTTCTTCTTCGCTAGACACGATGATTCCATTATTGGCACTAAAATCACTTTTGCCTTCAATAAAGCCTAAACGGGTAATCCGTGGACCAGCAAGGACTCCATTCTGTATTTTCTTCACCAGACTATCTAAAACCTCGTTGTTGTTACCCATGTCTCGCACGCTTGTAACACCTGCCAATACATTCAATAAGGCGTCGTCTTCACCCATATGGCCATGCATGTCGTAAAGTCCCGGTACCAATGTTCCACCGGCCCCGTCAATAACTGTTTCCTTTTCAGCACTCTTGGCATCTGGCTTATCAATACTGATAATTTTTTCACCTTTTACTAAAACGGATGACAAAGCTGTGAGCGATAAGGTCTTTGGATCAAAAATACGCACATTGTTAAGGCGAATAGCCCCCTCATATTGGTGGGCAAATTTAGATTGTATGT
>JBKEFO010000272.1:0-4478 GCA_046709585.1 Marivirga sp.
GGCTTACCTCCCGGGCAGGCTGTTTACACAGGTCTTACAAAAGACACTCCTTTCAAAATTTCTGCTTTTGTCTATTCTGCAGATCAATTAGAAGAAATAGAAGTTATCTCTTTTGAAGAGGTGAAGAGCCTTCATAAAAACAAACAGTTCTTATGGCTAAATATTGAAGGAATTCATCATGTGGACCAGGTAAAACAGATCTGTGAGCACTATGATATACATCCGCTAAACATCGAAGATATCCTATCTGTCGAGCAGAGACCAAAAATTGAGGATACAGATCAGTACCTCTACACTGCTGTCCGTATGCTTCAGTTCAATCCCAAGACTCGTAAAACTGTTAGTGAGCAAGTTAGTATGATACTTCTGCATGATGTTCTCATAACTTTCCAAGAACGATCTGGCGATACGTTCGATGCAGTACGTAACAGGCTAAGGGGCGGAAAAGGTAGGATAAGAAAAGAAGGTAGTGATTATTTGCTTTATGCCTTGCTAGACACCATAGTCGATCATTATTTTATTGTTTTAGAGAAGTTCGGTGATCAGCTAGAAGATATTGAGGAACGCATTCTACGAATAGGTCAGAAAAGAGACTTTGAAGTATTATACGAACTAAAGCGGGAGATGATCCACGTAAGAAGGTCAGTATGGCCACTCAGAGAAGTCATAAGTAAGCTTGAGCGCGATGATTTGAAACTCATCAAGAAGTCAACTAGAATCTTTATTAGAGATGTCTATGATCATACCATCCAAGCAATTGACTCTGTGGAAACCTACAGAGACTTTATATCTAGTTTAGGAGATCTCTACCAGTCTGTGATCAGTAACAAAATGAACCAGGTAATGAAAACTCTGACTATCATTTCAGTTATTTTTATACCATTAACTTTTATAGCAGGCTTGTATGGAATAAATTTTGAGAATGTACCCGAACTTAAATGGAAATATGGCTATGCCTATTTTTGGAGCCTATTAATATCTGCAGCTAGTTTAACACTTATTGTTTTCAAACGGAAAAAATGGTTATAAAAAAAGCACTAAAAAGCGCTTTCTTTATAACCATTTTTTCAATCTCGTCTGAATTACTCACTCTCTTTTAAAGTAACAGTTCTTGTTACCGGATTAAAAGGACTTGCAACCAAATTGCCTTCACTGTCTAACAATTCTAACTTCACTGTCATTTCTCCCATATCTTGACCTTCGATAAAATACGGTTGCCAAGTATCTAACATAAACTCTTGGCCATTAATCGTAGCTCTCACTTTATTACCCTCTTCAGCTAATTCATTATTTAGTAAAAAGAAGTCCAATAAAACCTTTTTTGCATCGTCCCCTACGTACGTTCCCTTGGGCCTGCTGTAAAACATATGTGACGCTGAAAGATCAGCTACTTCATCTTCACCAGCAGCTCTACCTACCGTAAATTGTCTAATGTTATAAGCGCCATAACTTTTAACGCTCTCATGATAAGATCTAGACAAAAAAGACAAAGCGACATAATGCCCTTCTTCTAAATTTTTAGAGAACTCAGCTCCATAATATGCACTATAGGGCTCATTATTTAATATTAAATGAATATGCTGTCCCTTGGCAGAATTAGCACAGTTCTTAATATCTGCATCTATGGTTTGAGAGGCTAAGTCATAATTTTTTACATTATAAGAAAATTGGACCTCACCAGCTGGAATATTCTCTCCATTCTCTGCCGGGCTTAACATCTCTAACATCGAATCGTCAAAAGCGGGAGACTCAACAGGTGTTAAACTGATGGAAGATGTCATTTCTACTTGCTCCTCAACAGCTGTACTATCTGAAGTTACCGTATTATTTTCTTCTTTATTTCCAGTATTACAAGCAACTACTGCTGCCATTGCAAAAAGTAGTCCCCCTCTTAAAATGTTACGTTTCATGATTATCATTTTAGTTTTGGTTTAAATTTTATATATTAATTGTAGCTTATCCATTTAATATAAGCATTTACCCACAGCTATTTACTGTTTATTGATTTTTGTCTTAATTTAGCACTTATATAGAAGACCAAAAAATTGTCTTCCTAACAATATAAAAAAACAGCATTATGAGCAAAATGTTATATAATGAAATCCCATCATTAGACTTAAAAGACTTTACGGATGGAGACAAAGCTGCAAAAATGAAATTTGTTGCAGACTTGGGACAGGCCTATAATAACATCGGTTTTGTAGCTATCAAAGGCCATTACCTTAATGATGAATTAAGTAAGAGGCTGTATGAAGCAGTAGAACAATTTTTTCAGCTTCCCATTGAGACAAAAAGAGGCTATGAAAAAACCGAATTAGCAGGACAGCGAGGCTATACAAGCAGTGGTCGAGAACAAGCTAAAGGTCATAGTGTTCCAGATTTAAAAGAATTTTATCAAATAGGACAATTCGTAGGTAAGGAACATCCATTAAAAAAAGAATACCCTGATAATATGTGGCCCACGGAGATTCCTGACATGGGTACGATCGCCAAGGAGGTTTACCAGAAATTAGAAAATACAGGCTTTGAAATGCTAAAAGCGATTGCTTTGTATTTAGAGCTCCCCGAAAATTATTTCGATGACAAGGTAAAGGATGGCAATAGTATTTTGAGAGCAATTCACTATCCACCAATAGAGAACCCTGCTGCTTTACCTGTCGGAGCTGTCAGAGCAGCACAGCACGGCGACATCAACTTAATCACGCTACTTATGGGTGCCAGTGCTGATGGACTTGAAGTGTTGAGGAAAGATGGTGAATGGATTCCAATCACAGCCTTACCAAATCAATTAGTGGTAAATGTAGGGGATATGTTGGCAAGACTAACTAATGATAAATTAAAGTCTACCATACACAGAGTCGTAAATCCTCCGAAAGAAAAGATGAAAAATTCCCGCTACAGCATTCCATTCTTTATGCATCCTAAATCTGTCATGGATTTAACTTGCTTAGCCGATTGCGTTTCCGAAGAAAACCGCAAACAATATCCTGATACGACGGCGGGTGAGTTTTTAAATCAGAGACTAGCAGAAATAGGCTTAGCAAGTAAAAGTAAATAGTGGTCCGCAGCCTTCGAAATTACATATTTCTAAAGGATGTTTTCATATTGTCCATCACTGCTTTTGGTGGAGCACAGGCACATTTTGCCTTATTCTTAGATTACCTAGTAAAAAAAAGAGGCTATTATACAGAAGAAGAGCTGATAGAGATGAACGCACTCTGTCAGCTCCTTCCCGGTCCCTCATCAACACAAATTCTTTGTGGATTAGCCTATAAAAAAGGAGGTGCCCCTTTTGCTTTCCTAACACTATTTGTTTGGGTAATTCCCGCTGTTACAGTGATGAGTATCTTTGGAGTTATTATGTCTAACATCGAAGAAAAGCAGCTCTCTACAGCTT
Organism: Marivirga sp.; assembly: GCA_046709585.1. Classification (GTDB taxonomy): domain Bacteria; phylum Bacteroidota; class Bacteroidia; order Cytophagales; family Cyclobacteriaceae; genus Marivirga. Next base: position 3,398 of record JBKEFO010000272.1, read on the forward strand.
TTACGAGATTCATTCAGCCTATTGCTGTCGGCTTTGTCGGCGTTGCAGCTTACAAGATTTGCATCAAGGTGATACACACCAAAACTAGTTTCTTCATCTTATTAGGCTCCGCCCTAGTCTCCGTTTTTATAAGCTCTCCATATGTATTCCCTGCCATGATCTTAGCAGGGGGCTTCTTGACCTCGTTCAAATACAAGGCGCAACCCATTCAGGAGAAGGAAAAAATGAAAATTCGGTGGACAGCCCTTATCATTTGGATAAGTATCTTAGTGCTCATTGCCATCATAGGTTCTGTTACACAATCTTTACCAATCCGACTACTCGAAAATTTTTACAGAAATGGAAGCCTTATATTTGGCGGTGGACAGGTATTAGTACCATTTTTATATACCGAGTTTGTAGACTTCAAAGACTACCTCAGCTCTTCAGAGTTTTTGAGTGGTTTTGCTATTTCACAGGCCGTACCAGGGCCGACTTTCAGCTTTGCCTCCTACATCGGGGCACTTTCAATGCGTAGCTACGGCACATGGGGAGAGCTACTTGGTGGCTTACTTGCAGCAATAGGAATATTTGTCCCTGGCACCCTAATGATATTTTTCTTAATTAACTTTTGGGACCAGTTAAAAAAGTACCGGGTCATAAAGGCTTCGCTGGAGGGTATCACGGCTGTAAGTTCAGGAATGGTGGTAGCTGCGGTCTATTTACTATTTGCTCCTGTAGAAGGCACACTACTCAATTTTAGCTTACTACTTGGAACCGCTGCCATACTACTATTTACCAAGATACCCGCCCCATATGTGGTGTTACTGGGACTAGCAGCAGGGTTTATACTATCCTAAAGAATTAGGTTACAGATAAGAAACCATGACTTCTCTTTTTCTAACCACGAAACTAACCTTGGCACCATGCACAACAGGCCAATTTCTATTTTCATGCCCTAAAGGAAAATTAAAGGCGATTGGAAAGTTATACTCTTTACAATGTGCTGTGACAATATCAATTACATTTTGCCCGAAAACTTCCTTGTTTTCAAGTAGTTGAGAGAAATTACCGATGATAAGACCACCCAGCTTCCCTAACA
>JBKEFO010000273.1:0-4473 GCA_046709585.1 Marivirga sp.
CATTAATAGTTCAATTCATAGTGAATGGTTAATGTTTTGGTAAACAAAAAGTCGCTCTAGGGCGGCTTTTTTGTATTTGCACTCAATGAGACAGGCTCTTTAAAAAGCTACTCACACCTTTCTTGACGTCAATAGATATTTTACGTTGCACATCCTGTACAGGTGCATACCTATTGATATAAGCGATACTCCTTGCTCATCACTCATAGTGAAACGATCACTACTATTTACTGGCGAAATAAAAACAGCATATTTGCTGAAAATTTTTGAATTCTGAACAATAAAAAAGGCAAGAAATGAATTTATTTCTTGCCTTTCAATAAACCGCTATGGTTCACTATTTCCCTATGGAACCCGTTACTCTTTTCATAAAAGTATTTAAGGCCTCCTTTTGAGCAGTACCAGATTTAATATCTTTGTGTACCTCTATTGCACCAGAGAGATTCGAAAGAAGCTCACCAATTACATCTAGTTCCTCATCTTTAATACCCTTTGCTTCAATCAGATCTTCTAAAAGATCCATTGCTTCCACGACGTAATCCTCATCGTTTTTTTCAATAAACTCTACAACGTGTTTAATTATTGGTAACCTCATTTAATAAGTCTGTTATAATACTTGGTTTATTTCCTGCAACTGAATTAATTAATTCCCCATTTCTAAATCCAGCAAATGTTGGCAAATTCTTTACATCAGCCATCCCTCTAGATTCAGGTAATTTCTCGGCGTCGACATAGACAAACTTTACATGCTCATTTTCTGTCGCTAACCTTTTAAATTTAGGCTTAGTAATTTTACAGTTTCCACACCAAGTGGCTCCGTATTGTACCATTACTAATTCGTTACCATCAACTATTTCTTTTAGGTTATCTTCTTCTAATTCTATCATCATAACTTTATGCTGTTTCTATTCCTTATTGAACTACAAAAGTAGCTGTATGTTTCATATTACAAAAATCAATAGTATCCATAACACGATAGAAAATATCTATAATGATTTACTTCAGTTTTTCGAAAATTGATTTATACGAGCAAGCATCATTGATATATGCTGCTAATTCATTCATTGAAATCCTTCTTTGTTCTGTTGTATCTCTATCCCGTACAGTAATAGTATTATCCTCTAAAGTCTGATGGTCAACGGCTATACAAAATGGCGTACCAATTAAGTCTTGTCGGGCATATCTTTTTCCGATGGAAGCTGCCTCTTCATAAATCACATTATGATCTAATTTTAGCATACTATAGATTTCCTTTGCCTTCTCAGGAAGACCATCCTTCTTGGTTAATGGAAGTATTGCCGCTTTCACCGGGGCGATAGCAGGGTGAAACTTTAGATAGATTCTTTTCTTTTCATTCCCGTCCTCACCAGTAATTTCTTCTTTATAAGCATTACACAGGAGCATTAAAAATAGCCTATCGCAGCCCAAAGACGTTTCTACCACATATGGTACATAATTCTTACTAATCTCTGGGTCGAAGTACTGTATCTTCTTTCTAGAAACTTCCATATGACTCCTTAAGTCAAAGTCAGTTCTGCTATGTATTCCCTCAATTTCCTTAAAACCAAAAGGAAACTCAAACTCAACATCTACTGCCGCATTTGCGTAATGTGCAAGTTTTTCATGTTTATGGAATCTTAATTTTTCTTCTGGTATTCCTAAAGCTTTATGCCAGTTCATACGCATCTCACTCCATTGCTCATACCAGCTTAGCTCTTCCCCTGGTCTTACAAAGAATTGCATTTCCATTTGTTCAAATTCTCGCATTCGAAAAATGAACTGCCTAGCCACTATCTCATTTCTAAATGCTTTACCAATTTGAGCAATTCCAAATGGTATTTTCATTCGAGCTGTTTTTTGTACATTTAAGAAATTCACGAAAATTCCTTGTGCCGTTTCTGGCCTTAAATATACTTTACTTGAATCATCTGCCACGCTGCCAATCTGAGTTGAAAACATCAAATTGAATTGACGAACTTCCGTCCAATTGCTTGTACCTGACAAAGGACACGTTATACCTTCTGTGATGATTAAGTTTCTTACACCTTCAAGATCTTCTTTGGTCAATAATTCTCCCATCTGCGCTAAGAGGGCATGCGCTTTCTCTATATTGCCTTCCTTCTCATAAGAAGCAGCCTTATCTTCAAGAAGGACATCAGCTCTGTACCTCTTTTTAGAATCCTTGTTATCAATCATAGGATCGTTAAAGCTTTCAATATGTCCTGAAGCTTTCCACGTATCCGGATGCATAAATATTGATGAATCTAGGCCTACAATATTATCGTTAAACCTGGTCATGGTATTCCACCATAACTCTTTAATATTCTTTTTCAACTCCGCCCCAAATGGACCGTAATCGTATACTGCCTGCAAACCGTCATATATCTCGCTCGACTGGTAAACAAAGCCATATTCCTTTGCGTGAGAAACAATATCTTTAAAAAGTGTATTTTCTGTATTCTGATCATTCTTTGCCATGACACAAAGATACTTAAATAGAGAGGTCGACCCGATTTAATTTGAAAAAAATCATTAAGATTGAGGCAATCTGATTACAAAGGTGGTACCCTCTCCGTATTTGGAACTCAGATAGACATTTCCGCCTATTCTTTCTACCATATCCTTTACGATATACAAGCCTAAGCCTGAGCCATTAGAGTTGTCAGAGGCCCTAAAAAACATATCGAAAATTCTATCTTGGGCTTGCTGAGGTATGCCTTGACCATTGTCTTCTACTTCTAGTAGAATATCCCCACTACTTTGACCCGCACTAATTTTTATATACTTTCTATCGAATTCATGTCGATGGTATTTTATTGCATTATCTACCAAATTATTAAGAACCACCGCTAAACGACTGGAATCAGAAGACAGCTTTAAACCATCACTGACTACTAATTGAAAATCGATCGTACTTGCATGGTCTCTAAACTTAGAATTACTTATTATCACTTCTAAGAAACTTTTAAGCTCTATCTCCTCTTTTTGAATTTCCGTTCTCGTATTCTTCGCGAAACTAATTACATCATCGATAAATCCATAAAGTTTTTTTACACGATTACTCATGAGCCCCATTAAAGGTTTCAACTCTGCTATGTCATTGGTGGTTTCACCTATATTGATTAATCCCTGAATAGAGTTCAGAGGCGCTCTCAAATCATGTGAGACGCTGTAGACAAATCGATCTAATTCAGCATTCGTTCTTTCTAGTAGCTGATTTTTTTCTCTGATTTCATCTTCTCTATTCTTCTTCTCAGTAATATCTACTAAAGAACCAACCATTCGTAATGGTCTTTCTCCCTTATTCCATTTCGCTTGACCAGAGCCCTGAAACCATCTGTAAGACCCATCCTTGATCTTAAATTTATATTCTGCCGAGAAAGGCTTTTTATCAACTAGGTGCTTTTGAAAGTCTTTTACCAAACGTGGATAGTCAGATTCTTCTGCTAATAAGTTCTTAAATGTCACTTTATTTGGTGTGATTTCCTGCGGTTTGTATCCTAACAATTCATACAGTTTAGGAGACCACCATTGCTGATCTTTGTTGATGTTTTCCCAATCCCAAATGCCTGCGTTGGTTCCTTCAACAGCTAACCTAAAGCGCTCTTCGCTTTCTTTTAGTGCTAAATCTTTTTTAATTAATATCTCTTCAGACTTATATTGCAGTTTTGATTGAAAAAATATTATAAGCGTAATAATTAGGCTAGAAAACAGGAAATTAATGAAGTAAATCAACTCGAAACCAACGTTAACATCCTTTGTTCCACTGATAGGGACTGGTGTTATTGATGAGAACTCAGCGATTGAATAACAAGCCAATGCAAGAACAGAATAGGTTAACCAAGCGCGTTTCTTCTTAAACCCAAAAAGAAAAATTGCGCCGACGGTAACACAGAATAAGTATAGATGAACTCCAAACTTACTATCACTATTAGTGATAAAAACAAATATCATCCCTACAGCAACCAATAACAAAAGATGCTTTGCACCTTCAAAGTAACTTAACTTGTTTAATGTGTAGGTTATTCCTCCTCCTACTATGCCTACAATGAAAAAAGGCGCTAACTGGGAATCGTTCCACAAAACGCTACTCAACAGCATATAGATACTGCTCAACGAAAACATAATAAATGCACAAATTCCAACTAAAAGTGCTTTCCTATAATCACTTTCAGATTGAATGTACACCTCTTTTTCTAATACTACTTTCTTGAGCTTGAACAATTTATTATTTACTCTAAGATACTTATTTCTCACCCATCTTCGATTCGTTCCTCCCATGACGGGAAAATAAGAATGTAGGATTTGAAAAGTAAATTAGCCTTTAACCTCTTAAATTTAGGCTTTTGGAGTCAAAAACAACTAAAATATTGATCCCTGTAGTGTAATATTTTTTAACCGATAGTCTATTTTTTCTCTAAAACAAACACTCCCATTGTATGACTACCGGAGACATTTACATATTTTGAAGGT
>JBKEFO010000274.1:0-4444 GCA_046709585.1 Marivirga sp.
GGTTTAAAGATTTCTACTTTCTGCTTGGCTATTATGGCTCTATTTAATCTTCGGATAAGCTCTTCAGTTTTTCCACTAAACATTGATCCACAGATTAGTTCAATCCAACCTTTGCCTTTCTGATCTTCAGCTCTACCAATATGGGGTTCTACAAACATGTTTAATCAGAATATGTTAAATGTGGAAATTTATTTATGTCAGCAACTTTTATTTCAATGTGTCCTTGTAATTTTGATTGACAAGCTAGTCGCTCATTTTTCCCCAACCTTCCTTGTTCTTTGTATTTTATCTCAGCGGGAGACTCCTCGCTTATATTCTGACCACCTTTCACAACAATCATCTTGCAGGATGTACAATTACCTTTACCGCCGCAGGCATGCATCCAATCAATAAAATTTTCGTGTATAAGTTGTAAGGCATTTTTTTCAATGCCTTCACTAAATATTTCACGATTATCAAGGTTAGTAATGGTAATTGTTGGCATAAGTATAACTTTACAAAAAAAGGAAAATATATAATGGAGAGCAAATTAAATCATCAGGCTATTGATTCTTATAGCAAAGCTTTTACAAAAAAAGTAGCTCAATCATTTTTTAAAGAAAATACGCATATCAGTGGACAACAAATTTTGTCTTTGTGTGAGTTCAAGCAAATTAACCTTATTATTCTAAAGAATTTGTTTAGAAAGTGGAAAAAGGAAAATGCCAAGTTGCAAAGTCCTTATTTTAACTACCAAAATGAAGCGGTAATAAAGGCGATGCGCGATTTCATGAATACGCTATCAAAGCATATTCACATCAAAAAAGAGCATTTTGAGCCGCTTTTTAGAGACTCTGTCAGGGATACATTACTATTAGTATTTTCACCCTATGATTTTTATTCGAAGGAAATAAATCAAAGAGATGACAGTCGAATAAGTTTAGTAGACTTGCATGACCTTGATAAATACATCAAAGTGAACGAATTCCTACTGGAAGGACTTATTGATCAATTTGAAAAGCAGAAGTTAACGACAGCATTCAATGATGAGGCTTTTGAGCTATTTAATGAGGTATGTGCAAACTCCACCGATGAGCCCGTTGAAATCACACCGTATCTTGCTGAATTCTCAAAAGTCATTCCATTAACTGTTCAAGATATTTACCTCGATTTTGAACGAGAGAGTGGAGTGTCGGGCAAGGCAAATATAAATGAGCAGTTTCTGACTGATGAACATAAAACCTTGGGAGGTAAGTTAGGTAAGCAGACGAATTCAAGTATCAAGAATCAACTTACCTTGAATCAGAGATTTATGTTTGTTAATCAACTATTTGATGGTAATCAACAGCAGTTTCTTCATGCAGTAGATCAAATAGATGCTTTTGAGAATAAACTAGAAGCGAACAAATATATCAGGAAAACATTCATTGAGAGTTACGACTGGGACTTGGAGTCTGAAGAGGTGCTAGAATTTCTCGAAATGGTAGACAGAAGATTTAGCTAATAGGTTCGCTGTTATCTTGTCAACACTTGCATTCTATGGGCGTCTAATTTTACTAATACAAAGAGTAAAATGGTAAATGACCAAAGTGAGGAGCCTCCGTAGCTAAAGAAAGGTAAGGGAATTCCGGCTACTGGAAATAAGCCAATGGTCATGCCTATGTTAATGCCAAAGTGTATGAAGAAAATGCCTGCCACAGCGTAGCCATATATTCTAGCAAAGCTGTCTTTTTGCCTTTCTGACACAACAATAATACGCATCATTAAGGCAATGAATAGGGCGATCATTAATAGGCTACCAAACCAACCGTGTTCTTCGCCTATGGTACAAAAAATGAAATCTGTACTTTGTTCTGGCACGAAGTCAAATTTTGTTTGTGTCCCCTCTAAAAAGCCTTTACCAAAAGTGCCGCCGGAGCCTATTGCAATCTTTGATTGCGTTACATTCCAACCATAACCTAAAGGATCGGCATCAGGGTTGATTAAGGCTTTTAACCTATTTTGCTGATGTGGTTTGAGTACGTTTGAGACAGTATAGTCTACGCTTAAGATCACACCCGATACAATAATCACTGCAATACCTATAAGCGCTACATTTTTTAATCTTTTATAGTTAAAACCTATTAAAATAGCACCTATCACACCAATCCCTGTGAATAAATATACTTGGGCTACCATTAATGTTAGAATAAATATAGCAGCGATAGAAACGCCAATAATTAAGTAGAATGTAGGAAGGCCTTCACGGTAATAAACGAAGATAAAACTAGCGAATACCATTGCAGTTCCTACATCACCTTGTAGCATAATGAGTCCAATGGGAAGTAAAACCCATAGGGATGCCTTTAATTGGTCATTTAACCTATCAAGACGTATATTATTACTTGAGAAGTATTTGGCGATTGCTAGAGCGGTTGTGAATTTGGCAAACTCAGAAGGCTGTAACCTTAGAGGGCCGATGGTAAACCATGATTTGTTTCCAGCGATCTCTGTTCCAAATATAAGTACTAGAATAAGTAGAATGATTACGGCAGCATAGAGGTAATAGGCAAAGGAATCGAAGAATTTAAAATCAATGATCATGATGGCAATTATAATTACTACTGTGCCAGCTATAAAGGCTAATTGTTTTCCAGAGTTGAGGTCAAAACTGAAGATGTTTTGAGCCTGTTGCTCGTCGTAAACAACGGCATAGATATTTAACCAGCCAAGAATAACCAGAGCAAAGAAAATGCTTACCAAGAACCAGTCAATTTTATTCCATAAACTATCCTGTCTTGCCATTATAAGTTGTTTAAATAAGCTTGAGACATGACATAATTTTCTACCCAACTTCTATTTGTTGCTACTTCACCTTTTACGTATTTCTCAATGAGTAAACCAGTTATCGCAGCAGCCACGCCACCACCCCATCCGGCATTTTCTACATAAACAGAGATAGCAATTTTAGGCTGTTCTTTAGGGGCAAAAGCCATAAATGCAGAATGGTCAAAGGCATCTTTATTCTGTACGGTACCTGTTTTACCACATATTTCTACTCCTTCTACTCGAGCCACACGTGCTGTTCCTTGTACTATTTCTGCCATGGCATCTACAACTGTTGTAAAATGCTCCGTATTAACACCTACATCTTCCCGCTCAAAATCTAATTTTAGGTAGGAATCAGGGGTATCAATTCCTTTCACTAAATGTGGTCTTATAAAGTGACCTCTGTTAGCCAATATTGCTGCTAAGTTGGCCACTTGTAAAGGAGTAGTCAGTAATTCCCCTTCACCAATACTTAAAGAATAAATGGTGTAGAAATTCCAGTGGTCTTTACCGTAGTAATGATCGTAATATGTGGGCGCAGGAATCATACCTTTCTGCTCATTGGGAATATCCACCCCTAGCTTTCTGCCGAAGCCAAATCTATAGAGATATTCATCCCATGTGTTTAGTCCAATGCGGGCGTCTTTATTTACCTCTGGGTCTTTGCCTTGTTGTATAATCCTCTTAAAAGTTTGGTAGAAGTATGGATTACAAGAAAATTTAATAGCGCCATGTAAATCCTCTTTGGAATGGGCGCCGTGGCAATTAATAATGCCTCTGTTGCATACAATTCTGGTTGAAGGTGAAACAACACCTTCTTGTAGCGCTATTAAAGATTGGACGAGTTTGAAAACAGAGCCAGGGCGATATTGGGCCATAATAGGTCTGTTAAATAAAGGTTTTAAGGTGTCTTTATTAAGTTTGCCAAAATTACTACTGTATTTTCTACCTGTTAAATCATTAGGATCATAAGAAGGAGAATTGACCATGGCTAAGATTTCTCCCGTTGATGGTTCGATGGCTACTATGCTTCCTACTTTATCTTTCATCAGGTATTCTGCATATTTCTGAAGTGGCAAATCGATGGAACTCACTAAATTATTACCTGGAACGGAAAGGGTGTCAAAGGCGCCATCATTAAAGGATCCTTTTTCTAGACCTCTTACATTTACTAATTTATACTTTACTCCTCGCTTACCTCTTAACTCTCTTTCATAAGCTGCTTCAATACCGCTAATGCCAATAAAGTCCCCTGATTGGTAGTAATTCAGTGTGTCACGCCCTAATTGCCTTTTACTTATTTCTCCAATATAACCTAAGCCATTGGCTAGGACTGGCTCTGGGTATTTTCTTACTGTTCTAGCAACGGGATAAAACCCTTTATACTCAACCAATTCATCTTGTATGCTGGCAAATTCTTCATTATTAAGTTGAGGAAAGAATAAAGACTGTTTGATATAGCTATACCTCTTCGCTTTGTTAATTCGCTCGATTAGTTCCTCTTTGGTGATATCGAAAAGTTGGATAAACTGCAATGTATCGCCGATTTGCACTTCTTTAGGAACTACCATGATATCATATACTGGTGTATTATGAACCATTATACTCATGTTCCTATCGTATATCAGCCCTCGGTATGGGTACTCAATAACTTTGT
>JBKEFO010000275.1:0-4435 GCA_046709585.1 Marivirga sp.
TCAATTTTAAAGCACAATACCTGCTAAATAAGTACTTTACTGTAAATGCTGGAGTTGAAAATATCACTGACCAGAGGTATAGACCTTATAGTGCTGGCATATCTGCAGCTGGCAGGAGCTTTATTTTTTCGATAAAGGCAAGCTTTTAAGTAAAAAGGCCTGCTGAAATCAGCAGACCTTCTATTCTTTTGTTTGTTAAAATTATTTTTCTTTCGGCCTATCTGATTTAATGGCTTTCACCAAGAAAAAGAGAAACCCACCTACCGTAATCGATAGGCATATGACCATTCCAATTATTGCTTCTGTACTCATTTCTTAACAAATTTTTTGTAAACCCATCCATTGAATATTATTGCCACTAGTAGTGCGATGCCCCATTGGGTAACTATTGTCGCATTACTAAATTTATCTATGACATTCCAATTACCATTTTCATCGAACCATGGATAATCGCTATACCCTTGGCTCATCCACCAGTACACCAGAAAAAGCCCTGCAAGGAAGTTAAAATATATCATCCCCGAGAAGTAGTATTTCGAGACGATAAAATCAGAGTTGTCATCAATAAAATCTCTTTTAAACTTCATTGGACCGTATCGAATGATCAAAAACGAAATAAATATTCCACTTACCAGTAAGCCAACGCCCCACACCCAATCTTGATTTTCAAATACGGCCAGGTTCCACGCTGATGGGAATCCTACGATAAAACATGCTGCACCAGCCATAAAGGCTGCTTGTTTTTTAGATATGTTGTAATCGGTAAGGTTTTTTATTATCAGCTGCATCATGGGTAGTATAGAGCTAAATGCTGCCATGGCAAAGGCTCCAAAGAAGATCCATGAAAGAAAAGGACCACCTGTCATCTTAGCAAATAATTGCGGCAAGACAGTAAACACTAAGGCGGTATTACCACTATGCAGAAATTCAACTGCTTCACCCGAGGTTGCGGACATAGCAAATACTGCAGGCAATATAGCCATAGCTGCTAATAGTGCCGCGGTATTATTACCGAATGCCCCTAAGAAGGTATTTAGTGTTACATCTTCTTTTGATCTAGAAAACGAGCCTATTGTAATCATTAAACCCCAACCGGCACCTGTACTCCAGGCAGAATCTGTAATGGCTTCAATCCAAATAATGGGATCTTTAAATTTCTCCACGTCTATTGTAAAAAGATATTCTAGCCCTTTAAGACCTCCTGGCATTTGAATAGCAAAAGCAGAAACCACCATTAACAGGATGAAGAGCGTGGGAATAAGAATCTTATTGGTTTTTTCTAGTCCCTGTTTAATACCTTTCCCGAGTACCCATATAGCAATTGTTATGGTAAACATATAACAGAGCACTGCTTGCCAGCTCGAGTTGGAAAGATCTGCCCAAAAGGTGTCCATAAAATTCACATTAGGATCGGCAAACTTGGCATTCATCGCTCCTGATCCAAAGATATAATCGATCAGATTTTGCGTATTGAGGATAAAGTACCTTAGTGACCATCCCGTTACTACGGAATAATAGAAGGCTATTCCTACTGTGACAATGGTGACAAAAATGCCCATCCAGTTGAACTTCTTGCCTGCTAAGCTACCTAAGGAACCAAGGGTTCCTTTTTTATAATATTTCCCTATTGCTAGCTCTGCCATGAGCAGCGGAATAGACCAGATGATCAGAAATAACATCCAGAGGATGATGAAAGTCCCCCCATGTTCCCCTGCAATTCGCGGAAACCTCCACAAATTCCCAGCACCTATTGCCATGCCTAAAGAGGCTAGTACTATGCCCCACCTATTACTAAACTCTTCAGTTTTTTGAGCCATACAAGATTTTTTAGTTTGGTTTAAAACGATAATGTACCAAAAACAGAGAAGACTGCCAATTCCACAGCGGTTTGCCTTGAAAAAACTTTACTGCTTGAGCGGCAAATTGCTGATAACACAGCAGTAAAAGTAACCGTATCTATAAACAAAAAAGGCAGCCAATTGGCTGCCTTTTTTGTTTATAGACTAACTATTTCTGCTTCACTTAGTCAACCTTGAAGTTAACACGTCTGTTTTGCGCTCTAGTCGTAGGATTCGTATTAGGTACAGCAGGATATAGCTCCCCTTGACCTTCAAAGCTTAATCTAGCCTTCGCTATTCCGTTAGCTATCAAGTAATCCACCACTGCTTTCGCTCTGTTCTCTGAAAGCGTCAAGTTATAAGGTTCTGTTCCTATATTATCGGTATGCCCAATAATTGACACCTTAATACCCATATTCTCCTTCATCACTTGCAGCATTCTGTCTAACTCCGATTTACTCTTGGCCAATATCGCATAGCTGTCAAAGTTAAAGAACACATTGTTCAATACAATTTCAGCTTTCTCTTTTACAGGCACCAATATCATATCATTGGTAAAGCTTTTAGACTCTCGTTGGTTTGTAAGGTCTACGTTCTCACTTATCGGCAGATAGCCATCAATTTTTACGATGTACTGGTATTCTTTCCCTGCGGGCAGTGTTATTTCATATTCTCCTGTTGTAGGGTCTGTCTGTACTCTTCCCACTTCCACACCATCCTCTATTGTTTCGTATGATACTACAGCAGCCAAAGGCTTTTGTGTTTCAGCATCGAGCACACGACCAGTAATTGTAATCACAGGGTCAATTTCATAGAATAAAGGCATCTCTAGTCTAAAGATATTCATATCTCCTACCTCATCTTCCTTGGTATAGTATGCGAAGTTACCTTCCGCTGGCATGGTAAAGAATAAATCCTCTCCTTCTGAGTTCACTTGAGGGCCCATATTCAATGGTTCACTCCAGTTTTGCCAAGTATCATCTAAACGGCGGGTCATGTAAATGTCTCCTTTTCCAAAACCTATGTAGCCTGCTGATGAGAAGAATAATGTTTTGTCATCAGAAGCAAGAAATGGCGATGTTTCTTCTGACGCGCTGTTTACATTAGCACCGAGGTTCATAGGTGCTGTCCACGCGCCATCTCGCTTCATGAAACTAACATATAAATCTCTGGCACCATAAGTATCTTCTCTTTTGATGGACATGATCATGGTTTTTCTGCTGTTGGCGAGGTAGAAGTTTGCTTTTTCAGACATATTATAATAATCATCTATTTGCTGTGCTTCCGGTTCCGACCAGCCTGTACCTTCTCTTGAACTCATGGAAACGCCAGAAATCAACTTTTTCTTTTTGTCGTCCATCTTATTCCCTAGAAGCATTACCAAGGTATTGCCATCTGGTGTAATGGAGCTCACCCAGTTTGGTCCATCGGTATTGAGTGTGGCACCCATATTTCTTGCTTGCTTCCATTCGTTGGTAACCGTATCGAGGTCACTCACCCATATATCTTCATAGTCTTCAACACCACCAATATTCTGTGGATGGAATTTCCTTCCGAAGAACAATTGCTTTCCGTTAGGGCTCAATACTGGCTTCAACTCTTCGAAGGGGCTGTTCACCCTATCGTCAAGCTTTTCTGCCAGCAATTCTTCCTTTACGTTAGGTACCAGCTCTAATTGCAGATCGATAGGATCTTCAGAGTCGGTAATACCTATTGCATCAATGCTATAGTATCCTGGCACCGCATCGCCAATAAACTCTAATTTTACTGCTGCTACATTGTAGGGGGTAAGCTCTGTAAATAGGCGTAAAAAACGACCTGGCTGATTGATGATTACAGGTTCTCTGGAAATCATCAGGTACTCATTCCCTGCCTCATCATAAAAGAATATTTTTGACAAAGTACTGGGGTTATACGATTCCGCGATGGCTATTTGACGAATAGGCTTTGGGTTAGCGAATCCTACTTTCACAAATTCATTTCTGTCTGGCCTGCCTGGAGTCCATGCATTGGGACTACCCTCTCCCCAAGGATACACATTTGGCTTGCCTAATAATTGCTTTACTGAAAATTGCGTGTCGTCTAATTCTGAAGAATATTCAATAACCTCACTGGCCCATTCAACATCCTGTGCCAATACAACTGACTGGCTGGCCACCAAAATTATCCCTACTAAGGTTGATAGTAATAGTTTTTTCATGCGCTGTATATTATTCTATTTTTAGAATTCGGGCTTCCACCCTTCTGTTGGTTAATTTTGCTTCTGCTGTATTTTCCCTTGTCAATGGCTGTGTACCTCCAAAGGCTTTTGTGCTTATTCTTTTGTTGTCTATCTCTTTTGATATTATGTATTGCTTTACTGCCTCTACTCGCTCTTCACTCAGACGAATATTCGCAGTTGCACTTCCTCTAAAGTCAGTATGTCCTTCCAACTGAATTTCCATGCCTTGATATTCATTTAACATGGCAATAAGTTTATCTAGTTCGGGAAAAGATTCCTCCACCAAGTCTGAATTACCTTCTTCGAAATTAATATTTAGTCTTAGTAAGGTATTTTCGCCTGAGGGTATCAATTCATACAGCAGGGGTTTCATTCC
>JBKEFO010000276.1:0-4412 GCA_046709585.1 Marivirga sp.
ATACTCCATCATCTGACGGTCCTAATTACGGATGTCCTTCCTACCCTACTGTAAATTGTAAGTCTGCGGACATGACTATGAACTATATGGATTATTCTAATGACGCTTGTATGTACATGTTCTCGGAAGGTCAGAAAACTAGAATGAGATCAATATTTGCCTCTGGTGGTGCTAGAGATGGATTTGTATTATAAAATAGAATTGCTACAACAATAATTAAAAGCCGACCCAAATGGGTCGGCTTTTTTTATGATATATATATTCAACAATATCAACTAAAAACAACAGCTTACGTTTAGCCAACCACATTAAAAAAAGATTAAAAAAATGATAAAAAACCTATACAAATCAATACTAGTGGTAGTGGTTTGTTCTGTAGCCTTTCTTGGCTGCAACTCAAAAGTAAAAGAAGAAAATATCGCATTAAAAGCTAAGGTTGATTCACTTGAAACTGTGAATCAAAAATTATCAGCTGGTCAAACAGTGCTATCCACATCCATTGAGAATTATGAAAAAGCCCTAAATGAAATTGACCAAACATTAGCTGAAATTGCAAGTAACCAAAAAGAGGTTAGCCTCCTAAAAAACGAGCTCAAGGTCGATAAAACTAATGCTGAAAGCATCAAAGATAGAATTAGCAATATTCAGGAAATGTTGGAAATCTCTCGCAAGAAAATAATGAACCTAGACAAGAACCTTAATACTTTAAGAAAACAATCAGGGGCGAAAAGCGAAGAAATACTAGCACTGGACAATAAGCTTAAACAAGCTAGCTTAGACTTACTTAAAAAAGAAACAGAGCTACTTCTCATGCGAGAATCCTTAGAAATGGAGCTGTCAGAAATGGGTCAAGACCTCGGTAAACAAGTGAACATCTCGAATGACTTAAGAAATACACTGAATAGAGTCTATTACTTTGTTGGTGAAGCTAAAGTCCTCCAAGAAAAACAAATAGTGAATAAGGAAGGTGGTTTTATTGGTTTAGGTAAAGTAAAGATAGTGAATGCGAATGCATCATCTAATTTATTCCAAAAAGCTAATAAAGAAACCTTTGATACCATCGAGTTAAATAAAAGGTCTGCTAAAATGATTAGTAATCACCCAGAAGGAAGCTATCAGTTTACAGGAGTTGATACCGTTGAGCGATTAAAAATTATTGACAAAGAAGCCTTTTGGAAGGACTCGAACTATTTAGTAATAGAAGTAAAGTAATTGAAAGCCCTTCGGGGCTTTTTTTATGCTGTTCGAGAGACGATTAATCGAGCGGTCTCTTCAGAGGTGTTTTTATCGCCCATCAAAGTTTTCAAATCTTGATAATCCTTACCAATAGCGTCTCGTTTAGTCACCGCCGATAAAACAGCTTCTAGTTCCGACTTCAAATTATCCGCAGTAAATTCATCTTGAATTAATTCTTTTACTACTTCTTTATCCATGATCAGATTAACGAGGGAAATATAATTCACTCTAATTAATTGCTTGCCAATCCAATAGGACACCCTGCTTGTTTTATAGCAAACTACTTGAGGAACTTGAAAAAGCGCAGTCTCCAAGGTGGCTGTACCTGAGGTCACTAATGCGGCGGTAGCCACATGCAATAAATCGTACGCTTGATCGAATACTAAGCTACAATTTGAGTGTTGATCAGCCTCCTCATATAACGCTTGATCTAGGTTAGAAACCCCCGCAATCACGAAATGATAAGTGGGATATGCAGCAATAACCCGCAATAAGCTGTTAAGCATGTTTAATACTTCTTGTTTTCTGCTTCCAGGCAAGATCGCAACAATGGGCTTATCAGGGAATTGATCCTTAAAATTTTTAATTGGGACAAACTGACGAATAGCATCTAGTAGTGGATTACCCACATAGTCTACTTCATAGTTAAACTTTTGAAAGAAATCTTTCTCAAAAGGTAAGATCACATACATATGATCCACGAAACGCTTGATTTTTAGCGCTCGCTTCTGGTTCCAAGCCCAAACTTTTGGCGAAATATAATAATGCACCTTTATACCATGCTGATGTGCAAATTTGGCTATGCGCATATTAAAGCCTGCATAATCAATGAGAATCAGTGCATCAGGCTGATACGACAAAATATCTTTTTTACAGAATTGCAGACGTCTTCTAATAGCGGGTAAGTTAGCCAACACCTCTAAAAAACCCATAAAGGCCATTTCTTTATAATGCACTACAAGGGAACCCCCAGCCTCCGCCATTGCTTCACCACCCCAACAGCGAATATCGGCATCGGCATCTTGCTGCTTCAATGCTTTGATAAGGTTCCCGCCATGCAAATCCCCAGACCTCTCGCCTGCTATTATGTAGTACTTCATAAAATATTCAATTCAATGCTAATTTAATTGGAAATTCAGAATTCTGGCTCATGAATACTTTATCATTTTAAGAATCTTTCGATGCCTCTCTTTCTATTCTAGAATGAAAACCTGCTATTGATTAGCCGATTGAACTTTTAATTAAAAAGGTCCATGCAAAATCATGCATAAATCTTAATGCTACAAAGCAAAAAATGCCTGCTAAAGAAAACCAACCATAATAGCATAATCCGTGTCTTTTTAACGTTTCAAATATACATTAAGCGTGAATACCGTCTTTCCATAAAGCAAAATGTTTATATTATGTTCTGTTATTGAGGCCTACCATGACTGAAGAACTTATCACACATATTATTTATAGCTACAGCTACCCAATCCTGTTTCTACTAACATTGGTGTATTTCAGCATACTTTATTTTGTCCTTGCTCCCACATTTCTGTACGCATGTAAAGGTTTAAAAAGGTTAGGGCTTGTGAACCAGATAAGCCCGGCTGTCCGCTCTACAACACAGTTGAAGTTTGAAATTAAACATTCCTTTCATGCTATCATCATTTTCGGTTTTTCAGTTATCCCTATTATTTTCTTGATCCGAACAGGAACAATTACCTTATCTGAAAGCACTATTACAAATACTATTGTTGGCTTACTGCTTTTAATCATATGGAATGAGGTACATTTTTTCATAGTTCACAGATTCATGCATACTCCATTTTTTATGCGCACAGTACACCATATCCATCATGCTTCGAAGGTGCCTTCAGTGTACTCCGTATATAGCTTCCATTGGTTTGAAGCATTTTTATTGAGCACCGTACCATTAACTATTCTGCCATTTATCAACCTATCATCATTAGCCATTTTTCTATTCCCAATAGTAAGTATTTTGTTAAACTTTGCTGGACATGCTAATTATAGATTTGGCAAGGGCCATAGTGCCAATTGGACCTTATTTGGAACAAAACACCATGCACATCATCAACAGTTTTCAAAAAATTATGGGTTTGCGAGCGGACTGTTAGATAAATTATGCCAGATGACTATTTCGAAAATTAATCAGCAAAAAAAATGAAAGAGGTATATATCACCAGCGCCGGGACATTTCTACCCAATAAGCCCATTAGTAATCTTGAAATCGAAGACTACTTAGGCTGCATCAATGGCAAGCCGAGTAGTGTAAAAGATAGAATCCTAAAGCAAAACGGCATCACAGCGCGCCATTTTGCAATTGACAAGCACCAAAATACCACGCATTTAAATGCTGAACTTGCTGCTGAGGCTATTCATACTGCCTTAGCAAAAAGTACGCTTAGTGGCAAAGATATACAGTTGCTAGCAACAGGGACCACCCAAGGAGATCTGCCCATTCCAGGCTTCGCGAGCATGGTACATGCGCAACTAGACTTCAGCACATGCGAGCTAGCTAGCTTTCAAAGTGTATGCGCTAGTGGCATAATGGCTTTAAAAGATAGTTTTGCTCAACTAAAAAGTGGTGAAAAGGAAAATGCCGTCTGTGTTGGCAGTGAACTGGCAAGTCGCCTATTCAAGGCAAGCCGTTTTGAGGCACAGAAGCTTACCTCCATCCCTTTCGATACGGAATTTTTACGCTGGATGCTTTCCGATGGCGCTGGCGCATTTGTACTACAAGACAAGGCAAATAGCTCCGGTGTCTCACTAAAAATTGACTGGATAGACTTGCAATCCCATGCACATCAATTCCCTTTGTGCATGTATACTGGAAAAAACAGTAATAAGGATGAAAAGGAGAAAACTTGGTTGGATTATCCTGACTATTCCGCTGCTGCAGAAGTAGGGGCGATTAACCTAAAGCAGGATATCAGATTACTCCAGCAAGTGGTGCAAACTGGTGTAGCGCATTATTTTAGCTTAATAGACAAAGGACGCATTCAAGTGCCTGATATTGATTGGCTGTGCTGCCATTATTCCTCTGAATATTTCAAACCACCTATTAAGGAGTTGATGATTAAAGGTGGTGGAGCTATAGCTGACGAAAAATGGTTCAGTAACCTCACCACAAAAGGCAATACTGGAGCAGCTTCCATATTCATCATGTTAGA
>JBKEFO010000277.1:0-4393 GCA_046709585.1 Marivirga sp.
AATGACCACCCATTAAAGCTTCCAATGACAAAGACATTTGATTTGTTCGGCGCTTCTAATACCAAGGTTACTACCCCGCCTTCAGTATAATTAATACCATTTTTCGCAGTTCCAGGTAGTGGCAATTCTTGCACAACTGGTGTAGTAGTATAGCTGTACTTTTCAGTAATAAGCTCTTCAGCTCTAGTAGCTTTAATTTCCAATGTATGCGTGCTTCCGTCAGCAATTATGTTGTGAATTGTATTGTAAGTAGTGACCTCTACTAAAGTCTCAACTGTAATATTATCTACCAAGTATTCAATGGTGGCGGCTTCCGATGTTGCGAAGTTGACATCAATAGATTCACCCGCTTCATAAAAACCGTAATTTCCTATAGGTGACTGTAATGCTGCTGAAAAACCATTAGAAACTTCCGTTATATAATCAGAAGTTTGGCCATCTGCCCAATCATTCCCTTTTAATATCATACCTACTTTAGTTACCAGTGATGCTTCCACATCCAAAAAATCAATCAGTGTCAAGGTAATGCTAAAATAGGTCCTACCCTCTTGAGTAGATTTGGTAAATTTAGCTGCTGCGCTTAAGTCAACATTGCTATTCGCTGGGTTTGTATTACTAGCGGCATCGACACCAGCATCGGGAAGCCACAGCCACAGATAGGCATCTGTTAAAGAGGATAAATTAGTCCCCGTGACGTCATAAGAAATGGTAATTTGCTCGTCAGGCGTAAAAAACTGAGGGGTAATGGTAGGAATGTCTTGAGAGAAAACATTTAGGCAGAAAAATAAAAGTGATATGCTAAAATTTAATCGCATAAAATAAGGTTACTTTTTTTAAAAAAAGGGCCATGCTTCTGCATGACCCTTCAAATTATTATTAAAGTTTTGTGAAACTTACTGTATAACTATCTCCATCATCAGAAGTAGTCAATACGATCTCGTAATCACCCGCTTCAGTTGCTGTGAAGTTTCCATCCGCTGAACCAAATAAACTTGCTGCTGGACCAGCCACTGTTGCTTGATCCGGACCAAAGTTCTTATCCCACGCGTCATTTGCTCTAAATTTAAACTGGTCCACAGTTAAAGCGATCGAAGCTAATTTCCAAGTGTATGTACCACTTGAAACACCTTCATAATTTAAATCAATATCAACACCAATTGGGTCATTTGCAGCATCGTCATCAGCCCATCCGTTAGGTGTTGCTGCTCCGGTAACTGCCCACTGATTTTCTAAAGGATCGAAAGTGATTACAGGTGCATCGCCTGTTCTTTCTTGGCTGGCAGCAAACTGATCAATATTGCTAAATGATACATTGAAAGTATATTCTCCCTCATTTTCATTTAACATTTCAAAATTTGCTCCTACGTTACCATCAACTAATGCATCAACTGAACCACCAAGGTTAGTGAATGCCACATATCCATTTTCAGCACCGTAACCAGCAGCAGCATCAACTCTTCTATCAATTGACCAATTAGCATTAAATCTGATTTTGTAAAATCCATTTCTTAAAATAATACCTGACTTTGACCAAGCTGCTCCTTCTGCAGATGCAGATCCCTCTAATGCTAATTCAGTATCAGTACCCCATCCACCTTCAGTTGCATCACCTATAATACCAACGGTATTTATTTTAAATATAAGCGCTTCAGAAGTTAATGCATCAAAAGTAACTTTATACACTCCACTAGAAGCGATGCTAAAAGCAGCTCCACCAGCAGTAACATCGGCTACCATATAAGTTTCATTATCAGTAAGTGTTCCACCGTAGGTGGTCGCTATTTCTCTATCTGCTGTTTCTACTATATTATAAGCACCTGCGTCTAAAAATAAGTAGGTAGCAACAAAACCTTCTCTGGCTTGAGCAGCAAAACCTTCATCTTCTACTTGCTCTGTAGTTAACTGAGATGATGCCACTGGATCAACCCCTTCTTGCGTAATATAAATACCGTCTGCAACGCTAAGCCCTTCTCCTACGTCTATTATAGGTTCTTCTTCATCGCATGCAACCATAAACACTGATGCTGTTAACATCAAAGCCACCGCCCATAAGTTTCTTAAATTTTTCATAACTTTTTTTGTTTTAGATTAATTATTTCATTGAGAAGCCAACCGCAAATTGTTATCGCAACGACCAATCACACTTCAATAATAGAACTGAAATATAGTATTATGTAGCATAAAGAGGTATTTTTCTCCGCAAACGTCTCCGCAAACGTTTGCGGAAACAACAGTTTTTTTATACTTTAGGATTGTCGCCTTTATTTCACCTTTAAAAGGTGAAGTATTTCCATCGAAAGTTATCTACAATTAAAGTATCCTGCTATCTTTCGCAGCAATATAGTCGGTATAAAAGTTTATCCAGCATTAGGCAGGAAGGCAAACAGCATTTGCGGAAACAAGATTCGTTATTATGAAGAAATCCAATATTACTATCAAAGATTTAGCGAGAGAACTGAGTGTTTCCCCTTCTACCATATCGCGTGCACTGAAGGACCATCCGGATATTAGCACCGGTACTAAAAAGGCTGTGAAAGAGTTGGCGGAAAAATGGAACTACCAACCAAACTCTGTAGCCCTGTCATTGCGACAAAGTAAGACTAACACAATAGGTGTCATTATTCCAGAAATAGCGCACTTCTTTTTCTCAGCTGTAATAAGTGGGATAGAAGATATCGCCCATAGCGCAGGCTACCATGTCATTATTAGCCAATCAAACGAATCATATGAGAGAGAGGTGATGAATACGAAAGCATTATTCAACTCTCGTGTCGATGGAATTCTACTTTCTGTATCTAGGGAGACCAAAAATTACGACCATTTACAAAAGCTCATCGACAGCAATGTTCCGCTAGTATTTTTTGATAGGGTAATTGATAATATCAACGCCTGCAAGGTAATTGTAAATGATGAACAAGGGGCTTATGAAGCTACGACTCACCTTATTGAGCAGGGATTTTACAGAATAGCCCACTTGGCTGGACCGCAAAATCTTGCGATAAGCAATAATAGACTCAATGGCTATAAGGCGGCCTTGGCAGATAATAAAAACATGATTGATGAAAACCTGGTCAAAATATGTGGACTAGGTACTTATGAAGAAGCTGAGGCTATTACCAACGAGCTATTAGATTATCGATTCCCACCAGATGCCATTTTTGCTAATAATGATGTGGCGGCCTACGGTGCCATGACAGCTATTAAAAAGAGAGGACTAAGAATACCTCAGGACATCGCTATCGTAGGTTTTAGCAATTGGCGTTTCTCCAGTCTAATTGAGCCTGCCCTTTCCTCGGTCACGCAACCCGGCTTTAAAATGGGTCAAGAGGCTACACGCCTGCTTATGAAGCAAATTATGCAGCCAGATGATGAGGAGGCCATCACGGAAACGATCTCTTTAAAGACTAATTTGGTGGTTAGGGAGTCTTCTTTGAAAATCCATTCCAAAAGTTAATCAACCTACTTTTATTTTCCCTTCTGCCCTCTTCTTAATTTTCGCAAACGTCACCGCAAACGTTTGCGGAGTTTTATTAGCCTCTTTGATGGATTCTCAAGTGCATTTCTAAATAGATTAGCAATTGCAAAAGAAGAAAAACCGAATATGATCTCTCAAAATGCTACCACTACTTCTAACCTGAGCCAGCAATGTGGCGACGTAATTTCATACGACAAAACACCATATGGCATCAGTGGTAAAACGGAATACGCTTTTTTCAAAATCTCTATCATCCAATCTGGAATGATTAAAGTGCATCTTTCGAAAAATGAAGACATGGATGATCATTCCTATGCTATAATAGCGAAGCCTATAGGGGTAGATTTTACCTTAGCTGAGAAATCAAACACCATAGAAATCCAAACAGAAAAGCTGATCGTCTCGCTGACAAGATATCCATTTACGGTAATCTTTAAAAAGGTGGATGGCACTATCATTAACGAAGATGACCATAGCTTTGGAACAAGCTGGATTGGTGAGCAGGTAACTACTTATAAGAAGCTTCAAGAAGGAGAACGTTTTATAGGCCTAGGTGAAAAAACAGGCCCGCTAGATAGAAGAGGCCACGGATACCAAAACTGGAATACCGATCATTTCGGTTATCCGCCGGATAGTGATCCATTATATTGTACCACGCCATTCTATATGGGTATCCACAGTAATTTAGCCTATGGCATCTATTTAGACAACTCACATAAGACACATTTTAACTTCGGCGCCTCAAACCGTCGATTTTCAAGCTTCTCTGCCGACCAAGGCGATATGGCTTACTATTTTATTCATGAAGAAACAGTCTCAGAAATAATTAGTACTTATACTGATCTAACCGGCCGCATGGAACTCCCTCCTATATGGTCGCTAGGCTACCAGCAGTGCCGCTATAGCTACCGCCCCGAC
>JBKEFO010000278.1:0-4361 GCA_046709585.1 Marivirga sp.
ATCCTTTTTTATTTTCAAGGAGAACCCTACTTGAATAGGGGTTTCTTAGATTTGGTGAAGTTGGCGAGTCAAGCACGTATATATACTGCCACCTCCACTAACGCGCATTATTTAGATGATGAAACAGCAAAGAAAACCGTAGAAAGCGGGTTGGACCGCTTAATCATTTCCATAGACGGTGCCAGCCAAGAGACCTATCAATCGTACAGAATAGGTGGTAAGTTGGAAAAAGTATTAGAAGGGACAAGAAACGTCATCAGATGGAAAAAAAAGCTTAAGAGTAAAACACCTCATGTTATTTTTCAATTCTTGGTAGTAAAGCCAAATGAAGGAGACATTCCTGAAATTTATACGCTAGCAAAGGAATTGGGGGTGGATGAAGTAAAGTTAAAAACTGCCCAAATTTACAATTTTGAGAAGGGGAGTCCATTAATTCCCGATAATCCTAAATACAGCCGATATAGAAAACTTCAAAATGGACTATACACCATAAAAAACAAATTACTCAATCAATGCTGGAAAATGTGGCATAGTTGTGTCATTACTTGGGATGGAAAAATCGTGCCCTGCTGCTTTGACAAAGACGCACAGCATCAATTTGGTGATCTAAAAAAGGATAATTTCAAAAGCATTTGGTATGGAGAGAACTACCAAGATTTTAGAAATAAAATTTTAGTTTCAAGGAAAAAAATTGATATATGCACCAACTGTACCGAGGGCACAAAAGTCTGGACTGAGGTCTGATTACAATATTCTAAATTAGCCTTGCGTTTTAATGTAACTAATTTATATTTCTTACATATTGATCGAAATTGTATTAAATTACTTTAATATTTGATTTTAATATTTGACTTTAGTGCTTGGTAAAGCTATATTTACCAATAATTCTCTATATTGCTTTGATATAGAAGTGATTAAACAGTGTTTATTAAACAATTACAATAACAGGATATGAAAAAGTTTGTGTTTATCTTTCAGAATGCCTGCATTGTATGTGGCATTGCCTTTTTATTTTCGTGTGGAGGAGGCAACCCTACAGCAAGCGGTCCAGGCATACTAAGTACAACTACAGGATTAGAATACAATAGCGAGGAAGGCTTTCAGGTGGCAGAGTTTAGAGGGCAACCAGACGGACCCAACTTAGTATACATTGAAGGTGGTAGAACAGTACTAGGTTCTTTTGAAGAAGATATTCTTCATACAAGAGACAATATTGAACGTACAGTTACTGTATCTTCATTTTATATGGATGAGACTGAAGTAGCGAATATC
This sequence comes from Marivirga sp., assembly GCA_046709585.1. Lineage (GTDB taxonomy): Bacteria > Bacteroidota > Bacteroidia > Cytophagales > Cyclobacteriaceae > Marivirga. The sequence goes on from JBKEFO010000278.1 coordinate 1,273, forward strand.
CACTGGTTGGAATTCTTACACTACGTGAAATTAGATTCCTCTAGAGATTATTATAATTCAGTATTGCCAGACACTACTGTTTGGGCCAAGAAATTAGCATATAATGATCCCTACGTAGATCATTATTTAAGATACCCTGGATTCCGTTACCACCCAGTCGTGGGCGTAAGCTGGAACCAAGCAAACGAATTTGCCAAATGGAGATCTGTAATGGTTAATTATAAACTAGCTGAAGAAGCTGGAATAGAAGTTCCTGCCGAAACAGGAGGTAGAATTCCATTAGAAACAGGTGTTGTTTTACCAGACTACAGATTACCAACAGAAGCAGAGTGGGAATATGCTGCTACTGCTTTAATAGGTACGCAATGGGTTGATGAGGTACAGCTTTACAAAAGAATTTATCCTTGGGATGGTCACTCACTTAGAAATCCGTACGGAAAAGAAATGGGTTACTTCTTAGCAAACTTCAAACGAGGTCGAGGAGATTACGGTGGTATCGCTGGTAAGTTAAACGACGGGGCTTTCGTAACCGATTATATCTATAATTACCCTGCTAATGATTACGGCCTTTATAATATGGCTGGAAATGTTAATGAGTGGGTTTGGGATTTATACAGACCACTATCTTTTCAAGATTTCGAAGACTTAAATCCTGTTAGAAGAGATGGCACACTTGATCCTCAAAGCAATTATGATAATGGTGCCAAAGATCCTAATGTAATAAACTCCCTTATTAATGACGAGATTAGAGTGTACAAAGGTGGTTCATGGGCAGATGTAGCCTATTGGTTATCCCCTGGTACTAGAAGATTCTTAGAACAAGATTCTGCTACATCGACCATTGGCTTTAGATGTGCAATGATTAGAGCTGGCGGAAACAAGTAATAAACACAGACATTAACAAAAAAGGGCTAGCATAATATGCTAGCCCTTTTTTTATACTTAAACAAAACAAATACGGCTCAGTAAAATCACTGTAGTACAGCATACTGAATGATCATAGTGTACCAAGTTGGCACTTTCAATCTTTCGCTTTAACAAACCCACTTGGCAACAACTATTTGCCGGTAATTCAAACCGCAAATACATAGAGAAAAAACCACATACAAAGTACATTTATGACAACTTCATCTGTATGGAATGGACAAGGCATTGTATGATATTGCCCTTTTATTGGCGTGAATATTGTTTTTTGAAATAGCCGTTGCTATAAAGCCTATAATTTATCTAAATTGCATTTCATTTGACAGAGTTACTTCTAATAACGCCCCCTTTTACCCAGCTTAATACGCCCTACCCGGCAACTGCATATTTAAAGGGCTTCTTAAATACTAAGGAAATTCCTTCCTATCAAATGGACTTAGGTATTGAAGTGATTACAGCATTATTTTCAAAAGCAGGGCTTCAAGAACTTTTTGATTTCTCTACAAATGACAAGCTCGAATTTTCTGAAAATGCCCAAAGAATATATGCCTTAAGAGAGACATATATCAGCACCATAGATCAAGTGATTAGCTTCCTTCAAGGTAAGAACGCTACTTTTGCACGTCAAATATGTAGTGAGAATTACCTACCACAAGCAAACAGATTTGAGCAGGAACAGGATCTTGAATATGCCTTCGGGCACATGGGCATGCAAGACAAAGGTAAACATTTGGCTACCCTTTATCTAGAAGACCTTTCCGACTTTATAATTGAAACCGTAGATCCTCACTTTGGCTTTAGCAGATATGCAGAAAGACTAGGCAGGAGTGCGAATCACTTTGATGAGCTATATGAAAACTTGCATCAAGAAAACAGCTTCATAGATAAGCTATCATTAACGGCACTGGAACAGAAGCTAAAAGGCATTAAGCCAAAATTTATATGCTTCACAGTGCCTTTTCCAGGTAATTTATACAGTGCTTTTAAGTGCGCACAGTACATAAAAAAACATTACCCTAGTATTAAAATAGCCATGGGTGGCGGCTTTCCCAACACCGAACTTCGATCACTTACTGATAAAAGAGTATTTGAATTTTTCGATTTCATAACTTTAGATGACGGAGAGCTTCCCATCGAATTATTAGTTGAACACGTGCGTCAGCCTACACAAGATTTGAATCTAAAACGCACCTTTTTGCTAGTAAATGGTAAAGTAAGCTACGTCAATAATACGCATCAGAAAGACTATAAACAAAGTGACGTAGGTACTCCAGACTACTCAGACCTACAACTTGAGAAGTATATATCTGTCATTGAGGTAACAAACCCCATGCATAGCCTTTGGAGTGATGGCAGGTGGAATAAACTCACTATGGCACATGGATGCTATTGGGGTAAGTGTACATTTTGTGACATCTCTCTAGACTATATTAAACTTTATGAGCCTATAGCTGCAAAACAATTAGTAGACAGGATGGAGGTCCTTTTAAAGCAAACTGGCGAAACAGGATTTCACTTTGTAGATGAAGCCGCTCCTCCTGCGTTAATGAGGTCAGTGGCATTAGAAATAATTAATAGAAAACTCACCATAAGCTGGTGGACAAATATCAGGTTTGAGAAGAGCTTTACCCTTGACTTATGCCAACTACTAAAGGCATCGGGTTGCATAGCTGTCTCGGGGGGCCTAGAAGTGGCTTCCGACAGACTATTAACACTTATTCAAAAGGGTGTCACAGTAGCCCAAGTTGCAAAAGTAACGCGTAATCTAACCGCCTCTGGCATTATGGTGCACACCTACCTCATGTATGGGTACCCTACACAAACAGTACAAGAAACCATTGATAGCTTAGAAATGGTGAGACAGCTATTTGCTTCCGGAGTACTTCAATCTGGGTTTTGGCACCAATTTGCACTTACAGCTCATAGCCCAGTAGGCTTAAACCCACAGGACTTTGGAATTGAGCCCATTATTCCAAACCATAGCTTTGCAAATAACGACCTCGCTTTTAAAGACGATACCGGAATAGACCATGATCAGTTTAGCTTTGGCCTAAAGAAATCTTTGTTCAACTATATGCAAGGTATAGCATTGGACGAACCGCTTCAAATTTGGTTCAATTTCAAAGTGCCAAAGACTACAATTGATGCTGATTACATTCATAAAT
>JBKEFO010000279.1:0-4359 GCA_046709585.1 Marivirga sp.
TAAAGACACTGATTGCGGTAAAAATGAAGGCAAACCCGATCCGGCAGCCGAAACAGTAAATAAAATTGCTGAAATTATCAGTGTCACTTTTCGGCCTAATAAATTACTTACAAATCCTGCGGCTATTGCCCCAAAGAGACAACCTATTAAAGCACTACTCACCACCCACCCTTTCATGAAGGGGTCAAGTTCAAAGTATTTACTAAAATAAAACTGGGTTCCGTTTATTATTCCAGTATCGTACCCAAAGAGTAAACCACCTAAAGCCGCTACACTGGTGATTAAAATAAGCAATCCTTTTTTTGACATAATTTAATTCAGTTCAAATTAGAATTTAAATATAGGTATTCATTCTAAATTTCATGCTTAATAGGGTAATAGTATGTTTATTTATTTTTTCACCGGTTTTTCCTTAAAAACTCTTACATAATCAACCATCATCGCTTGTGGAAATATTAAATGATCAACACCATGCTCCCCTCCCCAGTTACCACCTATTGCTAGATTAATAATCAAATGAAAAGGTTTTGAAAATGGCCAGGCCTCATAGTCATCTTTATTCCTATCAATAGTATGGTATACTTCATTATCTACAAACCATGAAATACTATGCTCCTGCCAATCGATAGCATAGATGTGATACTTAGAAGTAGCATCTGCAATGAGGATACTGTCAGATTTTTGATTACCTCGATTATTGTTATAAGTTTTCGTATGAACTGTTCCATAGATAGTGCCTGGGTTATAACCTACATGCTCCATTATATCTATTTCTCCGTCCAATGGCCATTCTAAGCGCTTATCTTGACTAGGAAGCATCCAAAATGCTGGCCAAGTACCTGTTCCCGTTGGTAACTTAGCGCGAATTTCAAAATATCCATATTGCCAGTCACCTTTGTTTTGCGAACTTAACTTGGCTGAAGTAAATCCAGAATCACCCTTGTGCATTATTGCAGTGATTACCAACTTACCATCCTCTACCTTAAGATTCTGTTTTGAATTCGTATAATACTGTAGCTCATTATTTCCAAAACCACAGAATTCCGGACAGCCATTACCAATAATTACGTTCCATTTTTCAGATAGTACTTTACTATCCTCATTAAACTCGTCGTACCATATTAAATTCTCATCATGGTTTTCTTGCTTACAGGATTGGAACAAGCCTAAAACTAGAAGACATAAGAAAAGATATCTCATTGTACTAAATTGAATGCTTCAAAATCTTTTACCTGCGCGTCTTTTCCTACAAAAACTTTAAAGGTACCGGCTTCAGTGCCTAAACTAAAATCCTTTCTATAGAATGATAAATCTGCTGCCTTGATATAAAAATCAATTGTTTGTTGCTCATTAGCATCAAATGTCAACTTCTTAAAAGCCTTTAATTCCTTAACTGGCCTCGTGATAGTAGCTACATCATCTTGGATATATAACTGAACTATCTCCTTGCCCGCTACATTACTGGTGTTTTCAATAGTCACACTTACTTTAATCGAATCACCATCACTTTCTAAAGTTGCCTTGTCCAATTTTATAGGGCTATACTTAAAAGTACTATAGCTTAAACCAAAACCAAACGGATAAAGTGGCGTCTTGTCTATGTCTGTATGGTGTGAAAAAAATACCTGACCTGGTGCATAAGTAGGACGACCAGTTGTTTTATGGTTGTAGTAGATAGGAATTTGCCCTACGCTACGAGGAAAAGTCATTGTTAACTTGCCTGAAGGGTTAACCTCCCCCGTAATGACATTTGCAATTGCATGTCCTGCTTGAGAGCCTAAATGCCATGTTTCCAAAATACTGGGAATATGTTCATCTTCCCAAGACAGCGTCATTGGTCTTCCATTCATTAGTACCAATACAATATTAGGATTTACTTTATATACCGCTTTCAACAAATCTAATTGAACACCCGGCAAACCTATATCCGCTCTACTCCTGCCCTCTCCAGACATGTATGCTGGTTCGCCTAATACCATGAAGACCACCTCTGCACTTTTTGCTACTGCAATCGCTTCTTGGAACCCTGTTCTATCAGAATTGTTAATTTCTAATTCTTGAAAGAAATTATTAGGCCCAACAGAAAGTTTACAGCCCTCAGAATAAGTGATACTTACATCTTTCCCTATTTTCGCTTCTAAACCCTCATAAAATGAAACTGCTGAACCCGCATCAGCTGCGGCTCTCCAATTACCTAAAGGACTATCCTTGTCTTTCGCTAAAGGACCAATAACAGCAATATTTGTCCTGTTCTTAAGTGGTAATAATTCATTTTCATTCTTAAGTAATACTATAGACTCTTCTGCCACTCTAAGTGCAGCATCCAAATTTTTATCGGACAGCAACTCCTTGGCTTCTCGCTCTGCGTCCATATATTTATATGGGTCCTCAAACAAGCCTAAACGATATTTTAATAACAATACTCTACCTACCGCCTCATCAACAACTGACTCCGCAACAGCGCCCGAACTAACTAATCCCTCCAAATATGTAGGGTATGCATCCGCTTCCATATCAATATCAGAGCCAGCTAGGATAGCGTGTTCGGCTGCCTGCCGCAAATCCTTTGCTGTACCATGTATTACCATTTCACCAATAGAATTCCAATCAGAAACTACAGCACCATCATATCCCCACTCGCCTTTAAGTTTCTCTCGTAATAAATAATGATTTGCCGTAGCGGGCGTGCCGAGCAAATCATTAAATGCATTCATAAAAGTTGCCACGTTATTTTCTGCAGCTATTTTAAATGGGGGCAGAATTCTGTTTAGCAACTCGTACTTATTAATGTTTACATTGTTATAATCTTTACCTGCTTCAGCAAATCCATAACCAGCAAAATGCTTGGCACATGCAGCTATTGTATTGAAATCGGATAAATCATCGCCTTGAAAACCTTTGATTCTTGCTATGGCAATTTGACTACCCAAAAAAGGATCTTCACCTGCTCCCTCCATCACCCTACCCCACCTAGGGTCAACAGAGATATCTAACATCGGAGCGAAAGTCCACTGCAGGCCTGCTGCCGCAGATTCTTTTGCTGCAACAGCTGCAGAAAGCTTCATTAACTCCAAATTCCAACTTGCACTTTCACCCAATGGTATAGGAAACATCGTTTTAAACCCGTGGATGACATCATAAGCAAAAATTAGAGGGATACCTAGGCGCGACTGCTCCACGACCTGCTTTTGTAGCTTATAGGTATTTTCAGCACCTAAGAGGTTTAAAACAGAACCCACATGACCAGTTAATAACATCTCATACCGCTTCTGTGCACGGTCACCTTTTGAACTTGGCCCTGTCATCTCCGCGCCTACTGAAAATTGTGTTAGTTGCCCAACTTTTTCAGCTACTGTCATGAGATTAATAATAGAATCAATTCGTTCTTTATAGTCAGTATGTTTTGAAGAAAGTGTTTTGGTAGCCTGATTTTTTGAACCACAGGCTACCATTAACACTCCTCCTATTATGAAAAATAGTGCTTTATAAAGATTGAATTTCATATAGTTTAAGGTTTTTGAAAGACTCTTATATAGTCAATTGCCATTCGTTGAGGAAAAACTGTTGCGGCATTGGGAGAGCCTGGTAAATTTCCTCCTACAGCAATGTTTAAAATAAAGAAGAATTCTTCCCTAAATTCATTAAGATCAGCAGAAACAGTGCCTACGGTTTTAAAGGATTTGTTATCAACTAACCATTCAATTTTGCTTTCATCCCATATAATAGAGAACACATGAAATTCATCAGCAAAGGTACCGCTTGTTAAAGTATAGCCTGCTCCCTCACCACAGGTGCAGGCATTTGATCCATTGTTGTCCCAATGCAAGGTTCCGAATACATTATTTTCACGCCCATTCCCTCCTATCATTTCCATTATGTCAATTTCACCACACTTGGGCCAGCCTACATTTGAAAAATTACTTCCTAACATCCACAACGCAGGCCAAATACCTTGGCCTTTTGGCAATACGGCTCTAATATCTATTCTGCCATATTTAAAGGAGGCTTTTCCTTGAGAAATTATACGTGAAGAGGTATATCCTCTGCCACCGAAAGATTCTTTTTTAGCTTCGATTACCATACTACCCTCTTGAAAGAAAGTATTTTCTTTTCTATAAAATTGAAGCTCGTTATTACCCCAACCACTACTGCCATTCCCTATTTCGAATATCCAATTATCAGATATTTCTTCGGTATTAAACTCATCTTGCCAAGCCAATTCATAACCTGTATATGAGGTTGGAGAAGAAAACCCAGTGGTAGGGAGTACAAAATCATTGCTGGGCTCCTCGGTATCAGTGTCGGTTATACTTATTGCCACCTCAGGAGATGCTATAGAGGCATTTATAGCAGAGGACA
>JBKEFO010000280.1:0-4357 GCA_046709585.1 Marivirga sp.
TTTTTGCGCTAGTTGTCTCATCATTCTGTGCTTTGGGTTACTAATTCATGTATTCTATTAAAACTGGTTGTGCTTTAATAAAACTTGTTGTTATCTGCGCTCATCAGTAGCGGATCTTTCCTTGCGGTTTATTACCATACATAATGGTTGTGGCGAAAAGGGTATTTCTGTGCTAATCAAAAAGTGGTTTAGTAAGCGTCTCTGAAATAAAAGAAGGATATCAACTTGCATTAACTCCCTTCTTGGAACCTAATAACTGAACTCCACTTCCTACGGTTTGCGTAGTGTGCATACTGCTGCGTAGGATAGCCACGGATGCGGTCTTTGTAATAAGTTTGATCGTTTTCATGATGTCGTTTATTCAGAGGTGTAGTATTTGCTTCAGATACGACACTAAATAGCTGATTTTCAATGAATATAGTAAACGGTCTAGGACGAAAGTATTAAAATACTGTCCGAAGGACTTATACTATTGATCGAGACTTTTAAATGGTTTGTAATCGTTTTAGCAACTCTTCTTTTAAAGGTTTGCTAATGGGAGTAGCTTTGTTGCCAATTACAATATGGCTAGTGGCTATTTCTTTTAATCGGAGATAAATTAATAATGTAGGATTGGTGTATTCTTAAAAAGTGCTTGGAGGGTAACTTATTATCCATCTCTTTTAGCGTCATAACCACTAAATATTCTTTGTTATTAGAGAAAATGCGACCGTAATTACGTTCGTCTTCGATGTATAAAATATCCTTGATATCTACCTTAACCAGTAAATTTAAATGCCTTACAAAAATACAATCACTTAAGATAAAGGACTCATTATTTCGGGATTCCAATTGGGCATTATCGTTGGTTTTAGTCTCCATTTGAGAGATTGTCAATTCAATGGCGCGTTGTAGATCTAATTTTTTAAAGGGTTTTGATATGAAACCATAAGGCCGATTTTCTTTCGTCCTATTGAAATGCGCATCGTCAGTATTCGCTACTAAATAAATAATAGGAATGTCATGTGTCTTCTGCATTGCCACTGCAGTTTCAATACCATCTAATGTCCCTTTGAGGTTAATGTCTAGTAGCAATATATCGTGTGCGTTAGCCTGAATATGCAACAAAGCCTCTTCTCCTCTTGGAACGATGCCTGTCACTTCGTAGCCCAATTTGTTCATTTTCAGGAAATGCATATTTAAGAAAATTAGTGTGTAACGCATTAGAAGTGAGGCTTATAGATTCTGCTGTGTCCACATACAAATCTAAATTATCCATGGCACACTCAATTTTGACTTGTGTTTCTGCATTAAAAGTATCGAGAATTCCTTCTCCTAGGTTGATAAAATAATCCTTCATTTCAATACTTCCCAAATTATTCCCATAGATCGCACGCGATTCTGATTAGCAATCATAGCCTCTTTAGTGGCAGGGTCTTCTATTTGGGCCGATTGTAGGGCAATTAGGCTTTTAACCAGTTCTAAGTTGTTTTTTACCCTATGATGTATTTCTTTCAGGAGCAAAGCATTCTCAGCATTTTTAGCACCAATAATTTTGGTGGCTTTGGTGTTTTTATTGAAGAAATATAGTAGTGATAGTAAAAATAAAAACAATAGGGAGGCTATGGCTATAATGAGTGTTTGCGTCTTGCTTTTTTGTGTTATTAAGGCTGCTTGAGATGCTAAGGCTTCATCTTTTTTGACAGTCTCATATTTAATAGCTAACTCGGATTCAATATTGGCAACTTTACCTTCCAGTAGGTTTTTTTCATTGTCATATGCTTTCTTGTCATACGACAAAGCATTTTTGAAATCTCCTAATGCTTTATAACATGCTTTTAAATCTAAATAAGGCTGTTTTGTTCTTTAGCTGAATAAATGTCTACGCCTGCTACAAGATGAGCTAACACCTGCTTATATTTACCTTGTAGTAAATATATTTGTCCTTTTCGGTACGATAGATTGCACAACGTTCTTCATCGATTTGTGCTTTGCACGATTCCCATGCTGCCAAATAATCTTTTAAGACATTGTCGTAACCTTTGGCCTTAGAATAGACCTCCCCTCGGTACAAGTAGGCTCTCATAGGTATGAAAATCTCCTCTGGGGCTTTGGTGCTAATAATTTTCAAAAAATAATCGGCTTCTTCGTAGGCTTTTTGAAACTGACGTAATTCACCGTAACCAATTATTAAATTGAATTGAGCAATGGCGAGGGCACTATAGTCTTTTTAAATAGTGGTATAGCTTGATTAGTGTAGGCGATAGATTTTTCGAAATCTTCCATCACTTGATATAGAACACCCAAAGTGCGGTAGGTACTGCCTAAACCTGTATCATCTTTGCGGTTTTCGTATAAACTAATTGCCTTAAACGATACCTCTTGTGACTTTTCCAATTGTTGGGTATTCAAATAATCTATGGACAGCGATCGGTAAGTATCAGCAATTTTCTTTTGGTCATTACCTAATAGCTAGTAAGCCAAGACTTCCTCTGCGTGATGCACCACTGAATCAGGGGAAAATAGTCCGTTATAGCCGTGCCATTGTGCTAAGGACTCATGAATTTGAGTTGTTGTACCATCGTCAGCTGTTTTTAAACTACGCGCTAAGGTTTGGAGTCCTATCGCATGTAATACATCTAAATTTTTACCTGTTTTTACGTTAGCACGCATCCACAACAAGCAGGAGTCTATAGTTTGGTTGTTGAAGTCACTTGCTTTTAAAATAGTAGTTTGCGAATAACTTGAGTGTGAAAAAATGCAAACTAATAGTATTGTTAAAATTGTTTTATAGATACACCTGAAAAAACTACTTGTAAATAGACCTTGCCATATTTTTAAATATACAAAAAATACTGCCACCTCTATGTAGTTTCATAGTCTTACAAATATAAGAATACTTAGGTGTGGGTTAGTGTTCTTTGATCTTAAATTATACTAAAGCCCTCTGCATCAGCCCTTATTTATTAGCAGTAAATGAAGTGATACTTCATAGGTAGATTGATTATTCAACTGTCCCCTGACATTGCTCGGAGTAGAAATTATAGAGGGGCTGTACTGTAGTGATTGTCTTAGTTTCAATGGCTGTTATGAGGGTAGGGCAGTCTTGAAAGTATTCTTTTAATCGTTTTCTTTTGAGGCCAAAGAGGCCTTGTGACACCCTTACCATCTGATCTGAGCCACTTTTGTAAAAGAGTGGAAAAGATTCTATCATATCATTGTCCTCATCGAGGAATTCTTTCTCGTAATATGTGAGGTATTCATTCCTCTGAATCAGTCTAAGGAATACTTTTGGGGAATTGCTATTTAGGTAGTATCTGTTGACGAAAAAGGTCATCTCCTCATTAAGAGGAACGGACTCGAAGACAGTACCTTTATAGCCATATCCATAGCCTAATATATCATTTGGGCTGTATTTTTTTCTCCTTCTTTTTCCTTCTGGAACAAATCGGATTTGGCTGTAGAGCTGCTCAAACATGCCTAAATCTCTGTCTTGCACCCAACCTTGGACAGTATCACTTTTTTGGTTTATGATGTATCCTTTTTCATACCCTTTCTTTTGTGCAATTATTGGCTGACAGTTAATGATAAGGAGGGTAGCAATAAGGAAAATACTCAGCTTCATATTTATATATTGTTTATACTATTCTATCTGATGTACCACTAAAATAGGGAGAGGATACTGCTTATCAATAGGGTTTCGTTCTTTTTGGAAAAAGGCATGAAAAAAGGCAACTCCTAGAGATGCCTTTTAAAATCCTTTACTGCTTACTTTTCTATTTGCCTCATCAACTCTTCAGCGGCTTTTTTCAGCTGGGGGTCTACATTTTTCGCTCTATAAGCAGGTGGGTTCTCCACTATAATATCTGGAACAGCAGGGCCATTCTCCATATTTTCATCTGTTTCCTTCACATACCAAGCTCTATAGGGGACTCTTATTCGCGAGCCATCTTGCAAATATGCACCTCCTGTAGAGATTACCGCACCAAAAGTAGGGGTGCCCACCAAGGTACCTAAGCCTAAGGTTTTATATGCATGAGCGAAAATCTCTGCGTTGGAGTAAGAATTCTGGTTACTAATAACGATCGATGGCTTTGTCCATGCGGCCAATGGTAAACGCTCACCATATGGATAGTGCTCTCTAAAGTTTTTATGCTCAGTTACTAAGTCTTTGGCAGCACCTCTAGGTACCGTATAAGCATGCTGCTGTACATTCAATACAGCCATTAAGTAATCTGTGGTCCAGCCACCACCATTGTAGCGCACATCGATTACAATACCTTCTTTTCCATAACCCGCCGCTGTTAATTCACGCTCGAAACGCTCAAAAGAAGGCCAGTTCATCCCTTGAATATGTAAAAAGCCTAATCTGCCATTA
>JBKEFO010000281.1:0-4289 GCA_046709585.1 Marivirga sp.
GTTACATTGTATTTTACAATTAAATACTGTCTTAGTTCTAATGTTACTTTTTCGAATAGTAAAATTAATTTTGACAAAATGAGTCCTCTATAAATTTATGAAAATAATATATTTACATCAATACTTTACCACTCCCGAAATGTCTGGTGGTACTCGCTCATATGAAATGGCACGGCGCATGGTTGACGCTGGTCATGAAGTACACATGATTACTAGTTCTCGAGATGATAAATGTCAGAATAATAGTTGGTTTACATCTACTGAGGCAGGTATTTATGTTCACTGGTGTTCTGTTCCCTATGATAACTCTATGAGTTATTTAAAACGTATTAATGCTTTTTTTGCATTTGCATTTGCAGCTCGAAAAAAAGCAGCTTCGTTACAAGGTGATGTTGTATTTGCTACAAGTACTCCCCTTACTATTGCATTTCCAGCTGTATTTACTGCTCGTAAATTAAAAGTTCCTATGGTGTTTGAAGTTAGGGATCTCTGGCCCGAAATGCCTATTGCTATGGGTATTCTTAGAAATCCGATGCTGCAATGGATAGCGAAAAAATTAGAATATTGGGCATATTTTAACTCTGCAGCAATAGTAACTTTATCTCCAGATATGAAAAAAGGCGTATTGCAAACAGGCTACCCATCTGATCAGATCGCTGTAATTCCCAATAGTTGCGATAATAACGAGTTTGAGTATGACACAAATCTAGCCCAGAAATTTCGTGATAAAAGGCAGTGGTTAATGGACAAGCCGTTGCTAGTGTATGCAGGTACTTTTGGCAAAGTGAATGGTGTTAGCTATATGGTGAACCTTGCAAAAGAGTTGCAGAATTTGAACTCTGAAATTAAAATTTTATTAGTAGGCGAAGGAGCTGAAAAAGATATTGTTATAAATGAAGCAAAAAATGAAGGTGTATATGGGAAAAATATTTTTTTCGAGGCTTCTATTCCTAAGAAAGATGTGCCTGCTTTATTGAGTGCGGCAACAATGGCTTCTTCGTTATTTATTGATTTACCAGAAATGAGAGCAAATTCTGCGAATAAATTTTTTGATACATTAGCCTCAAGTAAACCAGTTTTTATAAACTATGGTGGATGGATGCACGACTTGATTAAGAAGCATTCAAATGGAATTTCTGCTTGGCAGCAACCTATTGAATTAGTAGCTAAAGAATTGAATGAAAAAATGAATAATAATGAATGGTTAAAGCAATCAGGTAAAAAATCAAGGCAATTAGCTGAGCAAGAGTTTGATCGTGAAAAACTAGCGAATCAACTAATAAGTGTATTAAAATTTTCTATTATTGATGAATCTAGCAATGCGTCTGCTACTGCACCAGGTAACTATTAATTTATGGTTCTATTACTGTTCAAATATTTAAGAGAGAATTTTTATGATAAAACGTATCTTTGATATGTCGGTTTCTTTTTTAGGGTTATTATTACTTAGTCCAGTAATAATTTTAGTTGCTTTGATGGTGCTGAATAACTTAGGTTTTCCTATATTTTTTCGGCAAAGGCGTCCTGGCAAGTATGGAAAAATATTTGAGATAATTAAATTTCGTACTATGAAAAATACAGTGGATAGTAGTGGTGTTTTCTTAGCAGACAGTGAACGTTTAACCACATTTGGTGAAAGGTTACGTAGCTTAAGTTTGGATGAGTTACTAGGTCTTTGGAGTGTCATAAAAGGTGATATGAGCTTAGTGGGTCCTCGTCCTTTATTAGTTGAATACCTTCCTTTATATTCTAAATATCAATCACGTCGTCATGATGTGAAGCCTGGAATAACTGGTTGGGCACAAGTCAATGGTCGAAATGCTATTGGCTGGGAAGAAAAGTTCAAACTAGATGTTTGGTATGTAGATAATAAGTCATTCTGGCTAGATATTAAGATACTTTTGCTTACTTTAAAAAAGGTATTTCTCAAAGACGGTATTAGCGCTGAAGGTGAAGCTACTATGAGTAAGTTTACTGGTAGTGTAAAATAATTGTTATTCAACTTTATAGAATAGGAATTTCACTTGAAGCGTTTAGCAATTTTGGGTGCCAGTGGGCATGGAAAGGTTGTAGCTGATGCGGCTCAGTTGTCAGGCTGGAATGAAGTGGTGTTTTTTGATGACGCTTGGCCTGACCTCCATATTAATTCGCATTGGCCTGTAGTAGGGAATACTCTAACTTTATTATCGCAGGTTAGAGATGTCGATGGTGTAATTGTTGCCATTGGAAATAATTCCATACGCCTTGAAAAATTGACTATGTTAAGTGATTTTGGGTTAAGTCTCGTTACAATTATACACCCTCAGGCGGTTGTCAGTCCTTATTCAAAAATTGGGGTAGGTAGTATTGTATGTGCAGGTGCTGTTGTTAGTGCAGATGCTTGCATTGGTATGGGTGTAATACTAAATACAGGGTGTAGTGTTGATCATGATTGTTTACTTGCAGATGCCGTACATATTAGCCCCGGTGCTCGCTTGGCTGGCGGTGTGGGTGTTGAGCGGTGTGCTTGGATTGGTATAGGTTCTGTAGTAAGGCAGCAGTTAACAGTCGGTGAGAGTGCCATAGTAGGTGCTGGTGCCGTGGTTGTGAAAAATGTGCTTAAGAATACTGTAGTTAAAGGTATTCCTGCTCAATAATATTTTGATAGGTAATTAGTGTGTTGAATACTCCATTTTCCTCATGGCCTTCTTTCTCTGAAGAAGAAGCTAATGCTGTTCGTGATGTGATTTTATCTAATAAAGTTAATTACTGGACTGGCCAAGAAGGTCGTAAATTTGAAAAAGAGTTTGCTGCTTGGTCTGACTCTAAGTACGCCATTGGATTAGGTAATGGAACTCTGGCATTAGACTTAGCATTAAAGGCGTGTGGTATAGGTTCAGGTGATGAGGTTATTGTTACACCCAGAACGTTTTTAGCTTCTGTGTCAAGTGTAGTTACTGCAGGTGCTACTCCAGTATTTGCCGATGTGAATTTAAATTCTCAAAATATCGAAGCTGATGAAATTGAGAAGGTCTTAACGGCTAATACTAAGGCTGTCATCGTTGTTCATTTAGCAGGCATGCCTGCTGATCTGGACAGTATCATGGCTCTTTCTAAAAAGCATGGTTTCTTTGTTATAGAAGACTGCGCTCAGGCTCACGGTGCTAGGTATAGGGAGCGTTCTGTAGGTTCTATTGGCCATGTAGGATGTTGGTCATTCTGCCAAGATAAAATTATGACTACGGGTGGTGAGGGAGGAATGGTAACCACTAACGATGAATCTTTATGGAAGAAGATGTGGTCTTATAAAGATCACGGAAAATCTTGGGATGCCGTATATAACAGAGAGCATCCTCCTGGATTTAGATGGTTGCATGAAAGTTTTGGTACGAACTGGCGTATGACTGAAATGCAGGCAGCTATTGGTCGTATACAGCTCAAGCGAATGAATGAGTGGACTGAAAAGCGGCAGAAAAATGGAGAAGCTATTGATAATGTGGTCATTGATTTTTCTGTTGTACGTACAGTAATTGTACCTAAACATATTGAGAATGCGGCGTACAAACATTACCTATTCGTTGAAACTCAATATTTAAAAGATGATTGGAACCGAGATCGCATAGTAGAGGAGATAAGTATTCGGGGCGTTCCTTGCTTTCAGGGCAGTTGTTCAGAGGTTTATCTGGAAAAAGCTTTTGATGGTACTGGTTGGAGGCCTAAAAATCGATTAGTGAATGCAAAAGAGTTGGGAGAAACAAGTTTAATGTTTTTAGTGCATCCTACTCTGACTAAAGGAGAAATTAGTAAAACTTGTGAAGTATTAGCCGAAGTATTTAAAGATGCGCAATTATAAGATGCGCATTGCTATTTGACAGTATTATTTAAATGGCATTAATGGACGTCATTAATTAAGCATTTCTTACCCAGTCAGGACAATCCCCTTGCTTATTAAATGCAGTAGGGGCTTCAAGCAATAATTCAATCACATCATCTACATGAAACTCATGACAGGCTTTATCTAATCGATTAAGTAGGTTATGAGTTTCTGACCAACTTAAATGCACTTCGTTTGCTGTCATTATTCTTGGGTGTTCGGTGCCCTCTACATCGTCACCTACTAACAATTCTTCGTATAGCTTTTCGCCGGGGCGTAAGCCTGAATATTCTATGGCTACGTCGCCATTGAGATTTTGTCCATGTTTTTCGCTTAACCCTGATAGGTGAATCATTTTACGTGCAAGGTCTGCAATTTTTACCGGCTCGCCCATATCTAGTACAAACACATCGCCCCCTTTACCCATTGACCCTGC
>JBKEFO010000282.1:0-4277 GCA_046709585.1 Marivirga sp.
ACCATTTTCCAGAGCAATTCACGTACTTCCTCATGGTTTTCCACTGCATACTTTGCAAAAGAAAAGCCGTTGCCCACCTTTATGGTCTCTGCCCTGTCTGCCAATGCTTCAAAAGTATCCTCATCAGTTCTATCATCACCAAAGGCCATAATAAAGTCTGTATCTATATCCTTTAAACGTTCAATTGCCGCTTTTCCCTTATTAATAGCTGATGGCTTTACCTCTACCACATGGTCTCCATCAATAATATCTAACCCTTTATTTGACAAGAAGTGCTTTAAATGAGAAGACAACTCCCTAGACCGCAAGCCACCAAGGCCCTTCTCTACTTTTCTATAATGCCAGACCAAGGTATGTTCCTTTTCTTCTAGGAAAGAGCCCGGCGTCCGCTGAATATAAAATTCCATGATTCCCCTGGCCTCATCTTTCCAATCATTATTCAAAATATTTGCATCCTTAACCCATTGTTGGCCTTTTACCTTTACTTTTATGCCATGTTCGGCAATCAGGTCAATATTAAACTTAGTTAGCCATTCATCTAAAGTATCTGCTTTTCTACCACTTATTACTACTATGTGCGCCTTCTTCGCTAAAAGTGTCAATAAACGTTCTAAATCCTCATCTGGCAAGCTGTCGTTAGGGTCCTCAAAGAAAGGCACCAGCGTGCCATCATAATCTAAAAAGATGACAGGCTTTTTCGACTTCTTAAATTTCTCAACAAGCTTATCGCTTAAATCGCGATCGAGCTTTTTGGTAGCCATATCCGCTTGTCGGTCTTTCAGGTTTTTTAGGTTGTTGACGAAGAGGTCTACCCATTGAAAAATAGTATACTTGCTGACGGTACTTTGCATAATTTTCATTCGCCGCTTTTGCTCTTTCAACGGCATCTCTAAAGCAGTTTTAATAGATGCAACCATTTCTGCTTCATCATTAGGGTTCACCAATATAGCATCCGATAACTCTTTTGATGCCCCAGCCATTTCACTCAAAATTAGAACTCCATCTTGGTTTTCTCGTGAGGCAATATATTCTTTACAAACCAAGTTCATTCCATCACGCTTTGGCGTGATCATCGCTATTTTACACATCCTGTAAAAAGCTGATAGCTCATCTAAAGGGTAGCTGCGGTAGTAAAAATGAATAGGCACATAGTTTATGTTGGCGTGTTTCCCATTGATATGGCCCACTAGAAACTCTACCTTCTCTTTTAATGCTTTATAGCTAGGGACCCTGTCTCGTGACGGTACTACTATAAGAAATAAAGAAACTTTACCGATGTACGCTGGATTTTCGTGTAGAAACCTATCGAATGCTTTTAACCTACCAGGGATACCTTTTGAATAGTCTAGCCTGTCCATAGAAAGTATTAAATCCTGTGACCCTAAAGAATTTCTAAAGGCCATTTCCTTAGCCTTGGCTAATTCACTCTTAGCAGACTCAGCATACTTATTATAATCTATACCCATGGGTAGCGAGTCTACCTCTACCAATCTATTCTTTACGAGGATCTGATTTCTATTGTAACTATAACCCGCCAACCTATGGCAACTACTTAAAAAATGACGCATATCGTCATAGGTATGAAAACCAATATAATCGGCACCGAGCACGCCATTAAGTAATTTTCTTCTCCAAGGAATCATCCTAAATACCTCGTAAGAAGGAAAAGGGATGTGCTGAAAGAAGCCGATTGTGATATCTGGAAACTTCTGTCTTAATAAATTAGGCACCAACATCAATTGATAATCATGGATCCATACGGTATCGTCCGGCTGTAGCCATTTGCTTATAGCATCGGCAAACTTTTTGTTGGCTTGTTTATAAGCTTCCCACTCTTCATCCTTAAAACGCATATGGTGAATAAAATAATGAAAAGCCGGCCAAAGCGTTTGATTGCTAAATCCTAAATAAAATTCTTGTACCTCATCTTCGCTGAGAAATACAGGCCTCATATTTCTATCCATGAGCTCCTTTTCTACCTCCGCCTCCTCTTCTTCTGGCAAAGAAATCCCTGGCCAGCCAACCCATATATTTTCTCCCTCTTTATAAATTGAGCCTAGACCGGTCGCTAAGCCGCCCTCACTCGTTTTATATAAATTTTTTCCCGCTTCTTTTTCAATTCTAATTGGTAGTCTGTTTGAAACAATGATCGTTTTGGCCATAATACTATTATTGATATTTCAATTTAGAGGATTGTGATTGAAAAATCCTTTTTTACACAGCTAATATTGATAAAAAATTGATTATTAGTAGCTACCAAGCTGTGCTGTTTAAGCTTTTATAAAAATTACTCAAATTCTATCGACAAAATTAATGGCACATCTCATGCATTTTTGTATCTTTTCACTTTAATGAACATTTTATGGTTAAAAAAAGAATATTTGTTGGTGCTTTGATAAGCGGAATTCAGATTGCCATATTTTATGTTATTTACCAATATATCAATGTATTTGACGGCTTGTTTGGCATGGACTTGAGCAGAACGGTATTTGAATCTATTTTTTTAGATTGGTTTATCAATGATTATGTCTTGGTTTTCGCGCTCCTCATAATTTTACAGAACGTATTAATAGTCATAACATGGGGCAAAAATTGGACTGTATTATTGCGTTTTATCACCTCTATACTTCATACACTATTTTGGGTTGAAAACATGGATACTCTGTACTTTGAGTCGATCATATTAGGCATTGGTGGACTAATCCTGATATGGTTAGGACCAATCCTAGAATCTACTTTAATAAAATCTTTAAAAATTGAACACCCTTACAAAGAAAGAGATTATTACGAAGACCTTAATTAAAATCACTCCTTTTCTTAAAAAAGAAACAACATTCGCTAGTTGGGGCTTTTTGCACTCTACAGCAAATTTTTAAAAGCTAAGATCGGTTGAAAAATCTAGGTAAATACTTTTTAATCACTCTTACAGTCATTATTATACTCTTAGTAGGCACTATTATGTCCCTGCGGCTACCCTATGTGCAACAGAAGATCACCAATTACGCCACTGCCTATGTAGAAGGTGAAACAGGCACTACGCTTAAAATTGATCGCTTGTTTGTAACCTTTTTAGGTGCTGCTCAGGTCGAGGGGCTTTACTTAGAAGACCAGCAAAAAGACACTTTGATGTATACCAAATCAATTGTTGTTGACGTAGCATGGGCCCCACTATTGAAGGGGTATGTAGCAGTAAAAAATCTAGAAATAGCCGGCCTTTACACAAATCTCCATAATAATACCGCCGACAGCAGCTTTAATTATCAATTTATTATAAATGCCTTTACTGCAACCGACAGCATTGTTAGCGCGCAAGAAAACAGCCCCAAACAGCGGGAAAGCGGTGCGCTTCCTTTTAGTATCTCGAAATTTAGCCTGAACAAAATCCGCTTGCGTTATGCTGATACTTTTACTGAAATGGAGACTACGCTAGACCTACAAGAGCTAACTGCTGCTATTGATTCTTTGAACTTCGACCTTCCCTGCTACAAGATAAATACTTTTACACTTAATGGACTCACTTTTAAGTATAAGCAAGGAAAGCCTTTTCCTGAAACTACAGATAGCAGCAGTAGTTCCCTTCCAATAGTGCTGATAGATCAATTGACTTTATCAAAAATCAATATCGCCTATGAAGGTATTGCTGATAGCCTGTTTCTTAGATCAAAAATAGCGCAATTGAGGCTTAGCGAAGGTGCCCTAGATCTGCACAATCAAACTTTTAACGGGGCGAGCTTTACGCTGAACGCTCCATTATTGAATTTACAGCTAGCAGCAACTGACAGCTCTGATAATCAAGCCGAAGAAGATAAAAATGCTGAAAATAGCTCTCTCTGGCCAGAATGGACGGTCAACCTGAAGAATATTGATTTTCAAATGCAAGAATTAGTCATCAATCAAGGTATCGCTCCGCAAAGTACTTCCAACATATTTGACCCTGAGCACCTTCAATTCAAAAATCTTGCTCTTAAGACGAAAACAATAAAGCTCGCCCACCACGAAATACTAGTAGACCAGCTTGTATCAAGCTTAAGTACAAAAGAAAATGCTTTTGAGCTAAAACGGTTACAAGCCAATTTACACATGAACGACACTTCTCTGATAGTTGATAAGTTACTCATTCAGACAAGAAAGTCCTTTTTTGAATGCGCGCAAGAGCTCTACTACCCTTCTTTAAAGAGGTTGTTAGCAGAGGATTTTTCAGGCTTCCGTACTAAATTAGAGGTAAAGGCTGGTACCGCCCTCGACTTAACAGAAGCGTACTTTTTTGCACCCTACCT
>JBKEFO010000283.1:0-4264 GCA_046709585.1 Marivirga sp.
ATCGATCAGAATAGTGATATACTTTATGAAAGCATAACCCCTAATAGTATTTCCGTTCAGGAAGAACAGGTAGAAGATCTGGCCATATTTACTTTAAATCCATCTTGTTATCAAGTTTCAGAAATATCAGGAACTGCTTATACCGTTGTGCTTAACAACTATCATCAAGAACACATTGCCCAGTCAAATAAAAAATTTAATACTATTGATGAGGCGGAGGACTTTATTGGCTATTGTATCCAATATTTTGAAAAAATAAATAATGCTAATACTTATCGGGCAATAGTTAGATACAGGCGTTTAGATGGTAGAAATGCTGAAGAGTTTAATTCTCAAATAAGCGTAGTATATTCGGCATGGACATCGAGGTTCGATAACCATGAGTTTCTTCAGCTATTTAAGCAAACATTATTTAATTGTGCTCCAGCGCACTTATCCATCAATCTCGTGGGATTAGATTACCTAAAAATGTCAAGATTTGAGAACCTCTATGCTGAGTATATGAAGGGATTAAGAAAGGTGTCTATAGAAAACCAAGAGCGATTAGCTTCGCTATCAAATGAATTATTAGAAATTTTAGATTCTCAATAAGTATAAGTTAAAATATCAGCATTGACAAAGGGACATACATATAATCCATTTCCAGGTTTAAGGCCTTATACCTTAAACTATAGTCCATATTTTTCTGGAAAAGAAAGGCAAAAACATCAGCTTTTCAAGATTCTTGGTGAATCTAACTTCGTCACTGTTATTGGCGGTCAGGGAGTGGGAAAGACCTCTTTCGTTAACAGTAAAATAATACCAGATTTACTGGGTGGACAACTCACTAAAGGCAAGAATAGCTGGAAAATAGTTTCCTTCAGGCCCGGCAAAAATCCTTTAGCTACTTTTGCTACTGCGCTGTCGCAACCTGCAATTGTTCAAAATGAAGAAGCCGAAAGAATAGACCCTAACCTAAGTGAGCGCTTTGAACATTTATTGCGGGAAAATAATTACGCACTAATCGAGATAATTGAAGAGTTTAAGCTGACACTAAAAGCTAATCTTTTAATTTATATTGATCACTTAGATGACCTACTTTTTTACGCTGGACCAAAAGGTTCGACTGAAAATCGTGACATTGCCGTTTTTGTTAAAAGATTAGTTGAAGTTGCCAATCAGTCTGCTTACCCTATTCATATTATTACTACACTAAGAACAGATGTCGCAGGGCACTTTTCCATTTATCCTGAATTTTCAGAGATCATTAATAAAAATCAATTTTTACTTAGTGCACTTAGCACAAAAGAGCTCAACCCTATTTTTGAAAACATTAGCAAAAATTCAGGCATCAATTTCGACAGAGATCTTTTAAAACATTTACAAGCTTATTATAATGACCACCCGCTTGACCTAGGAGAATTCCAACATGCCATGAAACGTTCCGTTGAACGATGGCATGCAGAAGGTAGTAAAGGCTCTGTTAACTTAGAACACCTTAATAAGGTAGGTGGCCTTAATGCAACCATTCAACATCAATTAGACAATATCTATGGCTACATGAGTTCGGAGAATAAAAAGGCTTGCCGACTCATGTTTCAGGCGATTACAGAAACTTCAGTTATAGAAACCATCCACGCTCTCCCCAGAAGTATAGCTGATATAGCCCTTATTGCAGACCAACCTATTTCTAGAATTATTGAAGTTGTCAGCCCATTTATAGATGAAATTTGTGGAGTAATTACAAAGTATGACCCTCAAAATATTACAGGAAGACTAGAAAAACTTAATCATGCAACAGCGCATGAAGAAGAATTAATTACGGAGTATTCTGAAGTTACTATTTCACAAGACTTACTCTTTGAAGAGTGGCCTCGCCTAAAAAAATGGATCAAAGAAGAACACCTCAACTCCAATATTATCAAAGATATCGCAAAAGATGCTGGGCACGATGACCCTCCATATGAAGGGGAGAAACTACTAAGCACTTGGAAATGGTATAAAGAGGTACAGCCGCATGCTGGGTGGGCAGAACAATACACTAAAAACTTCGCAATTGCTGAATCATTCCTTTTAAGAAGTAAGGAGCTTTCAAATCGTGAAGTTGAACGCAGGGCCTCTGAAGAGTTATCTCGAGAGCAAAGCACAAAAAGGAACCGAAACATAAAAATTATATTCTCACTTATTGCATTAGTACTTGTTGCATTTGCCTTTTTCAAAACCCAAGAAGCTTCCGAGGCAGCTCAAGATGCCAATAAACAACAATTAAAGGCCTTGGAAGCCACTGAAGAGGCACAAAAAGCAAAAGAGGAGGCTAAGTTTGAAAAGAGAACTGCAGAACTTTCTATCCTGCAAGCTAGTCGGGATCGTGAACTTGCACAAGAAGCCTTAGATAGCGCCGAACAGGCAACAGAAATTGCCCGAGTTGCTAAAGAAGAAGCTATGCAAGCCCAGTCCAAAGCAAAAAGACTCAGAAATGAAGCTAACCAACTCACTCAAGCTGTAAAAGCAAAAAACAAAGAATTAAGCATAGCTGAAGTCAAAATAAGTGAATCAAAGATAAAAGAGGACTACTTAGGAATTTTAGAAACCGTAAGGGAGCTGTCGGACGTGGCTATAAAAGATTTAAATAGGTCTAATGACCCTTATCAAAGGTTACGAGCTGCAAAAATGGCCGCTGCCGCCTACGATGAGTTTCAAAAGATACGTCGAGAAAAATATCAAAACATTAGCGATACCAGTACAGAAAACACCAAAAATAAACTGTTTTCGGCCATGGCCCTAGCCTATCAAGAGGTAGGCGGAGCCAAGCAACTGTCAAAAGTCATCAATGGCATTACTATGAGTAAAAATAATTTGGTGAAGTCTCAAAAAGGCACTGCTGAATATATTATTGGGTCCAATGACCAACGTTCTTCTATCCACCGTGTATCAATAGAAAATGGTAAGGTGCAACAAACAAATTTTTTAGCCTCTGCAGAGATCCCAGAAAAAAACATTTTGGGGATTAAAGACTTAAGCTATTCAAATTCTGCCAAACACTTTCTTGTAAGTCATTTACCAATAGACCAGAATAATCGCTCTCTCTCGAAATATGATTACGAAGGAAATTTCATTAAATCACAAAAAGTCCCCTCCCTAATTAATAAGATAATTCCAATTGGTGACAATGATTACATAGGCTCTAATCAAAATGGTGATATTTTGCTCATTGAAGGTGCTAATGATTTGATTAAGATTAGCCCGTTATATTCAGCGAAAAAAGAAATACTAACGCTAGATTTTCATGAAAAAAGTGGTCAACTTTTCTTAGCTATACCTCAAAAAAAGATCATCCTTTTAAATTTGCAGCTGAAAAATGCAAAAGAACAGACCATTTATAATTTGCCAGAACTAGAGTCTGAGATAGCAGCTGTGAAATATGTGGACACTAAAAAATGGCTAATAGTGGGCACCATAAATGGAGGCATATATGTATATGATGCTATGACTAAAAGGTGTATTTACCGTACGCTTTACGAGCATAGTGGCTATATTAACTGTATTGTTATCAATGAAGAGGAAGAATTAATGGTTACGGCAGGTCGAGATAAAATTCTCAATGTCTGGAACCTAGAAGAACTAGTACCATTCACCTCCGGAAACACCAAGGCCAAAGAAAAATATCAGCCTATTGAATTTGAGGAGACAGAATCTATCAGAGATGTTTCCTTTCTGGATGAAAATTGGATATTAGTAGTGTATAGCACTGAAGGTTTATCTACCGGAAAAGGCGGTGTTTTTTTACTGCCGCTAGATTTTGATATTACTGGTAGAGAATTGAAAAAAATAGTGAATAAATAATTCATCTATGATAAATAACTTAATTTTTGGGTATAAAGAGCTTTTATTAGTTAGCATTATTTGTCTGCTTAGCTTTTCCAATGCTTATGCGCAAAGAGAAGTGCTTCTAAATTCTAAATTTGAAAAAGTACAAAATTTATATGAGTCAAGCCAATACGAAATTGCTTACGATTCACTCCAAAACTTTTATAATGCCTACTACAATACGCTTAATGAAGATAAACAAATAAAAATGCTTGACATGGCCATACGGCTTAGTTTTCTCTCAGAGGACTGGCAAAGGTTAGATCAATTTATAGAACAATATTATGCGCTTGACCCTTACTTTTCTGCTGAAATACTGTCAGAATCATCGGAGCAATTAAAAGAATACATCAGCAACTTTGTCCGTACTAAAAATGAACAATTTGTTTTTGTTAATAAACATCGTCAAAACATAGAC
>JBKEFO010000284.1:0-4261 GCA_046709585.1 Marivirga sp.
ATATGGCTAGTTTTTGAACTAAAATGTAAAAAGCATAGCTGCAGCTTTTGTGACCTTTGTTTGGAATTAAAACAATAAGTCATGAAACGAATAACTACAGTTTTTACTTTATCGATGCTTTCACTCTCTACGCAGGCACAGTTCGACCCTTCCACTGGAAAAGCCCAAACCTATATAATTGCTCAAGTGACGATCGATTCCCCAATTAAAAAAGTACCGCTAGAATTCGCCAATGTAGGTGGTGATTCCCTGAATAGACCCCATGTGGACTCCTGTTACATTTCCTCAGAACAGAGGACAGGTGTTGGTGCTACGAGGCTCATGACCTCATCACCAATGATAAAAGATGTGCTGCAATTGACCAAATGTACGAATATGGGAAGAAGGAACTTATATGAAATTGGGAGTTTATAAGATATATGAGTTCCTAGGTATACAAACAATCACAGGAGATTTTTGACTAGTCAAACACGGAAATAACACGATACTCCAATCCACTCTTAGCTAATCTATGACAAATAATAGCTAGAGAGTGATGAATACAATGATAGGAAGAAAAAATTTACCAAGGGCTAGAGAAAGGTGACGACCACCTACAAATACCACATTGAAACAGTTAAAGAACTCACACAGAAAACCAAATTAAACATCAAATCAGTAAAATAATAGCTATCAAAATCTTAAAAACTAAGTAATATGAAAAAGAACGTAGGAAAAATAGACCGCATCGGAAGAATCATTTTAGGCATCTCAATTATCATCGCAGGATTATATTTTCAATCTTTGTGGGGCTTGGTAGGCGCAGGTATTATTTTGCCCGCTTTAACCGGCTCCGACCCACTGTATTCTCTAGTAGGTATCGACACGAATAAACAATGAGAAAAGATGAAAGATTAAAAAATAGTTACTGTGGTTAAAAATTATCTATGACCACTCGCTTTCATATTTCCGTGCGACTTTAGTTGCCAAAATTATTTTTGGCCACGATAAGCAATGATTGAAATGCCTAAAAATTGCACAGTGGAAAACTAAAAAGCCTTAAACCATGTGCGGGGCTTTTTATATCTACAGCTTGAGTGTCAGTAGGGAATACTTGCATACTGAGAAATATACAAACGCGCTTATGTTGAAAATAGGTAAACAACATACTGTTGATAAATTGCTCTCTGAAAGTAGTTACAGATGAAATTCAATGATTTCATACCATCATTTTTAGTACTCCACTCAGTTTTTGGACAAGATCTATAGTTAACTCCAGATCAAACTGCTTTCGATTACGTATTTGCGATCACTATAGTGAAGGATATTATTAGGCAATATCGATCTTTATAAATCCTATAAATGACAATCCTGACTCACCTTTATTACCAAGAGCAAACTACACTATTGGTTATATTCTTAGGGGAATTCGAAGAGATAACGAGTCTATTCAAATTTCTGAGGAATCCTTGACAGCCCATTTCATCAAGGAAGAAATAAAAGCACTTGTTGAGAAGGCTAGGTCTTCCATAACAATAAAGAATGAAAGCAGTACTTTCATTGAATTCCTTGGAGAGAAAATAGAATTGTACAATTTTCAACTATTTGCATACGATAATATAGACTTTCAAATGAATCTGAAATTAGCAGCTATGGAAAAGTGGCCAAATTCTTCGATACAAATCCGCTTTTCAAAAATTATATTCAATAGAAACCAAGACAATAAATAAAACCCAAATGCTCAGTACCCTGTGCCAAACCTTGTGTGCCTTTTGCCCACAACTAATGCTTGCTCTTTGTGGCAAGCAACTTTACTTTACAAGCACTTTTAAGTAAATTTTCACTATTATCAGATAATGAGTGTTTTGTGAACAGCACAAAAATCGGTACTTTCAGTACGCCATAGCATTGTGCCGCAAATGGGTTTTATAAGGGTGTTACGAACAATTGAAAAATGAAAAGTCAAAAAGAATTATTCAGCTTACGAGAAAATATCCACTATCTCAATTGTGCATACAAAGCACCTTTGCTACGATCCGCAGAAAAAGCTTGTTTGCAGGCGCTAATACGTGAACGAAATCCAGTAGATATTAAGCCAGAAGATTTCTTTGAGGAAACTGAACAAGTGAGAACTTATTTCGCAAAAATCATAAATGCGAAAGCGGCACAGATTGCACTTGTTCCGTCTACATCCTACGGATTTAGCGCTGTATTGAAAAACACTGCAGGAAAAAAAAACGGAACCGCCGTAACTGTTGAAGATGAATTTCCAAGCGGTTATTTCTCTTTAAAAAGTTGGTGCTCGGAAAATGCCAATGACCTGCTTATCGTAAAACCAGGTAGCACTATATTAATCGGCAAGAGTTGGAACGAAAACATATTGCAACAAATAACAGAAAAAACATCTGTAGTCCTTATTTCATCTATTCATTGGATGAATGGAATTAAATTTGATTTGAAGGCCATAGGTGAAAAATGTGATGAAGTTGGCGCCAAATTCATCGTAGATGGAACACAGTCTGTTGGAGCAATGGAAATGGATGTTAAGAAATACAAAATAGACGCTTTAATTTGCGCCAGCTACAAATGGCTTTTAGGGCCCTATTCTATCGCATTGGCATATTTTAGCGATAATTATAAAAACGGAACGCCATTAGAGGAATCTTGGATTAATAGGACAAATTCACACGAATTCAGCAATCTTACAGCCTATGAAGAGCGTTATAAACCTCAAGCAGGAAGATACAATGTAGGAGAAACTAGTAATTTTATCTTAATGCCGATTCTTAAAGAATCCTTAAAACAAATTGAAGAATGGAATCCTAATAACATTCAAAAGTATTGTAAAAACCTTATCAAACCACTGATAGAATATCTGAAGGAATTCAACATCCAATTTGAAGAAGACTCGTTTTTTTCGAATCATTTATTCTCTTTAGAATTACCAAAAGAAATTAATAAAGAGACTTTGACAGAGAATTTAACAAAAAACAATATCTATTTATCTGTAAGAGGAAAGTATTTAAGAATATCTGTAAACGTCTTTAATGATGAAAACGACATAGCTAAATTAATCGATACCATAAAAATGACCACTCACAATAAGGTATAAAAACAATAAAGTGTAGGTCACAAACAGCAAATTTTAACCTAATAACGGCGTTCCCCAAATTGAAAGCAGCTGAACCTTAATCCACCTCATCATCACAATAAGCTGGTAATTAAAAGTAATTGGAGTTGAAAACATTAACATGCTCTTGCTACCTGTCGGCTTTCCAATTCGGGTAATACCAATCAAGTTCCTTGACTACTCAGGCAGTGATAGCTTGCAAGCTGTTTCGGTGAATGATTTTAATACGCTCAATCTTCAAATGCCATACGTCAGGCAGCCCTTCATTTCAAATGAAACCCAGAAAGACCATAAAACCTAGATTTGCCTACTGATTTAAAGACACTTATATTGCTCTATGAAAAGTAAATTCTTCATCTGCCTCCCCTTATTAGTGCTTGGCTTCTCCTGCACACAAGCACTAAAGCAAAACGAACTACTGCTAAAGGATTTGGAATGGAGCTCCTCCTCCCCTGCCGCTGGTATAGAACTGAGCATCCCTTCCGACAGTGCCCTCTTGCAGGGGCTGATGTACAAAGCCAATGGCACAGAGAAACATCCGACGCTCTTTCTACTTCATGGCTATCCTGGCAACGAACGAAATCTTGACATTGCCCAAGTAGTACGCTCCAAAGGATGGAATGTGGTTTACTTCAACTACCGTGGCTCTTGGGGGAGCAGTGGACAATACAGCATTGAAAACTGCGTGGCTGACGTGGTAAATGTTGTGAAATGGACTGTTGAACAGGAAAGGTTGCAGATAGACCCTGACGAAATAGTCTTATTCGGCCATAGTCTTGGTGCTTTTGTGAGCTTAAAGGCTGCACAGCAACTACCTCAAGTAAAGAAGGTCTTCGCGCTTTCTATATTTAATATCGCTGGATTTTTCAAAGGTGATACCTCCCTAGTGGCAATCATGGCAAAGCTCCGAAAAGCGGATATGGATAATTACCTAGTGCTGAACACTCCCGCCCAAGAGATATTTGCTCCCGTATTAGAAAAGCCTCGTTATTTTGACCTCTCCAAGGACTATGAAATGCTGAAGTACAAGAAAATTATTATGTTAGATGAGCACAACAATAACAAAAATATTGCAGATGCATTGGCCAAAGACAATGACAACTTCATAAAATATGAGGTGTGGAATACGGATCATTCATTTACGAATAAAAG
>JBKEFO010000285.1:0-4235 GCA_046709585.1 Marivirga sp.
TAGGAAGCTTCTTTTCCATTTCCTTATTAGGTAGTAACTCTTCATAATGTTTAGGCAAATTAAAGTGAGGATAGTACATATAATTTCCTCCATTTATCACAAATAACCAATCTCGATAATCGGTAAACTTACCAATAAAAAGTATTGGAGCATCATTAGAAGAGCGCTTATCAGGTAAATAATGATACGCAGATAAGGTTTTATAATCTTCCCAAAAAATGATACGTACATCATTTCTAAACTTCTTACTGACAATATATTTCTGAATTTTTGCTAGATCTATTTGCTCCTGTAGTTCGTTTCGCTCCTCTTTATTGTGCTGCAATTTAAATTGTTTTGATAAATCTAAATATACTGAGAGCGCCTTGTATGTGTCTATTGATAGCGGTTTCTCCTGCCAATAGGTTGGATTATACTTATCGCTTTTTATAAGTTCTGTACTTAATTTTTCTTTATCAAAAGAGACCTCCTTAAATTCAATGGAATGAAAAGCCTGCATATTTATATCTTCTCCTCCGTCACCGTGATTGGTCTTTTGAGTAAGCATATGTTCCATTCGTTTAGGAGCTAACCTTTGATTAGTTTCTTTTAACACTATAAGAAAATGACTTTTCTCTCTATGAGACAGATATTTTTTTGTCAGTGTACTTTCATAATCCATTTGAAAGGAAAGTATTTTCAGCGCTTTCTCATGATCATACTGTCTAATTACAAAAGTAAGATCAAAAAATTCTTGAAATGAGATGCTGTCTATTTTAGATTTGTCAAAGCCAGTAATCGTATAATCAATATAATTCTTAGTCCGCACTGAATCTTCAAAAAAGTAAAGGTAAGCCACTCCCTTTCTCTCATATTTTAGACCGTTTTTAAGTAAGAAGGCGAAATTTTCAAAGTACGTATCGTAATAAGAGCGCTTAAAGCCCATTCGATTAAAAGAATGATCCAAACTCTCCCTTTTTTCAATAAATTCAATTGATTCGGAAAGAGACACTTCTGATTTGTTTTTCCCAAACCCGACTGGATCAGTAACTAGTATTTGACCTTCCGTTAGCTTCACAAGGTTTCCATTCTCTTTCATACGGTGCTGATATTCAGCACGGGCCTTGTAGGAAGGTGTTAACTTTTTGATATTTTTCATAGCCTTTTCTACTAAGCTTTTCGCATCTTCATTATGTATTGGTGACTTTACTTTGACCTCATTCAGTTTAAAAAAAAAGGGCTTAAGCATGATAGAAATAAACTCTTCCTCGCCGTCAAGCATTATTGATTGACTTGCATAGGCAGTAGAAGAAACGACTAAAATTCCTTGGGCCTGATTAGCATTTAAAAGCAAGCTAAATTCTCCATTATCATTCGTTGAGGTGAAAATAGAGGAATATTGAAGTTGTACTTGGGCTTGTGAAATAGCCCTTTTTGTTTCGCTATCATATACCGTTCCACTAATAGTATAATTTCTCTCTTGAGCAAATAACGAAATAGGTAGAAGTATGACAATTAGTTTTATAATAACTTTATTCATAAGAAGTCTCACTAATTTTTCCAGAAATTGTTTTATAATATTGGTCTGAAAGGTTCGAATAGGCAGAACTAGCTAGGTGCGGCCACATAATGCTTAAAGACTGGTCCGTAACAAAAGCAAAAACGCCATGATTATTGTCATCTTGCAGAATGAGGTCTTCGCTCCATCTATAGTTATAGATTGGCCAATCAATTTGTAGTCGCCTTGCATAGGCAGTAAAAGCTTGATGGTTCTTAAATGAAGTTAGAAAAACAACATGTTCAAATATCTCTTTATTCAAATTAATAAAAGCTATTTCTTGCTTCAGACAATCTCTACAAGCATCCCATTTAAATGCTACTATAACTACACTATCCTTTCTTTCTTCTATAATATTTCTCAATGTAACCTCTTGGTTATTCATTGTCCTAATAGAAAGATTTCCGTCAAGTTTCTTGTCTTGTAATCTTAATTGATTTCTGATATATCCTTCCATTGAGGTAATATCCAACTCATATGCTTGAATCTGTTTTTCAAATTTATTTAAAAGCTCCTTCTTCTGAAGAAGGCTATATACCAATATGCCAGATAACAGGCATACAAGCACTAATAAAAAAGAATGTCTATAATTAATTATGCGGTTCTTCATTATGCTTCCTTTTAAAGGATTATATTATCTTTCAGGGAATATTGCATCAATACTGGATTACTAGAGAAAGTCAAACTATCAACTAATTTTTTTAAGTCTTTAGAAGCATTGTCTTTTGCAGATTCCTCCTTAAAATAGTCGATAAGCTCCTCAGGAGACAATACGCCAGTAAAAGTATTTCCCGTTCCAACTATAGGATTTGCAAATAAACCTCCATCGATATCATTAATAATTTTTTTAATAATGTACAGTTTAACTTTTCTTTTATCATAAATACAAAACCATCGATGCTTAATCAAATCTAACTGCTTTGCTTCTTCTTCTGGCGAGCACATTACAGTTAAAAAGGTGAGGTAATTATCCGTTTCACTTAATCTATGGACTAAAGACATTACATTTCCTTTAAAAAACACCTTTTCTGAGTTTTCTTGGTCAGCCTGAATCTGCTCTTTACTTAATGGCCACTTGTATGGTCCAAAATCAATCTTAAAATAAGGCTTTACGTTCATTGTTGAATCAATCTTATAAAATTCTCCTAAACCTGGCTTTACGTAAGTAAACTCTAAGTTTTCCCCTATCAGAAATCCAGGTAAAGAAGCATCATCAAAAACTTCTTCGTAAGGAAAATAGGCTTTTAAAACCCTATCATAATCGCTATTGGTGATCATCAATACTCCTTCAGATTCATTACCACTTATGGTATAATCCGTAGGACTGTAAAAAATCCTTCTATTATTCCCAAAAGGCATTGCTTGACTGATATAAAAGTCAATTCGTTCCTCCTTGATAAATTCTCCATTGAAATTATACTTCAACCTGCTGAAATTATCTCTATCAATTATCTCAATGATAGAATCATTAATATATGCTTCAGTTAGATTTTCATATTCACCTATTCCCTCACCGACTTTACCAATAACATTTAATAGCTTTCCATCGCTATTAAACCTCAACAGTTTTAGCGCATAATGACTATCCAAAGCATAAATATTATCCTTTTTAAATATTAATTTTTCAATTTCTCCTAATTGATTATTTGAGTCAGATTGTAACGTTTTATAGGTAATCTTTGAATCAATTAATTCGGAAAGCTTAGCGGACTTGATGAATTGGGGATTAATTATTTTAAATTCATTACTAAGGACATCATCATGTTTATTATTTGGGTTACAAGCTGCAATAAGCAACACTAGAAAAATGACTACCCAATTGGTTTTTACCATAAATAGTAATTAAAAAGATTTATAAATTAAAAAAACTAAGGCTTAGATATTGCCTTAGTTTAAAATAATAGATTTACTGATATTTAACCACATAAATGGCCCGCACAAGATTTATCGACCTTAAATTTACAGCCATCACTGAACCAACAACTTTTTTTATGATTTCCAGAATCATCAATAGCTAATGAAGCTTGTGCTGTTGACACAGAAAATGCAAATGCAAGACCTATACCAATAGATAAAATTGCTGATTTAACTTTTAGAGATTTTTTCATCTTAATAATTTTTAAAGTTTAAAATATTTAAATGCTTCAAACCTTAACCGTAAAGAACTGTTCTTGAACGCAAAATGCATTAGCTAGCATAAGCGAAATTGCCGTCAATTGTAGGCGCTTTGTTTGGGTAATGATTGAAACGATTGTAAGTAAGTGAAAAATGGGGGGGTGCAAGAAAATCATGAAATAATATATTTTAGCTGTCAACGTATTCTATTTGTTGCCTTTCCGCTTTAGCAGGAAGTACCAAACAGTCAGCAAAAACAAGGTGGTGCCTGTGCCATGGTTAATCCGCCCATTACACTAAATACTAATGGCCTTTGCAGCTGTGTTTGCTATCAATTACTAATAGTAATACCTAATCAATAAAGGGAGCTGCGCTGAATATTAAATCCCCTCCCTTTAAATAATATAAATAAATAGGAAGCTTCTTTTCCATTTCCTTATTAGGTAGTAACTCTTTATAATGTTTAGGCAAATTAAAGTGAGGATAGTACATATAATTTCCTCCATTTATCACAAATAACCAATCTCGATAATCGGTAAACTTACCAATAAAAAGTATTGGAGCATCATTAGAAGAGCGCTTA
>JBKEFO010000286.1:0-4175 GCA_046709585.1 Marivirga sp.
TCATCATCGTGCCAGGCTTGTATTACATCTTTGCTAAGCTAGCCGACGGCAAACATTTAATTAAAGATGAAGACCTATATCCTTTATCAGAAAATAGAAATCATGAGCAATAAAAGTATAAATTCTTTAGCAACTATTGAACAAGTGGGAAGAGCACTACAGGTAGCAATGGTGGTATTGTTTTTCAGTCTGTTTACGACAGGCTGCAAAACACCCTCTTTAGTAGAGCGATCAGCTATTGCAGGCATGCCTGATGCCTACTTGGTAGCGTCGGACACTAATAGCTCAGCACAGCTTAGCTGGCAGGAGTATTTTCAAGACCGCTATTTAGTGGCTTTAATTGATACGGCCTTGGCCAACAACCAGGAGCTAAATATCATTTTGCAAGAGATACGGATTGCCAATAATGAGGTGCAGGCCAAGAGAGGTGAGCTTCTTCCTAGCGTCAGCCTTAAAGGTGGTGCTGGTGTAGATAAAACAGCGCGTTATACGCCACTAGGTGCCAACGAAGCAACAACGGATATTGAGCCTGGGAGAGAAATGCCTGATCCAGTACCAGATTTTATGTTGGGTGCGGTAGCCAATTGGGAGGTAGATATATGGCATAAGCTTCGTAATGCAAAGAAAGCAGCTACCATGCGCTATCTTGGCTCTATTGAGGGGCAGCATTTTATGCAAACTAACCTGATAGCAGAAATAGCCCATTCCTATTATGAGCTTTTAGCCTTAGACAAGCAGTTAGTGATTGTGCAGCGTAATATCGAGATTCAAAGCAGTGCTTTGAGGATTGTGAGGATTCAAAAAACTGCTGCTAGGGTAACGGAGCTGGCGGTACGTAAATTTGAAGCGGAAGTGCTGCATACTAGAAGCTTGCAATTTGATATTCAGCAGCATATAGTGGTGAAGGAAAATGAGCTCAATTTTTTATTGGGTAGGTTCCCGCAACCCATAGCGCGTGAGTCTACTGCTTTTGATCAGCTCATTGAACAACCATATCGGTCAGGCGTACCAGCTCAATTGCTAGGCAACAGACCCGATATTAGGCAAGCAGAATTGGCCTTGTCCGCAGCTAAGCTAGAGGTAAAGGTAGCAAAAGCACGCTTTTATCCTTCTTTGGACATCAGTGCTGCATTGGGACTGCAGGCTTTTAACCCCTCTTTCTTAGTGAAAGCTCCTGAATCTGTTCTCTATGGTTTAGCAGGAGATGTAACGGCTCCCTTGCTCAATAGAAAGGCGATAAAGGCAGCCTATAAAAGCGCTAATGCTAGGCAATTGCAGACAGTATTTGCCTATGAGCAAACCATTTTGAAGGCCTATATGGAAGTGTTGAACCAACTGAATAATATTGAAAATCTCAGTGCGAGTTATGCACTAAGAGCACAAGAGGTGGAGGCTTTAACACAATCTATTAAAATCGCCAATGATTTGTTTAAATCGGCCCGCGCAGATTATATGGAGGTGCTGCTAACGCAACGTGATGCCTTGGAGTCTAAATTTGATTTGGTAGAAACACAGATGCAGCAAGCCAATGCACGTATTGCACTTTATAAGGCGCTTGGTGGCGGCTGGCAGCGAAGATAATGCCTGGCTAAACTAGGCATGACTGAATAATTCTTGTCAGAACCATTGTGCCTTTGGCGCAATGGTTTTTTTATGGCTTCAATAATTCTAGGCACTTTATGCCAAATCTAAATAAAACAGACACCTTGCATTTAAGATGACCTGATTTAATCTAGCAGTAAATGCTACACATGTTGATCAATCAGAGGTACATTGCCATCTGAATCAACCAGCGAAAGACTCGCTGGGCCGTTGGAAGCAGGATCCGCTTCTTGTTCTAACTTTACTTGCTTACCCTTCAAATGCTATTAAATTGCTCTTACATCATCAAAATCCTCGATCGCTTGCGCGTTTTCATCCCAACCCGCGTTCAATGTCAAGATATTGCCTTCGAACATTCCTTGAAATAAGCCTATTAAGGCATTGCCATTCTTCATGATCAGATAGTTCATTTTCAAGTCTCCCGCAAATTGAGTGAAACCGATATTTTCGTAAAATAATTTTGAGGTCTTAAGGTCCTTGACATTTAGACTTACAAAGAATGCACCTAAGGTCATAAGCTACTTTTTAGGAATTTATGCTTGAAAAATCCTAGGAGGTACAAGGTCTTTTTAGGCATTTCGCCCTAGTTAGTAACATCAAATGATGCTGTAAAAGTAGCCCTCACAAGCTTAGAAAAGAGAAGCTATAAATGGTATTTCATTGATGGGGCTAGACAGCAAAAAGGTAGTTTTAACACCTATTACCTAAATAATAAGGGATTTCTGTTTGATACAAATTCATTTTTCCCAGGGTCAGATGGTTTTGGCGTTGGAAAAACTTTATATGCCACTTATCAAGTAGATGTCGTTACAAATTGCTTTAAACAATTATATGAGTTAGAAATTAAAAGAAGGAATAAAAAATAAATACGTTTTAGGTTAAATAGTTAAAGGCAGGCCCATATGAGTCTGCTTTTTTTATGTTTTATGGGGCAAATTGGAGTAGGCTAATAACAACGTTATTTTCAAAAGACCTTTCAGTCGCTCTCTTATTTATTTTTGGTAAACTGCTGAGTCTTTTTAGATGCAGTCTTTCTTTTAATAATTAATACTATTATCATAGCAACAACAATACCGACCAACCCACAAAAAACTGCCAACATGAGTTTACCCATAGAATCTCCTCCTGTATAGCCCAGTGATTCACCATAATTCCATCCACTCACAAGACCTATAAATAGTCCACTTGTAGCAAAACCAATTGGTCCCATCACTTCTAAGATAGCTTTTATTGATTTTGGAAGGTGGATACTTGTAAATCTACCTACAGCCCAAAATATAGCCGCTCCACCGAAGAGGAGAAAGGTGATTTTTATAAAGTTCAACAAGAACTTTAAGGGCCATAGATAATCGTCTGTAGCACTTATAAATTCTTCTGTTTCCCGTTCATACCGTTTATATAGTGCCATTGAACTGAAAGGTTGAAGACCCTTTTCAATGAATAGGTTTGTAAGACTTAAGTTCAATCTATTATTTCTGCTTCTGTTATAGTTGCTAGCGGTGACTGATTCGCCTTCTAGAAAACCATAGTACTCATCTGTATTTATTTGATACCTATCAATAAACGCTGCTTTTAAGGCAGGTATGTCAGCTTCAGTGATGGTGGGTAATTTCCCTAGTTCATCATATTTAACTTTATGATAATATTGATCATAGCGTACACTTATTTTGTCCATTAGGTATTCTTCTCGCCCGCTTCCTTGTTTTTCCTTTAAGCTATTTACTAAGCTTTCATAGGAGGCATCATTATAAAGTGACCTTTCATGAACTTGCAAAGCATCTTTTTCAAGACGCAGTAAAAATAGCCCTTGATCGTTTTCTGGTTCACTTAGTGCTAAGTTTAGTGCTAAAACTAAATGAAGGCCTCCTATTACGTCATAACTTTTTCGGACTAAAAAAGCTGTTAATAAAGTATCATACTTCCTCAAATTCTGACTTGTGATAATAGGGCCTTTTAGGGTTATGATCTTTGACTCACTTCTATCGTCGTCAAAGTAAAACGTTCCTTCAGGTAAATTGAAAGAGGTGTCTGTTTTATATATTGCTATTAAAGAATCAATGTTTTGAGCAGAAATGCTAAAACTAATAAGATACGTGCTAAGTAGTAGGACTAGATGCTTCATTAAATGGTAAAGTTTATGAGTGCAATCTTTAATCTAATCATTTCTAGCATTAGAAATGACGATTTGTTTTTATTCTGATCGTGCGATAAAGTAATTTTAATAAATTCGATTTTAGTTTTGGCAACAAATTGAAGCTATTTGGGACTACTAAAGGAGGGGCATGGCTACTACTGAGTGGGTGTGTCAATTATAGTGCAAAGCCCGAATGTCGATAAAAAACATACTAACAAATACCTTAGGGGGTATCAGTCAAAAACATAGTTTTCATAAGCAGCCCACCATTTTGGAATATTGACCTTAGGCTTTCTACCTATATATAGTGGAATACCATTTTCTTCCGCTATAGCATAAGGGTGGGTGATGATTTTGACAAGCGTCACTTCTTCAAAAACGGCTTCCACAGCGGCTTTCTCATTACCTAGACTGATCCATACCGCTGCATTTTCATTTC
>JBKEFO010000287.1:0-4170 GCA_046709585.1 Marivirga sp.
CAATAGATTCGCTCTTAATGGCATTCGACAAGAGCTTATCAACCTATCGGCAATATTCAGAAATCAGTCATTTCAATAGGGAAGACATCGACAGTCTAGTATTTATCTCTCCTTATTTTTATCCTGTAATGGAGACCTCCAAAAAAGTATACGAAGCATCGCAAGGTGCTTTTGACCCTACAATACACCCCTTAATTAACGCTTGGGGCTTTGGCAAGGAAGCAAGTGAATTTCCTGATACCATACAAATTACAGCGATTAGAGACCAAATAGGCTTTAATAAAATAGCCTTTGATGAAAAGGCTGTCTGGAAATTAAATTCAATGATCGGTCTTAACTTCAACGCTATTGCGCAAGGCTACGCTATAGATGTACTATATGATTTCTTAGTGAGTCAGGACATTGACAACTTAATGATTGAACTTGGTGGTGAGGTTCGAACGAAAGGAAAAAATGATAGAGATCTTCTTTGGTCAATTGGTATCGACAACCCTAGAAAGGAAAGTGGCATAAATGAAAGATCGGCTATTATTAAGTTAAATAACGAGGCTATGTCTACATCGGGGAATTATCGCAATTTCTTTGTCCATGAAGGTGTTACATATGGTCACACTATAGATCCACGTACTGGGTTTCCAGTACAGAGAGATATAATCAGTGCTACAGTTATTGCTCCTAGCTGTATGGAAGCAGATGCTTGGTCCACTGCTTTTATGGTCTTAGGTTTAGAAGCATCAAAACAAATACTAGAAACGCAGACCACATTAAAGGCCTTTCTAATGTATGAAGATGCTGAGGGTAGGCTACAAGAATTTAGCTCAGAGACGCTAGGTGACAATATAGTTCTAGCTGAATGACTTGTTATTTGGGTGTAAAGTAACTCCAATGCAGCTTAGAAAGCATTTTTTTTATTTGTAAGATATACTATCTTTTAGCTTAAGCCTTTTTATGACACTATCCATTATCATACTTTTTATTCTTACCCTTGCCGGTGGTTTAGCTGTATTTATTGTCCCTAAATTTAATAGCAAGTATTTCCAGCTTAGTTTGGTCTTTGCGGGTTCCTACCTCTTTTCAATAACCATTATTCACATTCTGCCTGAATTGTTCTCAACGAAAGTAGCTGTCAATCATTTAGCTTTTTACGTACTCTTGGGTTTCTTTATTCAAGTGATAATAGAATATTTCACGGAAGGTGTAGAACACGGTCATCTGCACCATGAAGGGGGGAACCACCACCACCAAGACCATAAATGGATAGGTCTTTTGATAGCATTATGTATCCATGCCTTTTTAGAGGGTACTTTGCTAGCGCATCCGCAAGGGCTACATAATCATGCTGATAATAACTCTCTTTTTTACGGGATTTTAATGCATAAAATCCCTGCTGCCTTTGCCTTAATGTCTGTATTGGTTTGTCAATTCAAATCAAAGCTAAAAACCTTTCTACTCTTGTTCATCTTTAGCCTTGCAAGCCCAGTAGGAATCATCAGCAGTACACTGTTGCATGAGAACCAGTATTTTTCTGAAGAGTTTTTCGCGATACTATTTGCCATCGTCTCAGGTAACTTCCTACATATTTCTACGACAATTTTTTTCGAGAGCAGCCCAAACCACAACTTTAGCGGAAGAAAATTATTCGTAGCTGCAGGCGCAGCAATTATTGCAATGCTGGCTGAGTTTTGGACGTAATCATTTTCTCAGTTACCCTAAAAAAGCTTCTGTAAAGCAAATAGTAACAAGGAAGTAATACCAAGTGGCTGAGAACATTTTGGTTGACCCAGGAATTATATCTCAGGTCAAATCCATGGATTATAGCAGGCAATATGAACAAACAGATACTCAAAGGCACATTAAGGAAGTCCTGATCTTTCGTCTCAAAATATTTAACAATATGAATCATTGAAGTAAAGCCAATTAAGCCTACTGTAGCATTAATTTTCACCACATTGAATTGCTGTATAGAAATTAGCTGCGAAACAAAAACTCCAAAGAAGCTATAAATGACCATTCTTAGTAGATTTTGAATTTTCCTGCTCTTTATTAAAGTAACGCACGCTAGTTCAACAAAGAGTATAGATAGTCCTTGGGTCATCCAGGCAAAAAGATGCGGCATTTTTCCAAAGTAAAGATCTAACAAATGACTGGTCCCTCCTATTAAGGATGAAAGCCCTAGGAATAAAAAAAATAAGCCTGTTAACTTTGCGAATTTTGCATCGAAGCTGTAAAATAATTTATGTCCACAATAAAAAGCTACAACGCTCATTAATACATCAGTTACAAAAGTGAGAGGGTCGGCCAACTCTAAGCCGAAAATCTCCATATATGTGTGCTCTATCAAGTTTCTTACTTTATGCTAATATGTAATTCCTTTAACTGGTCCGCTGAAATAGTAGCAGGTGAATCTATCATGACATCTCTTCCAGCGTTATTCTTTGGGAAAGCAATATAATCACGAATGGAGTCTGAACCACCAAACATGGCACATAATCTATCGAAGCCAAAGGCTACTCCTCCATGTGGTGGGGCACCATATTCAAAGGCTTCCATCAAAAACCCAAATTGTTTTTGGGCCTCCTCTGGAGTAAAGCCTAAAGCTTTGAACATTTTAGATTGCAGCTCCCGATCATGGATCCTAATACTTCCACCACCAATTTCAACACCATTAATGACCATGTCGTAGGCGTTAGCTCGTACTTTCCCTGGGTCAGTATCAATAAGCGTCAAGTCTTCTAGCTTTGGGCTAGTAAATGGATGATGCATTGCATGGAAACGTTGTGAATCCTC
This sequence comes from Marivirga sp., assembly GCA_046709585.1. Classification (GTDB taxonomy): domain Bacteria; phylum Bacteroidota; class Bacteroidia; order Cytophagales; family Cyclobacteriaceae; genus Marivirga. The sequence continues at coordinate 2,788 of JBKEFO010000287.1, forward strand.
ATCCCACTCAAGCAGAGGGAAGTCAAGCACCCACATCGGTTTGAAAGTATTCTTATCTCTAAGGCCTAAATCGCCACCCACCTTTAAACGCAGTTCATTCATACACTTACGCGTGTGGTCTAGCGCACCGCTTAGAACTAATAGTAAATCTCCTGCCTTGGCGTCAGCAGCAGCAGCCCAAGCTTTTAAATCCTCTTGGCTGTAGAACTTATCGACCGACGACTTGAAGCTGCCATCTTCATTACATTTAACATAAACCAAGCCTTTAGCCCCAACTTGCGGTCGTTTGACATATTCTGTTAGCGCATCAATTTGTTTTCTCGTATAATCAGCACATCCTGCCACATTGATAGCAATTACCAGCTCAGACTGATCAAATACATTGAACCCCTTACCTTGCGACAAGTCAGTCATATCAAAAAATGACATTCCAAACCTTAGGTCTGGCTTATCCGATCCGTATAGTCGCATCGCTTCGTCATATGTCATACGCTGAAAATCTTGCAGTTCAATGCCTTTCACCTCTTTGAATAGATATTTCATCATCCCCTCAAAAATTTGTAGTACATCTTCCTGTTCTACAAATGACATTTCACAGTCTATTTGCGTGAATTCAGGCTGCCTGTCAGCACGTAAATCTTCATCTCTGAAGCATTTCACGATTTGAAAATATTTATCAAAACCAGACACCATCAACAGTTGCTTGAATGTTTGTGGTGATTGGGGTAAAGCATAAAACTCACCTTCGTGCACCCTTGACGGCACAACGAAATCTCTTGCTCCTTCTGGCGTAGATTTAATTAAAACGGGTGTTTCCACTTCCAAGAAGTCTTGCTCATCCATATACCTTCTGGTTGCCTGCATGAGTTTATGGCGTAATTGTAATTTTTCTCTAATATTTGACCTACGTAGGTCTAAGTAACGGTATTGCATACGCAGCTCCTCACCCCCATCTGTATCTTCTTCAATAGTAAATGGAGGCGTTTTGGAAGGATTCATTACAGTAAATGCTTCTACTAGGATTTCAATATCCCCCGTAGCCATCTTATCGTTTTTGGCATAGCGTTCAGCCACTTCACCTTTAACCTGCACAACAAACTCTCTTCCCACTTTTTTAGCCAAAGCCATAAGCTCTTCTTGGGTTTTTCCCTCTTCAAAAATCAGTTGCGTTATCCCGTATCTGTCTCGCAAATCAATCCAAAGCATCCCTCCTTTATCTCTTGAGCGCTGTACCCAGCCCGATAAGGTTACTTTTTCTCCTCTATTTGCAATTCTTAATTCTCCGCAGGTATGTGTTCTGTGCATATTATTTTTAATACTAATTACTTCAGAAATCTGAGTAAAGGTAAGGATTAATAGGTTTTATTAAAGCGTTTTTGACAG
>JBKEFO010000288.1:0-4167 GCA_046709585.1 Marivirga sp.
TAATAATAATGTGCTGTTTTCTAATAGATATGCCCTAGATTCTGTTTGACCAAACCCCGAAACACCTATTATCAATTTATCTTTAATATTGAAATTCGAACTAAAAGTATAGCCTAATTTTGGAGTATTTGGAAACAAACTAATACTATCATGACTAAATTCAAGGTAGTTAGCAGATGCATTTAGTGATACTGCTTTATTTACATTAAATGTTAAGGCTATTTGAGCCGATGACTTTGTTAAACTTTGTTCGATGTAAAAGACAGTGGTATTATATGCATTGGGAAAATCATCGCCACTAATAGTATTTTGGAAAAATTGTTGGTTTTGAACTGTACCGATGGCATAATCTGCAGTGATATTAACTCTATTAAGCAAATTGGCATTTAAACCAACATTAAATTTAAAAGGTACTAAGGTGTTGTTTAAAATATCAATTTCATCTACGTACGGATTTAGATATGCGAACCCTTGAAACAACTGCCTTTCGACATCACCACTGATACCCGCCTTTAAAATTAAATTTGTAACTGGATTAAAAGTAGCCTGTATAACAGGGTACACATGTACTTTTCCCATATTCCTTAATTGATCATTTTCTGCGACAATGTTAATACCTGCATTCACTAGTAAATGCTCATTTAAAAAATACTCCGCCTTTGGCTTTACTTTTAGTAGATATCTATTGGTCTTGTTCAATTCTGAAGTGGCCGTATACTCGCTAAAAAAACCACTTATTGGGATTCCAAAAGAAATGGCCTTACTCAGCCTATAGCTATTGTTTATTTCATAGGACACAACACTTTCCTTGGATCCCATTGAGGTAAAAAAGTGTTTCGCATTTAATTTCAGTTTATAATCTAGTTTGTTTTCAATGTTGCGGTTTTCAAATTGAATATTAGCTGACACATTTTGATAGAGCTTTTGAAATTCCCCTCTCTCATATAGCTCATTTGCGCCCAATGAATTTTCAAAAGCTCCGTAGGCATAATTATCAAAGCGGTCATAAAGGAGGCTAGCTGCAAAAACGTAGTCTTTATTTATCAATCGTAAGTATGGATTCACATATTGATTACCAGAAGCTGAATATCGTCCATCAACTGAGCCCCTGTTATAATGCTTATGAAATAATTGTAAGCCATAGCTTTTATTCTTATCTCTTTTATTGGCCAGATGAGCTGAAAGAAACGACGAAGCATAATTCCCAAAGCCTAGCGAAACCTGATTAGCAAAAAGCTTTTCTAGTTGATCATCTTTAATTCTTAGGACCCTCAATGTAGGGTTTATTGTATTTAACTTAGGCGTCAAATCCTTCCATTGATAGTTTATAGCTATGCTGTCTTTAGTAGGCTTCAACTTGGGTACTTTTTGGAACTTCCTTTGCGCTCTAGGCAACTCAATTTTTCTATTTTTCTCAATAATCACCCGCGAATCCTCTAGTTCTCCTTCTGTTGGAGCTCCCCACTGGTCTTGACCTAAAACAGGAAAACTTAGACTCATAAAAAATAAAGCTGTGTATATCCCTTTCATATTAATCATTTATAGAATCCGTATCAATAACTACACTATCAATAGGCTTCCTTAACAGTAGGGAGTCTGCCTTTTGAGCTGCCAATTTCTCTCTTTGCATTATTATATCAAGCTTTATCTTAGCCTCCTCCACTACCGATTTATCACCAGAGTTTTCAATAATTGAATTAAAGGTTGCTTTCGCCTGGAAAACCTCATTGAGCGCGAAATAATTATCTGCAATTAATAAAAAAGACTTCCCTATCCATTTATCAAAACTGGAAAAATTCTCATTTAGGTTAAACAATATCTCTAATGAACTTTGATGGTTCCCTTCATTATACTCCATAAGACCAAGCATATATTTACTATTGGCAGCATTTGCATCTTGAGCTACCTCTATTGCAGAAAGAAATGCAGGTTGCGCTAACTCATACTTCCCTTGATTAAAATAGGCTATACCTTTATGTAAATAAGCATCTGTTACCGCTTGGGTGTTAATATTTGCTTGTTTGATAATAAGATCTGCATATTTTATGATAGTATCGGCTTGATTCTTTCGTATGGCAATTTGCATCAGCCCCTCCCATGCTGTATAGTTATCTCTGGCTGATTCAGATAAAGTCAAAAGCATTTTAAAGCTCTCCTGAGATTTCTCGTAATTATTTAAAATAAGCTCTATTTCTGCAATCTTACTTAAGGCTCTCTTCAGGAATTGCGAGTTCTCATCTTCTATCACTTCATAGAATATTGGTAAGCCTTGATCGTATTCTTGGGCTCTGTAGTAGCTGTCTGCTAGGTAATAGGTTGCCTCCTGACTTAATCTATTATCAGGGTAGTTTTCAATATAATTCCTAAATGCTACTATGGCTCTATCATAATTCTGGTTAAAATAAAGTGACTTTGCAGCATCATACTCTATAGTAACCACATCTTTATCTTCTGGATTCGCATTCTTATACTTTGCTAAATACTCCTCAAAATCACCCTCAATATTTTTTACACCATAAATTTCTTGCAGTCCAACCAAAGCACCACTAGATGTTGGATGTGTTAAATAAGCTCTTAGTATGTGACGGTAGTCTACTAAAGCTAAATCGTATAGCTTTAAATTAAAGTACGCTATTGCTCGCTTAGATAAAGCATAAGGGACTAGATTCGATTGTGGTGCCTTGTCGACCATGGCAGCAAATAAATCAATTGATCCTGCATAATTTCCCGATTCAAAAGTTAATAATGCTTTCTGAAATAAAGCATTATCATAATAACTGGAGGCAGGATAAATGGTAATCACCTTATCAAAATACTTAATTGCACTCGACTCCTTATTCTCAAGTGCAGCAACAATACCTAATTGAAAGTAAATATAATCGTTCAGATTATCCTCTACCTCTAATGCCTGAGAATAAGTGGCGCTCGCTTCTTTGTATCGCTTTAAGACATAATAACAATCTGCTAACCTAATAATAGCATCGGCTTTGTAAGTTAGATCGTCTTTCTGATTGACATATTTCTGGTAGAAGCTTAAGGCTGGGCTATATTGCTTTGTATTGTAGAAACTAAAAGCAATTCCATAACATAAGGCAGGATACCAGTCATCACTAAGCTGGGACTGATCAAGTGATTTTTTGTATGCATTTATCGCCTCTGCATATTTACCAGCAGTAGAAAAAGACTCTCCCATCCAAAAATAAGCTTCTGCACTTTTTTCCTTCGACAGAGGGTATTTTACTGACTTCTCAAATGACTTTACTGATTCAAAATAAGCTCCTTTGTTAAAAAAATCTGCTCCCTGGTAAAAGGTTACTTGCTGATAGGTCTTTTTTAATTGAAAAGTCATTGACGGTAAGGATTCTATAAAATTAATCGCTAGCTCATAAGCTTGCGTATTTAAATAGGCGCTGGTGAGGTATTCTTTCCCTTCTGTAGCGTGAATACTCTGAGGAAAGATTGTCAAGAAATCAGAAAGCTCTTTGATGGCTTGCTCATAGGCCCCTTCCTTGATAAGCAAGACGGCTAGCTGCCAATAACTTTCTTCTTTAATAGCTAAATCAAAAGAAAAATTTCTTGCTTGTTGAAAAGCATTTATTGCAAAACGGGTATTGCCCTTTTCTTGATATAAACTCCCTAGGTAATAGGTACTGTATTGAGTCAATGAATCTTTACTAATGCCCACTTTTTCAAAAAGATCTATGGCCTCGTCCACCTTATTTACTTTATAAGCACAGTAACCCATTCTATACAATATTGGGCGATCGGAAATTGATTTCACTGCTTTTTCATACGTTTGAAAGTATGACAAAGCGTTTTTATACTCTTTTAATTCAAAGTGTGCGTCCGCTGCGATTAAGGCCGTAGCCGGTGCTACCCTATTGCTGCTAAGCATCTTAACATATTCTATTACGGCCTTATACTTTTTCTGTTTATAGTAAATATTGGCCCTTATTTCTGCAGCACTACTTGCATAAGCGTCATTTTTACTGGCTTCATTTACATCTCTTAAAGCCTCCTCATAGTTTCCTAACTCGTAGTTTACGTAGGCACTATAGTAAAAAGCGGCAGATTGATAGGTACTGGTGGATCGTTTTAGTCTACTAAAAAAAGGTTGTGCCTCCTCGAATGCTCTCCTACTAAAATAGGCGTATCCTACTCTAAATT
>JBKEFO010000289.1:0-4165 GCA_046709585.1 Marivirga sp.
CAAGATGTTCCTCACGCCATATAAACGAATAGGCAAATCATTGTAAATCTGGTCATGTGGCTGCACCACCGATACATGCACATATATATTGGGTGCCATGCCTGCGGTAGTCTGCAGCTCATAAACGGTCTCATCATCTGCTAGAGGAATATAATGTTCCTGCAATACAGCTTTGCCCGTCTCTACTGAAATGTAGGCATGGCCATCTTTTCCTCCTGGAATAATCACTTGGAATTTTTCTCCGCTTTGCACCTTGTCTTTGCTCAGCCTGAAGTTTAGCAGGTCGGCACCACCCATAGATTTGGCCATGGAGCCATACCAGTCCGAACGACGGAAATATACGACTTCACCACTCGTATGACCGGATTTAAGGTCTTTCACCCTGATGTAGTAGCGTCCCCAATCTTGGTTGTTAATGTTGAGGTTCCAAATCGCTTTACCCTTGGCATCAGTCGTTAGCTGCATACTTTTTACTGGTTTGTTATAGCTGCTACTCACATAATTGCTCACATTCTCACCACCATGATCCCACCACCAACGCCAATCAAGCTTATACAGGTCAATTTTTACCGATTTGTTGGCTAAAGGGCTACCGTTTTCATCTACATTTACCGCCGCTATTTGGTTGTCTTTGTTAGTATACAATAAAGCATTACTACTATTGTCCTCTGTGGAAGGAACATTGAGACCTGCATAACTTGCATAGGGCGAATAAAGCACACTGGTATTGGAGATGCTAAAGTCGCCTCCTTCTTCAAACACCTTCCCGCTAAAACGTAGCTGCAACATGCCCGGCGCCTGCTGTCCATTTTCTACTTTTATAGCAAAGCGGGCATTGCCATTGTTATCAACCTTATTGTCGAAGATTACTTTTTTGGCGCTATAATAGTCCTTGGCCAGGTCATCAAAATTATAGGCCAAGAAGTCATCAAAACGTGTGCTGCTTATCGAAGCACTCATTTCAAATTTTGCCTGTAGGTTCCTAGCCACAGCACCATGGAGCCAGCGTACACTAACATCGGCAAAATTGCCTTCCGTAGACTTTAGTAATTTACTGCCAAAGTCAAGGTCAATCTTTAGTCTGTTGGGTTTAACAGTTTCAATTTTTACGTTCTTACTAAAAGTGGTACCACCTACATGTACTTTCGCTAGCCAGTTTCCCGTAGGCGACATCTCTTCAGTATGAGGCTCAAAATAATAGATAGGCCCCTTCACCAGCTGAGGTTTTATACGTGTAAAAAGTTGCCCTTGCGGATTGTAAAGCTCCATAAATACTGGAGAGCCTGCAACCACTTTTTGATACTGGTCTTCCAAAATAAAGCCTAAATGTAAAGTATCTCCTGGTCGCCATACGCCGCGCTCACCATAGATTAACCCTTTTAATCCCTCTGCCGCAGTTGCCCCAGCCACATCAAAATTACTGAGTGGTAAGGCATCACCATCGTTGAGCTTTAAGTAGGTATATTGATTGTCTTTAATAGCGACCGCTAAAAACGGCTCTCTCACAACAGGCAATTTTAGGAATCCATTGGCATCAGTTTTTCCGCTATTAATGACTTGATTCTGGTAATCAAAGATCTTAACGTCAACGCCATTCATGGCGGCACTACTAACCAGATTAGTGGTGAGCAGATGAAGCTGCCCATTGTTAGCCAGCTTCGCTGTTAAGCCTATATCTGAAGCATAAATTATCTCCTCTATCTCCCTATTCTGCCTATAGTACATGGCATGGCAGGGGTTATCTCTTTCGTTCCAGTCGTAGTCGCCATAATAGTAATCGTAGGTGTCGTCCCAGTCTAAAGACATAGCATCGTCAGTAGTCTCCTCAACTTGCTCGTCGGTATCCATATCCACGCAATTGTACACGGCCATTTCTTTGGTGAAATCTACTTTTACCTGATAGATGGCACCCGGCTCCACCTTAAATATTTCACCCAAATCAATGGATATATTATTCCATGAATAATAGTCAGTAACCCCCGCTTTAATAAGAGGTATCACCTTTCTAATAACTGGCCTCCCTACTCTTCTTAAGTCATAGGAGCCACCCAAATCGTTTTCTTGGTAGTACTGAAGAATATTATTAGGGAATATTCTGATCACAGTTACTTGTATGGCCTTAAGCCCCACTAATTGTAAAGGCAGCACCATTTTGTTGCTTGATGGAATGATGTGACCATTTCCTGCTAAGGACTTTATTTGTGGCTTAAAGGTAGATACCTGCAGTTCATGAGCTGCTGGTTTATCAAGCTGCAGCCCTCTGGCATTTTTTAGGTTCTGTAACACCTTGACAAGCAATTTACCGCTGAATACCCCACTTAATGGATAGACCTTTAAGGTGTTTTTATCGGCTGTAGCCCTGATTTTGTAGTTGGCTATTTTAATAGCGTCTTCAAAAGCCTGATTAGGGCTAATGGGATCTGAAAACACTAAGTTTACATAAGCATCCCCCGCTCGCTCAACAGTCGCTGATATGAGCTTGAAGCTGTCCTTTGAAGGGATCTCTATGCTCGTACTTCCATCGTTTTCAACACCAATGGGCTTACCTGTCCAATTTATTTTTAACTGTTGGTCTTTCTTTTGCCTCGTAATGTCTTTGATTACGAAGGGGTGTACTTTTTGATTCGCCCCATGTTCATAGCTAACGCTTAGATCAGCACCATTGAATGATGCTGAGAGCATCTTTTCTACTGCTTCATTGGCTACCCAATCGGAACTTTTAATGCTTCCTTTGTAAAGTACTTTTGTGTAGTCGTTAGCATCAGGGTTTTCTAAGCTTTCAAATTCTACAGCATAGCTCAAAGGAATGGTTTGTATAGGAAAGCTAAATACCTTTGGGAAATCCTCAGGCAATTCAAAGAGGCGATCCAGCTGAATGGCCACAGTATAAATTGCCCCACTTTGTAGGTGCGCTGCTGGCTCTAGCATTAATACAGACTGTGATTGCCAAACGGCCTTTAGTTTTACCTTCGGTGTAATGTTGTAAAGCTTGCTGTCTGCGTCATCACCAGCTTTTACATCCTCAAAATTACTATTGAAGTTGATAATGATCGCATCTGTTTTAGAGAGAATACCTGAAGACATACTGCTGATATAGGGCGAGAATTGTCCTAGGGCAGCCGTGTTTTCTTGCTCAGTAGATTCCTTTTTACAGCCGGAAAAAATGAAAATAAAGGAGGTGGCTAATAAAAGTAGCGTCTTTCGCATGGGTTCATGTTTTAGTTAAAATAGAAAGATAGACGGATTAAAATTAATTAGCCAAATAGTGAAGAAGATATTATCAAATTTTAATTATCAAGCGTAGCATCACTTACAATATTCCTGAAATTGACTTATATTATGTTAAAATAAAAAATTATGGATTTAACAGATTTTATCATCAGACTGCTCCTTTCTGCTTTGGCAGTCTTTGTCAGTGCTAAAGTATTATCTGGTATTACGGTAGAAAGCTATGGCCAGTCTATTTTGGTGGCCATTATTTTAGGTGTTGTTAACGCAATAGTGAAACCAATATTGGTGTTCCTCACCATTCCCATTACGATCTTAACCTTAGGCTTATTCCTATTGGTGATCAATGCATTGATGATTATGTTGGTAGACAAATTACTCAAAGGCTTCGCTGTAAAAAGCTTTTGGTGGGCCTTTTTCTTCAGTATCATCTTGTCCGTTGTAAATGGATTCTTGCAATGGATATACTAGCTTAAGTATCCTTAGGATGCGACTAGTTACTATCGTTCAGAAAAAAGCAACAAATTTTAGTTAAGGTAATAGCTATAGGGTAAGCGGTATCGCGCCACCTATTTTTATGCTCTTTCAAGAAGGCATTGTGACCTATGTCCAAGACCTCGATTGAAGACTTTTAATTATTGCTTCTAACTACGGAATCATTTAGTAGCACAAGAAAAAAGCTCCTCCGAAGAGCTTATTCATCGATTCTATTTGCAAAAGTACATTTGGAAGGCAGACCTTTGATGATGAAACTACTTGTATTACTTGTCTTTTACCTCTCTGTGGCTTCTTTCGCAGGTGCGCAAGATATTTCGGGAAAGAAAAATTGCTATAACCTTAGCGTCAATTCCGGAGTGCGAATAACAAAATTTGCTGTATCGGCATTTGATACACAAGACCACCCTGCGATGGGAATTCGCAAAGGTGTTGGTATTTC
>JBKEFO010000290.1:0-4150 GCA_046709585.1 Marivirga sp.
AAACAGCCTTTTGCTGCTTTGTCGCATTGTAGGTTCTTTCATAAATTGTTCCTATATCTGCCAAGACACAGTAAACGGCCATGATGGTCTCCCCACTTAGAGACCAACACATTACCAACCGACATAAGCAGGTGGATCAATTTGGTTCATTCTCAGGTATAAAATAGCCTGTGCCCTATGATGGCTTAGATGGTTATTTATAAGGTAAAAAATATTCTCTTTAGACATCTTCACTCCTTGAAATACGATCATCTCGGCAATTGAATTCTTATCGTTTTCCTTAATGAGTTGCTGCACATATTGGAGGGATGCTGTCAATATCTCTAATACCCCTTCTTTATTTAGGTCATTAAGCTGGTTCACCTGATAAAACACTTGCTTTTTACCAGTAATATAATTTGTTAGGAAGCTGATGTTACCGACGATATGTAATTGCTGTTCCTTAAAGGTCATGCTTTTAAGGCTTGGCCCATAATTATACAGCGAGTCTGGCATTTTATCGGCTACCTCGAGGGTATATTTGGTAGTTCTTAACCAGACATCTAAGAACTCTGCATCAAAATATGCTTGCGCTCGACTGTCTACCATATTAAATAATAGCATGAAAAGTGTGATAAGGAGATGACGTTTAAGCATTTATTGAGGTTTAATTACGAGTATCTTAGCAATCTAGTGATTAAACTGGAATCTCCCGAGTGTAATAGTTCAATAGATTGGCTGCTTTTATTGCGCATGAAAGACCCTCGCGTCCCTTATTAATCGTTAACACAAAGTCCAAAGCTAGTTGCAAGGAGCTAGGCCTTACTTATCCGAAACCAATACATTGTTAACAACATAGTTTCCTGCAATAGTTTTTAGGTTGTATACCTTTTGGGCTGCACCTACCATGGAGACATACTTCACTTTGAATTGCTGTATCTCGCCATCAAATACTCCCATGAGCTCTTGTGAAGGATATAAATCGCCAATTTTCATCTTTCCATCAGCTGTTAATAATGGGTGATTAGGTGTTGCTAGCAAGTGTAGATGAGGCAGATAGCCCGTGCTTGCGGCAGCAGTGGCCGCAGTTTGCATTTGAGCAGGCATCGTTATAATCTTCACCAAGGGTGCTCTTGTTTCATGTATTTCGATGGCCGTCACTACAGTAGCGAGAAGCTGTCCAAAGGTATCCATAGCAAGCACTGTGTCGCCGATAGCTATTTTCTCGATGGGTGCTGTAAGTCCGTTTAACATACTAATGGCACTTCCTGCAGGGAAACAGATGTCATAATCTGAATTTTCTACTTCATAGTCATTTCCGCTGGCACCTGCTACCATGATATTCGACAACTCTTTTGAAAGCACACTTCCGATGGCAAATGCCATGGCTGGTTGCTCCCGACCTCCATATTTTAGGTCGTCATAATAGCGCACCCATACCTCATTATCGGCCTGAAAGGGCAAACAAATGTAGCTTAGTTTCTTTGTTGTCATGTCGGTATAAACCATAAGCAGCCCAAGCTTGGTGAGGTCTTGTCGGCGAATAACAGTATAAAGATCCACCCTATTTTTGGTCTCTTTTTCACCAGCAATAAAGTAGGCGGGTTTCATTTTATAACGATCCAACACATAGGCCTGGTTGATCTTTATGTAGGTATCTTCATCCAGATTTTCAATGCGGAATTCAGTAACCAGCTTATATTCTTCCATACTCATCTTCTGTGCTTGAAGTGATTGAAATCCGATAGTAAGCAATAGTAAAAATAGAATCTTTTTCATGAAACTCATTAAGATAGTTTGTCAAATGCTTTGGCGAAGTGTTTCATTTCTTCCATGGTACCCATACTCACGCGACACCACTCCTTACCCCTGAAGGACCAACTTCTTACACCAACGCCATCTTTCAACATTTCCTCTACAAATCGTTCCGATTTCATGTGTTTTAAGGGGAAGAGTACAAAATTGGCATCAGACTTCACATAAGTATAGCCTGCATCTTCCAATGTTTGGTATAAAAACTCCTTAGACTTTAGAATCTCTACTTTACTGTAGTTTAGAAATTCAGTATCTGTATAACTAGCCATGGCCGCATAGATAGTAGGATAAGTAATACTGCGCCCTCCAGTAGTGAATTTCTCAATTTTTTCGATGGTTTCTGGCAGTCCGATGGCATAACCCATTCTCAAACCTGCAAAAGCATGAAGCTTAGAGAAGGTCCTAGCTACCAATACATTCTTTCCTTCCCTCACACAAGCCACCATTGAATTGGCTGCTACATCATCCTTAAAATCAATATAAGCCTCATCAACTAGCACTGGAATTATTGGTGATACTTTATCACAAAAAGCTTTCAGCTTTTTAGGGTCCAGTGATTTACCAGTAGGGTTATTAGGGTTGACCAAATACACCAATGAATGTGCAGCACTAGCTTTCATTTGCATAGCTTCTAGGTCATAATCAAGCTCCTTAGTGAGGGGTACTGCATCTATCTTTGCCCCATGGTTTTCGGCACTTTCTAGCAAATCCATATAAGTAATATCCGCTGTTAATATGTTGGATGCTCCTCCCTGTCCATAAGCGAGTGCGGCTCCCAGCAAAATTTCAGTTGATCCTGCTGCCAATGTGATGTTTTCAGGCTTCACTCCTTCTTTTTCAGCGATCATCTCTTTGCACTGCGTAAATTCTGCCCAAGGGTATCTAAAACTTTGGTCTATTGAATTCCTCAACACTTCCTTAGCCTTTGGCGAGGGGCCAAATGGATTCTCATTCGCCAGGAGTCGCGCCTTTAAGGCAGGCCTATCTGCAATTGGCACCCTAAGTTCTGAGGTGAATTTCACCTTCTTATTGAAGGGTTTTGACTTTCCGAAGGCTGGTACCTTCCCTACCACTAGGCCTCCCATAATCAATGAGCTGGCTTTAAGCCAATTTCTTCTGCTTACTTTAGATAGTTTCATTGTAGTTTCCTTTAAATAATTCTAATTTGCTTTACTTTCTCTTCGTTTTATATGTTGGCGCTGTCTCATTAACCCGAGCATGAACCTGGTCTACAGTTCTTCGTGCCGACTCAAAAGCACCAGCCATCCAAGCCGTTAGATGGGTGGTGTGCTCTCCGGCAAAATACACCTGACCATCTGGTTCTAATAATGTAGGATAAAATCGTTCTCGCGTAGCGGTATTGTACTGTGCCCACCCTCCTAGCGAGTAAGGTTTTTTATGCCAGGCAAGGGAGAATGAATTTTCAAATGCGGCATCATATTGGGGATGAATCTTTCTGCCCTGTTCCAAGGCAGTTTGTTCCCGCTGCTGTAACGACATATTGGCCAATTTCTCGGCTTTATCACCAAAGTTGTAATAGCCTACGAGCACTCCTTTTTGTGAAAGATACGCTGTGTTAGGGTAAAATATTTGAGTGATATCCATATTTGTCCTTGATATTCCCCCATAGATCTGTTCGTCCTCTTCCCAGAACCTTCGTTTAAATTGAAGCCCTATTTTCCCTGTTTTATTGTACTGAATAAAGTCAATTGCCCGCTGTTTATCTTGCGAGAAGTTATTCTTAATACCTGAAAGCACGGGCAGCGGAATAGTACAAATACAAAAATCTCCTTCTAGCGTTTTGGCCACTCCATTAGCCGTATAAGTTACTTCTACGCCCTTCTCTGTGTTGGTGATGCTTGACACCACGGCAGCTGTTTCAATCGAGCCTGGTAATTTAGCCTGCAAGGCACTAGCTATTTTGTCCATACCACCGACGGGCTGAAATAAAGTCTGCTGCAAGTTCAAGTCATAATCAGGTAAATTAGAAAAAGATGGGTCTAGGTAGCCTGATCGAATTAAATCAATTAGTTGATGCGGATCGCCCGTACTTCCTGCATGGCTGCCCGCGCCCGGATAATTGATATATCCCCTTCTAGTAGTACCTTTATATAATTTATCGATGTTCAACTCCCCTTCTACCTTGAGGTATTCAAGAAATTTGTCTTTGTCTTCTTTTGTAAAGGGCGTGTCTAGGGCATCAGAAGCTACGGCTTTGTGTAGGAGCTCTGACACATAGCCACGCACATCATTGTGGAGCTCACGGATACGCATCTTTTTATTTACTAGGCTACCATTCTTGCCTTCACTATAGAAATAAGCACCTTCATTAATATTATTATAGCTCTCCAAAGGG
>JBKEFO010000291.1:0-4143 GCA_046709585.1 Marivirga sp.
GCTCTTCATGCTAAATCGCTTGGCTTTATACATCCCAAGACAGGTAAAGCGGTACAGTTCAATTCTGAGCTACCCGATGACTTTCAGCAACTACTAGAAAAATGGGATAATTACATCCAACATCATTAATTAATCGTGCCAAAACACAAGCATTAAATTTTACCTTTATGGAAAAAAGAAACTATCCTTTCTTACTAACCTTCATTTGTTTAAGCATACTCTCTAGCTGCAAAATAAAAGACAAAATAAATGAAGCATTAACCTTTGACTTTACGCAAAATACAAGCTTTACTCTACCATCTTCATCTATCATAGATTTACCAATAGATATCGGTACGCCTGATATTAATAGTTCTAGCCAGCAAGCATTCGATAACAATAATACTTCTGTTAGATTGGTAGAAAGAATTGTGTTATCATCATTAGACCTTACTATAACAAGTCCTGACGATAGAACCTTCGCCTTCTTAAAAAGCATTAAAATTTACATTAGGACCAATGATAATAATGAGATATTGTTGGCTGAAAAACAAAATTCCGCCGAAAATACAGGCAGTACTATTTCACTAGATACTACAGGAGAAAACATCAAAACTTATGTTGCTGCTGACAGTTTTAGTCTTAGATATGAAGTAATAACACAAAAAACGACCAATTCTAAAACTGACATAACCGCAGCGATGGTTTTTACAGTTAATGCGAAAGTCTTATAATTTAAACCTCCTCTGCGTTCATCAGTTTCAACTTATTTACGACTGGATTAGCATACATGGTAAATAGTGGCTCCTTTAATTGCTCAAAGTCACCTTTTATGCTTTTTACTTGATTAGTCAGATAGTTTAAGAAATTCTCTTTCTCGGTTTTTGTATATTTTTCATTAAACTTGGAAGGATGAATCATGTCATAAGCAATATAATTTGTTGGCCATAATTTATAATTCTTATGTATTCGTTCATCTATCAAATCTGCAAGGACCTGCATCTGATCATTCTTATTTTTAATCAACTTTATTTCTCGTAACTTCTCATCTACTATCTTACCCAGTGACAAGTGTACCCTGCCTTTAACACCAGTGATGCCAGCTATCATGCTTTTCAGGTCTTCCGAAGGCGATTTGACAACTGTTTCACCTGTCAATTTTTGATGAATTTCTTGGGCCTTCAGCACGTCGCATGGGTCATACTCATATGATATCGCCATGGGAGTTAACCTTATAGGGGCATAGTTATCATAAAAATCCTTTTCTCCACTCAATCCCAGCATTTTTAATAAGCCTTGTTGGGTCTGATCATTTCCATCTTTTGTTCTTCCTTCACGCTGTGCAATCCAAACTGAAGTCTTCTTTTCGGTAATTGTATACCTAATATAAGCAGATAGTATTTGGGAATAGGAATACATTTCCCGAGGCGGAACATTCCTATTTACCACGAAGTTCTTATTCAGCTTCACTAAATCTTCAATCCATGAATTAACCAATAGATTATCTCCTATAGCTACTTCAGTAGTTTCAAGCTCATGCTCATACAATAAGACGTTCAGTATTGCTGAGTCTAATACAATGTCTCTATGGTTAGAAATAAATAGATAACCCTTTTGTGCCGAAAGTCTATCGAAGCCCTCATAAGTCACACCAGCAGCACTATTTTTCAACACCCTTTTGGCCGTAGGATACATCATGTCCGATTGAAATGCCTCTACCGACTTTATAGAAGCCAAAGATTTTTTAAGCCTCTCCAATTCCAAATCAGGAAAAATCCTTCTTACTGCTTGGTCAAAAAAAGGATGTTTAATCAATCTATTAACTGCGGAATTTACCTCACTATCATGATAAGGACGAATACTATTAAATGCTTCTTGGTAATCCATACGATCAATTGAATTACGAAATAAGCGAAATTCAACCGTATTTCCTGCATTTTATCAAACAAATGGCTTCCACTACCAAAGGGGTCTATTTATTAATGATTGATTAACAAGGGCTTAACAACCAACTCATGAAAAATATTTACTTTTGTATAGTAAACAGATGTACTATGATAAAAGTAAGCCCCACCTATAGCACAGGATTCAATTTCGTTCAAATCTCCAGTCTCCCCTATGACCAGCAACTCGCATTTAGTGACTGGATTCCCGCAAGCAGTATTAGCACAATAGAAATTAACAATATCTCTCTTCCTGATTGCGTAGCCTACCAAGAGTATAATTATTGGTTTGAATGTCTATTTCTTAGAATTGGAGGGATGCTGGAAAGTAGTTTCTAAAATCGTATATTGCTTCTGCAAATCTTTAGTAGAAGCCTATGGAAGAACAATTACAATTAATCATTAAAAAAAATCTTCCCAACATACCTACTTTACCTACTAGCCTAAGTTCTAAAGAAGGCTTTATTTCATACCTCAGCCCCTACTTTCAAAAATTATTAAATAACGATTTTGCTGCTTTGTTGCAGATAATGTATCGCATTGATGTGTCAGAAAAAGAATTTGCATTAACTTTGCATCCATCGAGTAAAAAAGACCCTGAAATCGCAATAGCCGAATTAATATATGATAGGCTCATGCTGAAGGTGAAAATACGCGCAAAATATAAAAATAAAGATGCTTAAAATTGCAGTTGACTTTGATGGCACTATCGTAGAAGACAATTACCCGAAAATCGGTAAGCCTCATTTATTTGCTTTTGAAACATTAAAGACCTTACAAAATAAACAACATCAATTGATTTTGTGGACAGTACGAGAAGGTAAAAGACTGAATGAAGCCGTTGACTTTTGCAGAGAAAATGGAATAGAGTTTTACGCGGTAAATAAAAATTTTCCTGAAGACAAACTAGAAGAAGGTCAAAGCCCAAAATTAAATGTCGACCTATTTATAGACGACAGAAATATTGGTGGCTTCGTTGGCTGGAGCAAGGTTTGGGAACTGTTAGGAGATAATCCATTGCAATATACATCTCCAAAGAAAAGCTTTGGCGAAAAATTAAAAGACTTATTTAAATGATTCATATTAAAAACAGGGAAGAAATTGAATTAATGCGTATGAGCGCACAGCTGGTATCTAAAACATTAGGCTTAATGGCTGAACTTTTGGAGCCAGGTATGAGCACCTTAGAAATGGATAAAAAAGCAGAAGAATTTATCCGAGATCACGGAGGTGTTCCTGGCTTTCTAGGCATGTATGATTTCCCTAACACTTTATGCATGAGCCCAAATGAACAGGTGGTACATGGCTATCCTTCCAAAAAACCTTTGAAAGAGGGTGAAATAATATCTATTGACTGTGGCGTATTAATGAACGGATTCTACGGTGATCATGCTTATACTTTTGCTGTTGGCGAAATAAGCGATGAAGTAAAGAAATTATTAAAGGTTACAAAGGAGTCGCTGTACCTCGGTGTTGCAGAATGTACAGCTGGAAATAGAATCGGAGATATAGGATTTGCCATCCAAAACCATGCAGAGAATAATGGATATGGGGTAGTTCGAGAATTAGTAGGCCATGGTTTAGGAAAAGATATGCATGAAGCACCGGAAGTACCTAATTACGGTAAAAAAGGACGTGGAATCAAGCTAAAAGAGGGAATGGTCCTAGCTATTGAACCTATGGTAAATATGGGTACCCGAGCCATTAGGCAACTAGAAGACGGATGGTCTATTGTAACTGGAGATGGCAGATATTCCGCACATTTTGAACACGATGTTGCCATCGTCGATGGTAAACCTGATAGACTTTCTACTTTCGATTATGTCGAAGACGCCTTAAGAAAAAAAGGCCAAGAGGTATTTTAGAGATTCATTAATAACGAGTTAGAAATATTCTCTAGCTCGTTATTAAAGTCCATCCCAAAGCCCTGACGGAACTATCTCCAACACATTCCCTTCAGGATCACAAAAGTAAGCTGATTTCTGACCACTAGGCCAAATGTGTTCATATGTTATTTCTACGCCTTTTTCTGACAACTCCCTTTTAGTATTTTCATACTCATGCGCTACTACTTCAAAGGCGAAATGAGGTTTCCCTGTGGCGTAATGTGAGGGGAGTGCCTCTTGCGCTGCAGAATATTTAGGGTTAAAGCAGAGCAAGACGGAGTTTCCCGCCCTAAGAAACAAAAGTTTATCTTTCACTTCACTGATAACAGGCAAGC
>JBKEFO010000292.1:0-4137 GCA_046709585.1 Marivirga sp.
ATTGGCAGGAAATAGCCCTACCACAGTTAGCGAATATACAAGGCAAATTCTCTTTCGACGTAAAAAAAGATTCGCAAGCCTATTCTATTATTATTTGTGATAGCAATACCGCTTATACCTACAACACCAAAACTAAAGAGCTGAAGAGTACGGTTGTTTCTGAGAGGGACAATTTCCGAATCAATGCGGTTAACTTTAAAAATGACAAAGTATTTTTAGCCACAAATGAAGGGCTGTATAGTGGCCAAGACGGCATTCTACCGCAGCAGTTAAACGTACTAATTAAAGGTGATAAAGAAATACTGCAAATACATTGGCAAGGAGACGATCTTTTGCTGTTGGGTTTAGGCTGGCTTGGCAAATACAAAAACGATGAATTCTCCTATTTAAGTACGCATACGGGCATTAAAACAAGCAGCCCTTATAATAAGCATAACCTTACGACTGATCAATTAGGCCGGATTTTTTACAGTAGTAATAGTGGGGCCAATTATTTTGATAATGAATCTGAAACTGGCAAGACCCTTTACGTTAATGGAAGGGTTTTTAATGTGTTAAGCAACAAAATATTTGTAGATAGAGAGAATAATGTATGGGTTGGAGACCATAGAGGGCTATTTAAATTCAACGTATTGCGTTTCGAAAATTATAATGAAAATACTGGTCTGGCAAAAGATGAGGTTACCTCCATTCTTCAGCTGGATGATGCGCTCATTTTAGCCAACGCCAACTATCTCAACATCCTAAAGAATGGCTCCATTGTTAAAAAAGTAGCTATCGTTAGCGATCCAGGCGCACGTATACTTGATATGGTGCACGACGAATCAGGGAAAATTTATTTAGCAGCTGGCTCATCTGGTTTAATGATGTATGATAGCCAAGGTATCAAAAGCATAAATTGGAAAAATTCTCCGGGTGAAATCGGCGTCGCCTCAGTTGGAATGTTTAAGGACAGCCTTTTCTTTACCTCCAACAAAGCCCTTTACATTATGAAACGAGATAGGGTCCATAAAATAATGAATATCGCAAGTATTCGCAATTTGCAGTGCTTGCCTGGCGACTCAATAATTGCCTTAAGCACCCATAAGGGATTAATTTTTTACAACCCCCTTAAAGGAGACACCACTAGCTTTGTCTCCACCAACAGAAAGTACAACAATACCTATGGCGTCACCAGTTGGAATGGGAATCACTATGTGGGTACGGCTGGGGGATTAGCAGTGATCAAGAATGGTGAAATCACGCCTATTAATTTGGGTGAAAAATTGAACCGAGTAGCTATCTATAGTTTACTGGTCAGTAGCAAAAACCGCCTTTGGCTGGGTACCAATGAGGGTGTTTTCATATGGGATGGGACTACACTAACCAACTATAATAAGAGTGATGGGCTGGTAGGTGACGAAGTAAACCGTAATGCAATGATTGAGGATAGCTACGGCAATATCTGGATCGGCACTGAAATGGGTGCTTCAGTATACACCTATGATGAAGACAAAAGCTTCAAAATCAAACCTCAATTAGTATTAGACAACCCCTACACACAAAAAGGGACGGTCATAAAAGACCAAAACCAAGCATTGCAGCATGATGACAATACCATTGCATTTGACTTCTTGGGAATTTCATTTTTCGACGAAAAACAAATCACCTATCGTTATAAGTTAAAAGGTTTTGATAATGATTGGATAATCATAAACAATCCAAACTCCAACGCTGTAAGATACACTAACCTTGCTCCAGGAGACTATGAATTCACCGTAGAATCAGGAATAGCGGGCAACAATTACAGTGCGCCAGAAAGCATTGAATTTAGCATCAATGAGCCCTTCTATGCTTCCACTTGGTTCACCTTTTTAACCATAATTTCTCTTTCCCTGCTGTTATACATGATATACAGAATCAGATTTTACGTAATTCTTAAAAACCAGAAAAAGCTACAAAGGGAGGTTATTGCGAGCACTCAGGAAATCCAAGAGATGAACAAAGAAATTCAAGCACAGAATGAAGAACTGACAACTCAAAGTGAAGAAATTGTAAGCACCAATGAGATGCTGGAAATAACCGTCTATGAACGTACCAGACAGCTTAGGGAACAAAACAAAAAATTAGCGGAGTATGCCTTTATAAATTCCCACCAGCTTAGAGCGCCTATTTGCAGGATGATCGGTTTACTGAATTTGCTCCCCATTACGAAGAAAGAAGAACAAAATATGATACTTCAACTCATACATCAAACTGGTGTTGAGCTTGATCAGATTTCTAAAGACATCAATAACCTCTTAGACCAAGTTGATTTTTCGCAACTAGAGGAAATCAACAGCATCGAAATCATCAATGCTGAAATAAAAGACCGGCCCTCAAACCCGCATGAATAGAAACCCGCCTGAATAGAAGAATCAGCAGACATCGCACAATGTTATTATCTACTGGGCCTGTAAAGCTTCCGTACTAAAAAACTCTGCTTGATAAGCTGCTACTTAAGTATTACATTTTATCTATTTTTACCTCTTGCTAGCAGAACGCAATCACTTAAATTACGTTCTTTTATATAGGCACTTAAACCAGCTTACCCCGATGGCATTTATTGATTATTACAAAGTTTTAGGTATTGCTAGAACAGCAAAGGAAAAGGACATTAAAGCTGCCTACAGAAAGCTTGCCCGCAAGCACCATCCTGATGTAAACCCAGACAATAAGGCTGCAGAGCTAAAGTTTAAGGAACTAAATGAGGCTAACGAAGTACTCAGCGACCCAGAAAAACGTAAGAAATACGATAAATATGGAGAACATTGGAAAAATGGAGCGGCGCATGAAAAGGCCCAGCGCCAACAGCATACGCAATACCAAGGAGGTGGTGGTCAAGGATTTACTGGCGAAGCTTATTCCGACTTTTTCGAATCTATGTTTGGTGGAGCAGGATCATCTCGGCAGCAAGGGCGCAGTCCTAAATTTAAGGGGCAAGACTTCAATGCAGAATTACACTTGGACCTAAAAGATGTTTATACTTCTCAGCAACAAGTGCTTACTGTAAATGGTAAAAGCATCAGACTTACTATTCCTGCAGGAGTAGAAAATGGTCAGAAAATTAAAATCAAGGGCAAAGGTGAACAAGGCATCAATGGAGGTCCAGCTGGAGATTTATACATTCAATTCATAATTGATAATCATACCCAATTCAAACGTGAAGGTGACAATCTCTATCAGACTGTAGATATTGACTTGTATACAGCCATTCTAGGGGGTGACATAACAGTAGCTACTTTTACTGGGCAAGTAAAACTCAAAATTAAGGCTGAAACGCAAAATGAGACAAAGGTGAAGCTGAAAGGAAAAGGCTTTCCTATTTATAAAAAAGAAGATGCCTTTGGTGACATGATCATTACCTACCATATTAAGACACCGACCAAGCTTAGCGAAAAGGAAATAGCTCTTTTCAAAGAACTACAAAAAATTGAAGCGAAATGAAAGATCAACATTTAATCCCGACACAAACCCTTTGCTCACAATATAATATTGAGATCTCCTTCGTTAACACTTTACATCAAATGGGACTATTACAGATAGAAGTGGTAGCGGAAAAGCATTTTATTCACAAAGATCAGATAAGCGAACTAGAGAGAATTATTAGGCTTCATGATGAGCTACATGTAAACCTAGAGGGTATAGATGTGGTCTTAAATTTATTGGAGAAAGAAAGCGCTTTAAAAAACGAATTGCGTGCTCTAAAAAACAGATTAAGGCTTTATGAAGGCGACTGAAGATTAACAATAGCAGAGACATCCCTCATCACAGCAAGCTAAGGCTATGCTGAAAACACCTATACTAGTGCTTAGTATCTATGAGACTATTGATAGTTGGAGGTTCAAAAAAAAAGGATGCTAGTTTAATTACACTCCTGAGAGGGGTTAGGGGGTGGACTTAAATACTACTAATCCCACTGGGGTAGCATTAGAAAATATGGCTAAGAAAAATTTCGTTGAATATTCTTATCTTGAAGCTACAAAAACCGCAACTATGAAAAACCTCACCGCTTTGCTTCTGGCATTATGCTGCTTTGCATGTCAGCCCACTACACCTACAATCACCTTTGATGTTTCCTTTGATACTTCGGCATCCGCAGCGTCAAAAGATGGAAGA
>JBKEFO010000293.1:0-4133 GCA_046709585.1 Marivirga sp.
AATTCTGTTTTACCCACTCCTGTCGGTCCTAAGAAAACAAAAGAACCTATAGGCTTTTTAGGATCTTTCAATCCTATCCTTGTACGTTGAATAGCTTTGGACAATTTCCCAATCGCTTCATCTTGACCTACTACCTGCGCTCTGAGATCGTCGGACATACCTCGCAGCTTCACACTCTCATTTTGAGCTACTCGCTTAGTAGGTACACCAGTCATCATACCGATTACCTCTGCAACATTTTCCTCCGTAACAGTATATCGCTTGGCTTTCGTATCTTCTTCCCATTTAGCTTTAGCAACTTCTAACTCTTCCAAAAGCTTTTTCTCAGAATCTCTTAGCCTTGCCGCTTCTTCATATTTCTGGCTTCGTACTACTTGATTCTTTTCTTTCTTAATATCTTCAATATCTGCCTCTAACTTCAGAATAGTATCAGGCACATGAATATTATTAATGTGTACTCTCGCTCCTGCCTCATCTAAAACGTCGATCGCTTTGTCTGGCAAGAATCTATCGGAGATGTACCGATCACTCAACCTAACACAAGCTTCTATGGCCTCGTCGGTATAGTTTACATTGTGATGCTCTTCATATTTGTCTTTAATGTTATGAAGAATCTCCATTGTCTCATCCGTAGTGGTGGCGTCAACCATCACCATTTGAAAACGTCTTGCTAAAGCACCGTCTTTCTCTATATACTGGCGATACTCATCAAGAGTAGTAGCACCGATACATTGAATTTCTCCTCTTGCTAATGCTGGCTTAAACATATTACTTGCATCTAATGATCCCGATGCTCCGCCTGCTCCAACGATAGTATGTAGCTCATCAATGAATAAAATGACACTTGGAGATTTCTCCAACTCATTCATCACCGCCTTCATTCGCTCTTCAAACTGCCCTCTATATTTAGTACCTGCTACTAAAGAAGCGAGGTCTAGTGTCACAACTCTTTTATTGAATAATACTCTAGAAACTTTTCTTTGAACTATTCTTAAAGCCAAGCCTTCTGCGATAGCTGTTTTACCAACACCAGGCTCTCCGATTAAGATAGGGTTATTCTTCTTTCTTCTAGATAAGATTTGTGCAACACGCTCAATTTCTTTTTCTCTCCCTACAATAGGGTCTAACTTGTCTTCCTCTCCTAGTTTTGTAAGGTCACGACCGAAGTTATCTAAGACAGGTGTCTTAGATTTCTCAGCCCCTTTTCCACTTGCTGTAGGGCCTTTCGAACCACTGCCACCAAATAATTTACTAGCATCCTCATCACCATCTTCAGTGTCTGAAGATGCGATTGGATTTTGTGTTTGATACTCTAGCAACTCTTTGATTACGTCATAAGTAACATCGAATTTATCCATCACTTGAGAAGCGATATTGTCCTCATCTCTGAGAATAGATAACAATAAGTGCTCTGTACCTATCAACTGACTCTTAAAGATTTTGGCCTCTAGGTAGGTGATTTTTAACACCTTTTCTGATTGCTTTGTCAAAGGGATGTTAGCCAGATTCTTTACATTGTTCGTAGCAGTACCTCTAGTACTTCTTTCTAACTCTCC
The DNA here is from genome assembly GCA_046709585.1 of Marivirga sp. Lineage (GTDB taxonomy): Bacteria > Bacteroidota > Bacteroidia > Cytophagales > Cyclobacteriaceae > Marivirga. The sequence goes on from JBKEFO010000293.1 coordinate 1,557, forward strand.
ACGCAACTCCTCCAAGGATACACCCAGCTTCTTTAACAAGCTGATTGCAACGCCCTCACCTTCCCTCACCATTCCTAATAAAAGGTGCTCTGTGCCTATATAATCGTGTCCTAACCTTAAAGCTTCTTCACGGCTTAAAGAAATGACTTCTTTTACTCTATTTGAAAATTTTGCTTCCATAATTCTTACTCCTCTATGTGTACTCAATTATGCAGTAAGCGCATAACTAAATGTAATGCATTAAAAACTAAATAAAAATATTAAAGTTCAATTATACCGTGGATTTTTTAATGATATTAAATGCATTAGGCCCTTCATTCATGATTAAATCCACAACACTAAGGTTTTCTTCAAAAGTGTTGCCAAAGTTTTGTTGGTATACTACGGGTTTGTATACTTCTTCTAATAAATGTTCTCTTTTAGGGTTAATCAACGATCTATAGTCAATAACGTTTTTATTTAGTTGTTTTTTATAACTGCCAGTTTCGGTTATTTTAAGCTGAAGCTGCATTATTCTCAGACACTTTGTCAGAAAAGCTAAATTTAGATCCCACAAAAACTGATGCTTTTGCTTATAGATTTGATAGAACTCGTCTTCAAAAAACTCAAAATAAGGCGATTTCCCATAACAGGTTTTTAGTGTGCGCCAATGTTTATTAGCCCATAGTTGGCTTTGATCAATACGGATATCTCTACTCTTTATTTTTTTATTGGCGCCAATTAAAGGAACAGTAAGTTTTTCTGTCTGTTGGGAAGATAAAAAAATCGTTCTGTTCCTGTAGGTCTGTTTCTCGAAATATTCGTGCGCTTCTAATTCTACTACATCACAAGCGGTGATCGCTGCAAAAAAGGCAATTGTTGGTAAATACTGAAGCTCAATAAGCGCAGTTGCCGCTGGTTTATCTATCATTTCGACTAATTAGGCTTAATAAATTAGTTCTCCAAGCCCTGCTCTAATAACTTCGAAGTCTGTAGAGGTGCAGTCTACAATTGTAGATGGAACATTCTTTCCTGGCCCTCCATCAATTATCACATCAACGAGATGTTGAAACTGCTCATAAATTTCTTCCGGGTCTGTAGGGTATTCAATAAATTCATCTTCTCCTTTTATAGACGTAGTAATTAAAGGATTACCCAACATCTTTACTATATCCGTCGTAATGCTATTCTCTGGTATTCTAATACCTACCGTTTTCTTATTAGCATTTACAATTTTGGGTACATTGCTGTTGGCATTAAGGATAAATGTAAATGGCCCTGGTAGGTTTTTCTTCATCAATTTGAAGGTTGGTGTAGGAAGATTCTTTACATAGTCTGATATATGACTCATGTCTTCACATATAAAAGACAAATTGATCTTGCCTGCCTTAATCCCCTTAACTCGGCACAGCTTGTCAATGGCTTTTCTATTCGTGAGATCGCACCCAAGTCCATATATAGTGTCGGTGGGATAAATAATCACAGCTCCATCTTTTAGCATTTTTACTATCTGCTTTATTTTTCTTAGATCAGGATTTTCTTGGTGTAGTTTGATAAACTCTGCTGCCATACACAAAAATACTAAAAAATGCTTAATTACTGAATGTCGATTGGTAATAACAAAATGATTAAATTTACGCTCAGTCAAAAATGCATACCAAAAGTTAAATTATGAAAAACAAATTCCTAGTAGCTTTCATCATTGTATCCTCTGTTCTCTTTACCTCCTTCGCGTTTTACTTCTACCAAGTTTTCTTTTACGCAAATATACTGGTGGAAAAAGGTGATGAAGTCATATTAATCCGAAAAGGCGATAACTTTGCAGACTTGCAAGATATCGTTTATGATAGAGGCATAGTGAATGATATGCTTTCCTTTAGCTTCATAGCTAAAATTCTAGACTACCAAGAACATATGAAACCTGGTTTATATAGGCTGGAGGCAGACATGACTAACCTGCAAGCTATCCGCTTGCTGCGGTCAGGCACGCAAATACCCACTACCATTACATTCAATAATGTGAGACTAAAAGAAGATTTAGCAAGCAAGATCACACAGAACATTGGTGTTGATTCAACAGCATTCTTGGTCTTACTTAACAATGACTCTTTGATAAGTAGTTATGGTTTTACGCAAGAAAATATCATGAGTATGTTCCTGCCAAATACCTATGAGGTATACTACACCCTGAGCCCTGAAGGTTTATTCCAAAGAATGCATCAGGAATACGAGAAATTCTGGACTACAGAACGTAGAACAAAAGCAACAGCATTAGGATTAAGCCCTTTGCAGGTAAGTGCTTTGGCGTCCATAGTACAGGCTGAGACTATTAAACCAGACGAGCGTCCGAAGGTAGCGGAGGTATATATAAATAGGTTGGAAAGAAATATGCGTTTGCAGGCCGATCCCGCCTTGGTCTTTGCTGTTGGAGACTTTAGCATAAAGCGCGTACTTAATATCCATAAAAAGGTCGACTCTCCTTATAATTTGTACAAATACGGAGGCCTACCTCCCGGCCCTATTAATTTACCTGAGATTGAAAGTATAGATGCGGTTTTGAACCACGACAACCACAACTACATATATTTTTGTGCTAAA
>JBKEFO010000294.1:0-4097 GCA_046709585.1 Marivirga sp.
ATAAATCTGGTGATTTAAACAGGCCTTTTTTGCCGTCGACACCATGACACTTTTTACACTCTGCTAAGTAAATCTCTTTCCCAGACCTTAGAATATCATCAGTCGATGTAGAAGCCACATTTTGCATTACTTTTATAGTATTTTCTTGGCTAGCAACCGCTTTACTAAAAGTTAAACTACCGGACTCAGAAGCTCCATAGATATAAAGTGTCAGTAGCAGAGCAAAAACAGCCATGAACTTATTCTCTTTCTTAAAAGCAACTATACCTATAGGTATAACTAGCAGGACAAGTATTAGTTTCACCCATAGATATGTAGGAGCATCCATGCCGTATAACGACAATAAATATCCACCCGTAACTAGCATCAGCGTTCCTAAAATAGGATCAATCATTTTGAAGTTTCTTACTTTCGCCAATAGCACTTTCTTATTTGCCAATAAAAGTACGGTCTTAAACGCCAAAAAAATTAAAAATAAAGTAACGATAGCTACATGCGAGTGTAAAAATCCAATTTCCATAGAATAATATTTTTTACACAAAAATAGAAAAGCTTTATAGATTTCCTGTTATTATCCACTTATATTTGAAATATTAGTACTTTTTAAGCTTAAATATTTAATCTCTGATCATATTAAATCCAATCTTTGTCGAAATCAGTCAGTTTCCTTAATTGAAAAGATTTTAATCACCTTAATTGCAATGAGATAAACGCATATGAGAATAGCCATTACTTTAAACACTTCATGGAATATTTATAATTTCCGTCTTTCAATAATTCAGCAATTATTGAAAAGGGGGCATGCAGTGATTGCAATTGCACCGAAAGATGATTATACCCATAAACTGACAGCTATAGGATGTGAATTCGAAGATGTTAAGATGGATAGTAGAGGCGCTAATCCAATAAAAGATCTTGGCTTAACTTATGAGTTGTATACAATATATAAAAAAGTTGCCCCTGATGTAATACTGCATTACACTATTAAACCCAACATCTACGGTACATTGGCCGCAGCTAAACTAGGAATTCCCTGCATAAATAATATTAGCGGTTTAGGTACAATATTTCTAAATGACACTTGGATTTCCAAGGTAGCCATGGGTCTTTACCGCTATTCATTTAGATTTCCTAAAAAGGTTTATTTTCAAAATCAGGAAGATTATCAACTTTTCCAAGATAAAAATATTATTGAAAAAAATATATGTGAGGTAATTCCTGGTTCTGGGATCGATTTAAGTTATTTCGAACCACTAGATTACGTGGAGAAATCTGAAAGTCAGCATTTTAATTTCCTGATGATTTCTAGGTTAATTATTGACAAAGGCATACGTGAATATGTGGAGGCAGCAAAGTTACTTCAAGAGCGCGGACTAAAAGCTAAATTTTACCTTCTTGGCGGGCTAGACGAAGAACATAGCCGTGGAATCTTAAAAGAGGAGCTAGATTCTTGGATCGAAGATGGAATTATAGAATACCTAGGAAAAACCGACGACGTACGCCAATTTATCAAAAGTGCCGATGCCGTAGTACTTCCAAGCTATAGAGAGGGGACGCCAAGGACATTATTAGAGGCTGCTGCATGTAACAGGCCGATAGTAGCAACGAATGTACCCGGGTGCAATAATGTTGTCGACGATCAACTCAATGGTCTCTTATGCAAAGTGAAAGATGCTTTTGATTTATCTTTGAAAATGAAAACTATGTTCTATTTAGGGCATGAAAGACGTTCAGAAATGGCAAATGCAGGTAGACGTTTAGTGGAAAGAAGATTTAACCATGAGATCGTTATCGAAACCTACATAAAAGCTATTGAAGAATTCGATTTATTAAGCCCTGCCCTAAAACTTTCCTATGTAAAAAAGGAGGCTTCTGAAGAATGTGACATAGTGAGCCCTGACTTTAAACTTTCTGATATAAAAAAGGAAGCGTAAGAAAAATATGGTGTTTAGGAATTAAGGTATTATTTTTACTCCGTGGAAAAACATTATCGATCATCTTGGACTACTACGAATCTCCTTCTTTTTGGAATGATACTTCTCTTAAGTAGCTGCAAAGTATACAAACAAAATATTATCTTACAAGCCGATAATTCTATCGATGCTGAAGCTTTTAGGGCCGAGATTGCTTTAACCGAAGGTGCCTACCTATTGCAGTCTAATGATCAAATTTCTGTAGAAGTTTTCACCAATAATGGAGAGAGAGTGATTGATCCTAATTTTGAGCTTTCAGCCGGTGGCAGTCTCAATGTGAGACCCTCAAATATTTTTCAGGTGTTTCCAGATAAAACAGTTGATTTGCCAATAGTAGGTTCTATTAGTATTGCTAATTTAACAATTCAATCTCTTCAAGAAAAATTAGCCCTTCTTTACAAAGAGATCTATATTGATCCTTATGTACGTATTAGCGTTGTAAATCAAAGGGTAATAGTTTTGGGAGCACTTGGAGGTCAAGTAATTCCGATCACCAATGAAAATACAACATTACTAGAAGTCCTAGCAAGCGCAGGAGGTCTGACAAGAGACTCGAAAGGGAGCAATATTAGACTTATAAGGGGGCCTTTTGATGATCCTAAAGTTCAGATAATTAATCTTAAAACAATTGATGGTATGAGAGCTGCAAATTTAAATATCCTTCCAAATGACATAATATACGTTGAACCTATTAGAAGAGTATTTACTGAAAGCATAAGAGATCTAGCGCCAATATTAGGCGTTGTTACAAATATTGTCACACTGCTAATAGTTGTTCAAAATTTTAAATAGCCTGCAAGCAAAAACAATTTGGATAGAAATCAAACAAGATATCAGCGCGGTGTAAATCAAGAATCTTTAAACTCTAGTAATCAACCTTTTGAGGCTTTTGACTTTCGAAAATTGCTTATTATTTTTAAAAAAAGTTTAATATGGATTTTATTATTTTTCATCATTGGCACCTTTGCAGTTATTTTCCATATCAGATATACAAATGATAAATACAGCTCGAATGCTGAGATAAAGCTCAATAAAAGAGATGAAGCCAGTCTATTTGGCTTCCCAAATATCTCTGAAGAAAGCTCTAGTAGGAGCTCCCTCTCGGGAGAAGCGGAGTTAATAAGATCGAAACTATTTTTAAAAGAAGTAGTCAAAGTCCTCCCTCTCAACCTTACCTATGAATTACTTGGAAGATTTAAAAATGAAGAAAGATATAAATATCTCCCTTTTACGGTAGTCTACTATAAAACCTGCCTTCCTGATGGGAAAAAGCTGTTCGTAGAAATTATTGACGAAAAGCAATTTAAGATCTCTGAAAGTTTAGAAACTGAAGAGTTAATAAGGGGGTTTTTTGGTGAACCAATACGTGTTCTTGGGTGTGAGCTGCTATTAAAAAAGACAAGTAGTTTTTTTGCAGAGCAAACAATGATGCTAACTTTTAACTCTGATGAACAAGTACTGGATTACCTTGAAAACAACCTACAAGTAGCCCCGGAAAATCTAAATGCCCATACTATTAAAATCCAGTTTACTGACTTTAACCCTTATAAAGTTCAAGTTATTGTTGGTAAAATAAGCGAATTATACATTGAGTTCAGCAAAGAGGAGAAAAATCAAGCCAATGAACTGAAGATTAACTTCCTGAATTCTCAATTAAAGGAAATAGAAGACGTTTTATCGAACTTTGAAACGAATATTGAAGAATTCACACTGGAAAACAAAACAGCAAACCCAGATAAAGACATCACTAATGCAATAGGTCAGCTTACCGTTATGGATTCTTCGCTCTATAATTTGAAATATAGAATAAAAAGAATTGAGGAAGTTCAGCAGCAATTATCAGGGGACAGTTTACAATTAAACCTCTCAAATAGTTTATCGAATAATCTCAACAACCTTATTGCAAACTATGATAAAACGCTTAGAGAATATAAAATCGCTCAAACCAAATATCAAGGAGAAAGTCAAATACTAAACCAATTAAATATTACTCTAAATAGCTACAGAGAGGAGATTAATCTAACTTTAGAGAACAATTTAGCAGACCTTAATAGGACGATGAAAGACTTGGTTAATAGAAAAGAAACTATCACTCAAACCTTTAAATCATTACCGGCAAAAGCC
>JBKEFO010000295.1:0-4096 GCA_046709585.1 Marivirga sp.
AGAAATATTTAATAAGAATTACGTACAGGGTTCTTTTAGCTACCTTTGTAATATTAATTGTAGTATAACTTGTTTTTAAAACTGATTTTTTATTAAATTAACACTTCAGTTAGAATTAAGTAAGTAACTGACTGTGTGGATGTTTATAGATTCAACTCCCTAATAGTACCTATTGAATCATTTATTGTATTTTATTAATAATTCTTTTGTGCGGAAGATTTTATTTTATTCAACCTTATTAATATTTTTTAGTGTGATAGTGCTTTTTCGGTATCAGCTAGGAGAAGGCTTAGATGCTATAAGTATGTTTTTTTTATCGGAGCCTACCGCTGAAGCTGTGGTGGTTTATCAATCGGGCTTCCACTTTTTCAATACTGAGAATCCGGAGGAGATAGCGCTAATTTCTCTTTTTAGTATTGGGCTAATAGGTGCTGTATTTGGGTTTATTAACTTGGGTAGCAAAGGTGCTAAAATGCGTAATGGATACCTTGAAACCATCGTAAAAGAAAGAACGAGTGTATTAGAAAAGAAGCATCTAGAGCTGCAGGCTCAAAATGAAGATTATAAAGGAGCCCTAGAACATATTAAAGAGCAGAACGAAGAGATCGAAACTGCACAGCAAGATTTATTAACCAAAAATAAAGACTTTCAGGAGGCCTTAGAGGAGATTCAATCGCAGAATGAGTTACTTGACCTAGAGAGGAATAGACTCAGAGACGCAAAGCATATTATTCAAGACCAAAACCGTAAATTATTAAATATTGCTAGAGGTTTAGATCAACAGGTGCAAGAGCGTACGGAAGAATTGTCTATTTCAAATAATCTTCTCAAAGAAAAGAACAAAGAGTTGGATGACTTTGTCTATAAGTCAGCGCATGATTTAAGAGGACCTATTGCTCGTTTTAAAGGTTTAAGTGCTTTAATTCATCTGGAGTATCAAAATGGAGATGACATAAGTACCCATTTGGATCATTTGCAGCATTCTGCCAATCAAATGGATAGCATGCTTACGCGATTGAGTAATGTTTACGAAATAAGTGCCCGACCTATTTCAAGACAGAATTTAAAAGTAGATGCCGTATTAGAAACAGTATTTGAGCTACTGAAAACTGAAGAGCAATACGATCATCTTGATATTATGATTGATAATAAAGTCAAGAATACTGTGCTAGTAGATCCGTCTTTATTGCATTTAATTTTAAAAAATCTTATTGGTAATTCCATTCGTTTCTATGACCCATTAAAATTACAACGGTGGATTAAGGTAGATATCAAGCAGATAGATAACACCCTAAACATTCAAGTCTCTGATAATGGTCTCGGAATTAAGCTAGATCAGCAAAAGAAAATATTTGATTTGTTTTTTGTTGGCTCAGAGGTACATAAAGGCCCTGGTTTAGGCTTGTATATCTGTAAATTGGTAACCAAGAAATTAAGAGGCAGCATAATCTTAAACTACTCAAATGCCGAAAAGGAAACGATGTTCGAAGCAAATGTTCCGCTAGGGGAGGACTTGTTTTAAAATAGATTTCTTAAAACCGATTTTATAAAAATCCATTTAGGGACGGAATTCATTATTTTTATCTCCTCCCAAAGTGTGGTCTTCTCATCTAAGAACTTCAGTAGGCTAGGTAACTTATTTTTATGATAGAGGTTGGTAAAAACTGATTCACCGCTCGCACTACCACCACCAATTACATCTAAGAGTACTTTGTCATATAAAAAGTGCCTTTTGGAAACTTTATAACCTGGGGGTCTAGCGTTTTTGGCCAATGCTGTAATAATCTCGTCGGTATGTTGCTGATTCCTTACAAAGGAATAACCCGTACTGGCCTTTACAGCGCCAGCAAGCGTTCCTATTGGAATACAACTACCCGAAGCACTATTACCCAATAGTGTTGTCATAGGTATCTTATTATATTCTTCTAGCTCGATTTGATATGACGACAGTCCTAGGGACTCAGAAAGATAGGTACTCAATGTATGTTCGTATTCTTCCTTATCCAGGAGTACTCCACTAAACAAGGTGTATTCTACCAATGCTTGTGTCCCATTTTCTGGCAATATGTATACAAAGGCCAATCCATTCTTGGGCTGTGGAATTCGCATATCCATATAGGTGATGGCTTTAGGATCGAAAATAGCTTTATCCACCTTGATTTTCCATCCTAGGAAATGCTGCCACATAAAATTGGTTGCCTTAACTTTATTAGGGTCAACGACCTCCTTGGCATTAAAATGTCCCTTAAAATAGTAATCAGTATAAGACAGTGCGCCAGCTGTAGTAATGATTTGCTTTGACTCAAGCACTTCAGAAGTTATTGAACTTACCAACCAGGTGACCTGCTTGCACTGGGCCAAAGCTTCTTTTATAAATTCGTAATATGCTAAACCTTCAATGCTGTAGTATTTATAAGGATGGAGACTTTGTTCGAGAACGCGATTTTCAGTTTTTATGATGCCACGAGGCCACTCTTGGATTACCGGGAAATCCGTTAACTGCTGTATATTTTTAGTCCAAAAAGACCAGGTTCGGTCATTCTTTATCTTGGTATCTGCATCAATAATGACAAGTTGCTTTTGTTCCAAAAGACCATTTTTCATCATTTTATACGCTAAAGTCAAGCCTGCTAGCCCTGCTCCGCCGATGATGTAGTGGTATTCTTTTGTTGTTATCTTATGTGTGAATTGCAAATCAATAAAATTAAAAATCAAAAGTACCATATATTATTAACATGCTGATAACTGAATTAATAATACTTTGTATGCGTTAGAAGCATGAGAAATTTGACTATTTCATTAAATATGCTCTATTTGCATTGTTAACACAATATTAAAATTTGTTTTGCGCATTAATTCTAAAAAAACATACGTCACATTAGCGGTTTTATTACTCACATTTTTTGGTGTTGCTTTCTATACCAACTCTGAAGCTACTTTTATACAGGAAAGTGACAAAAACTCCTTTGATCAATTAGCTTACCTCGATTTAGAGCTAGTCACTCCAGCGCCAACTATGGATTCCGCCATGGTAAATATCGCCTTTGACAAGATAGTAGCTTCATTTATGAAGCGGTGGTCTATTAAGGGTGCTTCTGTTGCGGTTATGAAAGACAACCGATTGATTTATGCTAAGGGCTATGGCCACGCTAACTTAGCACAAAAGGAAGAGATGCAAAACTATCATTTGCTGCGCATAGCCAGCGCATCTAAGTTAGTTACTGCTATCGGCATTATGAAAATGGTAGAGGCGGGTCGATTAAATTTAGAGGAAAAGGTTTTTGGTTTGGAGGGCATTTTATCGGAGTATACTGATATCAAAGACTTAAAGCACCAGAATATTACCGTGGCCGATTTGATGAATCATAGAGGGGGTTGGAGTTGGCGTGATGGAGACTTTATGTTTCAGCCACGTAAGATTAAACGTATTATGAAGCTCGAGGGGTCACCTTCGCCACATGACATTATTAGTTTTGTTTTGCAAAACAGAAGATTGCGTTATAAGCCTGGAACGAAATATGCGTATTCTAATTTCGGCTATATGCTATTAGGGGAAATTATAGAGCGAAAAACAGGTAATAGTTACGAGCGCTATATTCAAACAGAGATTCTGGAGCCCAATGGCATCAAAGGAATGCGCCTAGCAGGAAATTATATATGGGACAGACGGCCGTTTGAAGTTCATTACTACGATTATCCATCAGCTTATCAGTACCCTTCTTTTGATGGTAACTATGAAACTATAAGTAAACCATACGGAGGCAATGATCTTAAAACGCTCGGTGCCGCTGGTGGCTGGATTGCCAATGCTTCACAGCTAGTGAAGTTAGCGTCCTTAATAGATCCAAAAAATAAATACCTTAAAATACTTTCAGATGAAAGTATAGGCCTTATGACAGGGGACGATGCGTATATGTCAGCTTATGGCTGGAAAGGCACGAGAGGAGAGAATTGGTGGCGTACAGGCACTCTTTCAGGCACTTCTTGCTTTATGTTTCGAAAATCCAATGGTTATACCTACGCTGTAATCCTCAATTCAAGTGTTTGGATGGGACACCGTTTTAACAAATATATCCAACGCCTTATGGATGGTGCT
>JBKEFO010000296.1:0-4082 GCA_046709585.1 Marivirga sp.
GAAGGAATACGGATTCCTTAAATTTTAGAAATAGTTTAATTAAAATCAACCAGCTAGGTAAGGTGGTTAACGAGATAGAAGTAGATACTGAGAATCAACCTGTTTTTTTAAGTGACTTAAGGAATAAAGAAGAGCATTTAGCGATCTATCAAGGAGATGGTTTTGATCAAGCTGCCTGGCCAACTGAGGTATCCATTGTAAAATTCCATCCTGACTCTTCTAATTATTTAATCAGAGAGCTAGATATTAATGGTGCTTTTGTCGGATTCTTTCAACTCGATGATGCGTCAATTTTTGTCTCGAAATCACGGGACGGACAATCAATCAATTTCACCAAAGTGAGTGAAGCTTTCGAGGTGTTAAAAAAGCAATCTTTTCAATTTACTGAGAATCAATATTTGAGGTTTATTTATAAAATCAGTGACCAAAGTTTACACCTTGTGGCAGCCAAAGTAGCTGGGCATATAGTGGTAAATGATAGACTAGAATTAATTTATAGTGAAGCTGAATTGAAGTAAAAACCACTGCAGCAGCGCTTGTTGGTTTTGCTGCAGTAGTTTCAATTAAGTTAATTACCACTTATATTAATTTGAATCCCACGCTAAAAAGAATTTGGTTTACTTTAAAACCTCCGTCGCCCCCTGTAAAGGTGCCTTGGTTGCTTAGGTTACCTTCATAACGCACATCGATAGTCAACTTGCTAATGTCCAATCCAATACCAGCTTGGTAGGCGAAAATGGCGCCTTTATACTCGTCAACTGCAGTATCTAAGTCTGGATCAAGATCTGTATTCGTACTAAAACTAGCTACTGGACCAGCATTAAGACGTAAGGGGCCAATTTTCCAGCCTAGCATGATTGGAAGATCTACTTTACTCTTATCAAATTCGTATTCTGCACCAGTATTGTCTTTATAAACTGCATTTACTGAGTTAAAATAAAGTTCAGGTTGAATATAAAAACTAGCGATTTTTATCCTTGCAAACAGTCCTGCATGGTAGCTTACTTTTGAGTCACCAGATAGGAAATTTGTCGCTGATTCAGAAGGCTTAATATTGGTGCTGCTTATTCCAAGCTTAGGGCCAATGGTAAAAATTTGCGCATTCACAGTAAATGCTGCAATGGCAACTAATATACCTGTGATAATAATTGATTTCTTCATATGAATTTTATTTTGGTTTAAACTATTAACGTATTGTGGTAAAAATGTTATAAAATTGGGTTTGAAAAAAGTGAATATGAGTTTAGAACATACACTGAGGAAACATTTAGCTACTCGAACTAAGGAAAACACCTTGCGAAGGTTGAAAATCGCTCCGCAAGATACGGTAGATTTTTCTAGCAATGACTATTTAGGAATAGCGCAAATGAAATTCTTAAAGTATAATGATGGGCAGTTTCCGTCAAATGGAACTGGCGGTTCAAGATTATTGTCAGGTAATAAGCCTTATCACGAATCTTTAGAACAGCAGTTAGGCAACTACTTTAATGCGGAAGCTTTTCTTTTATTTAATTCGGGTTACGTAGCGAATATTGGCTTGCTGTCATGTATCCCTCAGAAGGGAGATGTTATCTTATTAGATGAATATGCACACATTTGTATGAAGGAGGGAGCAAGGCTATCTAGGGCCGAACATTATAGTTTTAAACATAATGACCTTAAGGATTTAGAGAGAAGACTGCAAAGGGTAAAAGCTGAACATGTCTTTGTTGTTATAGAATCGGTGTACTCTATGGATGGTGACGAAAGTCCATTGGTAGCACTAGTAGCGCTAACAGAGAAGTATGGCGCTTATTTGATTGTTGATGAGGCGCATACGACAGGTTTAATGCCAGATAATGGTAGTGGCCTTTGCAATGCTTTAGGTGTTTCAGATAAAGTATTTGCTCGAATATATACCTTCGGTAAGGCAGTTGGTGCTCATGGAGCAGGAGTAGCGGGACCGCAATACTTGAAGGATTATCTCATTAATTATAGCAGAAGCTTCATCTATACTACGGCCATTCCTGAACATAATGTATTTGTTATTCAGGAAGCTGTAAAATATAGGCAACAAAACACGCACTTATGGCTTGCAATTCAAGAAAAGATAGTCCTATTCAAAGAAAGCATCTCCACCAGCATTCCGCTTTTGCCAAGTGGTCATCCCATTCAGGGAGTACTTTGTGGTAGTAGTGAGAAGGCAATAAGGCTGGCAGCTTATTTAGTGAAAAATGGAATGGACGTAAGACCCATCGTATCACCGACCGTACCTAAAACAAAGGAAAGAATTCGAATTTGTATCCATGTATACAATACTAACAAGGAAATTATATCTTTGTGCAAATACATTAACGAATTCTTTGGAGCTTAATCGTCTCTTTTATTATTTATCTATACTGACATGATTTATTTCGTAACAGCTATCGGAACTGACAGTGGTAAAACTGTAGTGAGTGCCATTGTAACTGAGGCCTTCAGTGCAGATTATTGGAAACCTATTCAAGCTGGGTTACCCAAAGATAGTGACCATGTTAAGGCACTGATCTCAAATGGTGAGAGCAAGATTCTACCGGAAAGATATTTGCTAAAAACTGCAGCATCACCGCATTTTGCAGCCGAGGTCGATCAAGTGCTCATTCGTTTAGCTGATTTTAGTCTACCTGATTATAAAGCAGAAACTTTGGTGGTGGAAGGTGCTGGAGGTGCTTTGGTTCCTATAAACGATACTGATTTTGTTATTGATATAGCGCAACAAATAGATTGTAAACTTATCGTTGTTTGTAATTTGTATCTAGGGAGCATCAACCACACCTTACTTACTTTCAGTGAATTAAGAAAACGAGGCCTGACGATAGCGGGGATTGTATTTAACGGAAAGTCTAACCCTGCCTCGGAAGAGATAATTTTAAAACATACGCAAGCAAAGAAGTTATTACACATGCTACCAGCTGACCATATTGACCAAGAGTGGATCAGCGGTTATGCTAAAGACCTAAGAAATAATTTATGAATTGGCTTGAGAGAGATAAGGCAGTAGTATGGCATCCATTTACGCAATTGGTAAATGGGTTTGACCATTTAATGATTGAAAAGGCGGAAGGAGCTTATTTATATACCTCTGAAGGCAAGAAAATTTTAGACGGCATCTCCAGCTGGTGGGTGAATTTGCACGGGCATAGCCACCCAGACATAGCCAAGGCCGTAGCTGAACAAGCAGTATCCTTAGAACACGTAATTTTCGCAGGTTTTACACATAAGCCCGCGATTACTTTAGCAGAAAATTTATTATCTATTTTACCAGAAAACCAATCTAAGATATTTTACTCTGATAATGGGAGCACAGCAAATGAGGTAGCCCTGAAGATGGCATTTCAATATTGGTATAATAAGGGTGAGTTGAAAAGGAAAAAAATTATTGCCTTTGAAGGAGCGTATCATGGCGATACTTTTGGGGCCATGTCTGTAGGAGACCGTGGTCCTTTCTCCGCACCTTTTAGTCCTTTCTTATTTGACGTTACATTTTTACCTATGCCCAATGAGGGAAATGAAGCAGAAGTCTCAGCACAGTTTGTGGAAGCAGTAGAAGGTGGAGAGGTGGCGGCATTCATCTTTGAACCTTTAGTCCTGGGTTCCGCCGGTATGAAAATGTATAGCGCTACCTTACTAGATGAATTGATTAGCGTGGCAAAACAATATGATACTATTTGTATTGCAGATGAGGTTTTTACTGGTTTTGGAAGAACTGGGAAATATTTTGCATCTGACTATTTACAAAATAAGCCAGATATCTTTTGCTTGTCTAAAGGGCTGACCGGAGGAGCAATGGCACTCGGCGTTACTTCTTGTACTGAAGAAATCATGGACGCTTACAAGAGTGCAGACATCATGAAGACATTCTTTCATGGTCACAGTTTTACTGCAAACCCAATAGCTTGTGCAGCAGCTAATGCAAGCTTTAAGTTATTAACTGATCCAAAGACACCGTTAAATATGGAAAGGATTAATAACGCACATAATACATTTTACAAGAGCATAAATGTGCATCCTAAGGTGATGAATGCCCGTGTTTTGGGCACCATCCTAGCTCTAGAGCTTAAGAC
>JBKEFO010000297.1:0-4065 GCA_046709585.1 Marivirga sp.
GTGGTAAAAGGTGTTTCCATGCTAAGCCATTCAGAGTGAATAGTTGAGGTTGCAACGCTTTTTAGGTTAGGCGTTTGCTGCCTCATCATTTACCATTTTATATTCTGTAATGAGTTGTAAGATACTATTATGTGGTCTGCCTACGAGAGCCTCATACTCTGACGGGACATGGAAATCGCCAAGATTAATGCTTTCATGGACACCAGTTATCAGTCTGGCATACTTCTCTCCTAGCGCTTCTTCTTTTAAATGTCTGTATTTTTCTACTGAGATGTTCTCAAACGCCAAATCAAACCCATATACGTCATTGATTAAATGCGACAATTGATCTTGCGTAATGGCCTGTCCACAGATATTGAATGTTTTGTCGTTATTTGTTTCTGAAAGGATGGCTGCTTTAAAGGCGTCGGCTATTTCGGACCTACTGGTATAGCTGCAAAGTCCTTCTCCAGAGCAGTTTTCAATTTTGGCTATTTTTCTATATTCTGGAATATAATCCAGGTCAGCACCAATATAAAGGCCATTTCTTAAGATAATATACGCTAAGCCTGACTGCCTGAGCGCTTCTTCTGTGGCTCTATGGATGTGTATAACTGGAGCAATGTCAGTAGCATTTTCTTTACCAATAATACTGGTATATACTATTTTTCGGACGCCCGCTGACTTGGCTGCTTCAATGATTAACTTATGCTCGTCTAGCTTGCTTTCTAATCCGTTGTAGTGATTAATGAGAGCCAATACTTCTACGCCTTCCAATGAAGCGGCAATCCCTTCTAAATGGTCTAAGGCGTCGCTATTTATGGCGGTAATAGAAAGGGACTCCTCTTTCGTGAGGAGGGATATTACAGAATTGGCAAGTTTTCCTTCAGCGGGTAGTATTCCTATGTTCATAAGATTGAATTTCCACAAATATAAAAACAAATCAATGCAAAGTGTAAGAATTACACACTAGCTCATTTTTTAAATGATGCGTTGTAATACTTACAGCTGTATTTATGCAAGAAAACATCCTCTCTGTGCCTCTATTTTGACTTTTCAACTTAACAAAGCAGTTGATAACATTTCCTTAAGTTGAGGTAAATAAGTACTTACCTTAATCTCAGAAATCACTTGCTAACTTTTAGATTAATTCTTTATTTGCCATTGAAATTAAAACTATTCTGTCGAGACTAAGTAAAGACATAAATCATGGCTTCAGTAAAACCTTTTTTTTACTATTCAAGTAACTTCCCTAAAATATTGCAAAACACAGGAGGTTCCTTGGTATATTCTACCTATCAGGCAGGCAAGCTTATTTTTATTAGCTCTTTAAACGGAACTAACATCGCGAAATATGCAAAAAATTTTAAGAGGCCTATGGGTTTGGCATATGATTCAGAGCATAAAAAACTGGCTGTAGCAAGTAAATCTGCAGTAGATATTTTCTCCTCAACAGCTCAATTATCAAAAAGTTATCCAAAAGATCCAAAGAAATACGATACACTTTTCATACCGCAAGCAACTTATCAGACAGGTATTTTAGATACCCATGAGATTAATTGGTATAAAGAAGATTTATTACTGATAAACACGCTCTTCTCCAATATTTCAACGCTAGACCATGTAAAGCATTTCAAACTGTATTGGAAACCAGAATGGATAACAGCTTTAAGACCAGAAGATAGGTGTCACCTTAATGGCTTTTGTTTTGAAAATGGACACCCAAAATATGCGACATGTTTTGCTAAAACAGATGAAAAGTACGGATGGAGAGAAGCACCTTATAATTCAGGTCTCCTAATTGATGTAGCAACAAATGAAGTGTTGATAGAAGGTTTAGCCATGCCCCACTCGCCAATCCTAATTGAAGAAGACATCTATCTGATTGAATCAGCCACTGGCCATGTTATAAAATATAACAGAGCCACAAAAGAAAAGACAATTCTAAATCAATTCAACACCTTCTTAAGAGGAATGGATATTGTTGATGAATATATTTTTATTGGAGCGTCAAAAATAAGGGAAGATTCTAGTTTCTTTGGAAAATTACCTATAAAACCACAGGATAGTTTTTCAGGGATTATAGTTTTGGATAGGAAAACAGGCAAACAAATAGGAGGTTTAACTTATACGGATCATATTAAAGAAATATTCTCATTAAAATTCTTACCAGGTGTTTTATCTCCAGCTATTTTAACGGAAAGGGATGAAATGTATAATTTAGGTATTATGGCAGAGGATATTAATTACTGGGTAAATAAAGAGGAATAGTATAAATAGAAGTCAAAAAACTCTTAAATCCCACTTTAATTTTTTATTTTTGGAATCAATATTTATTTTAGAAATTTTGTTAATTAAACCCTTAACCTAATGGTAAAAATAAAGAAAGAATTACTAAGTTATGCACCAATAGCACTAGCGGCTCTAACGTTCTACGGATGTAAAGATGATGACTCTAAAGAGGTAAGTAAAAAAGACCTTTTAATTGGGGAATGGAATTTAGTTGAAATTGATGGTGATTCTTATGAGGCCGATCCTGAATATGATTATACTTATTCAATTTCTTTTAACTTTCAAGGCGATGGGGATTTTGAGTATTGTAACTCTTATGAGTCCAAGATTGATCCCACAAAAAATTATTCAGGCTGTTACGATGGTGGAGCTTGGGTACTTGTAGAAGATAAAATAACAGTTACAAATACTACTGAATCCAATGGTATAGTGGAAACAGAGGAGTTTTACATTGATATTAGCTCCATTACCAGTGATCGATTAGAGGGAGATTTATCTTATGAAGGTGATAGCGATACTTACTCAGTTGTCTTTGAAAAAGAAAATTAATACAATTCCTTTAATAAGTTGAGGGTTTAGTTTAAGCCCTCAACTTATTTTAAATAATCCATTATTCAGTTTTTTCAAGGCGTCGGCTTTATACTTAGAATCGATTACTACAGAAATATTATGGCGGCTTCCGCCGTAGGAAATCATTCGGACGGGCACTTTTTCTAAGGCATTAAATATTTTACCTACTAGGCCCGGCTTTTCTGCTACCAAATTACCAACAATACATATAATGCTCTGGTCATGGTCT
Organism: Marivirga sp.; assembly: GCA_046709585.1. Lineage (GTDB taxonomy): Bacteria > Bacteroidota > Bacteroidia > Cytophagales > Cyclobacteriaceae > Marivirga. The sequence continues at coordinate 3,071 of JBKEFO010000297.1, forward strand.
ACTTCAACCTCTCCGAATGGGCGTAATTCGCTGACGATGCTGTCCAGATAATAAGCATTATCGATGGTCACAGAAATGGCAACCTCTGAAGTAGTAATTACATCAATTGGCGTTTTATACTTCTCAAAAATCTCAAATACACGACGCAAGAAACCATATGCCATGAGCATGCGGAGGGATTTCACCTTGATGGCAATGATACCATCTTTGGCAGCAATTGCTTTTATGCCCTCACTAACATCTTGCACGCTGTTAATAATGGTGCCAGGTGCTTCCGGCGCCATGGTATTCTTCAAGCGGACAGCAATCCCCTTTCTCTGGGCAGGCCTAATACAAGAGGGATGCAAGATTTTTGCCCCAAAGTAGGCTAACTCCGCCGCTTCTTCGAAAGAAAGCTCTGGTATACTAAAGGTGTTTTTTACGATCCTAGGATCATTATTATGCATGCCATCGATATCCGTCCAAATTTGAATTTCATCGGCAAAAAGTGCGGCACCTACTAATGAAGCAGTATAATCACTGCCTCCCCTTTGAAGGTTGTCAACCAAACCTTCACTATTCCTACAGATATAACCTTGGGTAATAATAAGTGTGGTTTCGGCGGGCAGTTTTACCAATACATCAGACAACTCCTTATTAATAAAGGCTTCATCGGGCTCACCTTGTACGTCTGTTCTAACAAAATCTAATGCATTGATGAGCGCACTATTTAAAGCATGTTCTTGTAAATGCAGATTGAATAACTGGGTAGACATCAACTCTCCCTGTGCTAATAATTCCTTATCTAGCCTATTTGTAAAATTTGCAACAAAGCATTGCTCAATAAAATGCATGCTCTGTTGCAAGGCATGGTGTGCAGCCTCTTTAGACGACTCTTCTGCGTACAATTGGTCTATAAACTGATGGTATTTTTCCGTAAGCCTGTCAACTACCTTTTGTGCACCTTCTAGGTCCTTTTTTCTAAGTCTTTCACCAGCCTCTACAAGGCTATTAGT
>JBKEFO010000298.1:0-4000 GCA_046709585.1 Marivirga sp.
TAGTTAATGGAGCTAGTAGCCGATTTGCCTCCATTAAATTAAAAGGGGAAAGTTCACCGTCAAACGTATGGGCTTGTGTTTTTGAGGTCATGTCGAAAAATACTGTACCCTTTAATTGACTCTTATTGTAAAGCTTGGTACTGAAATTCATTAAAGTAATAGGAGTCTCCTGTAGTAAGACCGAATCATTGGTAAGATTCGTAATTTCCGCGTTTAAGTCAGTGAAGAAAACAGCTCCTTTTTGATCGGTTTCTTTTGCTTTTTGAGTATATGTTATGGATGCATTATTTATTAGAATAGAATCTATTTTTATGGAATTGCTTAATTGTTGAACTAATTGTTGTGGTAATGGAGGCTTTTTAAAATCGGGGGTAAGCGCATTTTTATCTTTGTAGACTTGCAAGTCTAAATTAGCGATCTTAATTTTCTGAATATCGATATATTGCTTGGTGAATAATTTCTCATAGTCTGCTCCCGTCAGAATGATTTTTGGTGCCAGTAGCGTAAGTGCCGTTTTCTCGTATTTGAATCGGCGGTATATTTCTTTTTCGCTCAGCAGTACATTGATTTGTAATGAATCTATCTCAGCAATTTGTTCGTTTTTATTTAATATAGTTTTTCCCAGTGATATTTGATGAAGGCTGTCAGCTAAGAAGATACGCCCATTTTTGAAAGATAAGATGAACTCATCCAAGCCAAACATTCCACCTTGATTGGCCGTGGTTAATGAATCAATAGCAATAGCTGTCATCGTCAGAGAGCCATCGTTAAGCTCTCTCCAAATAGTTTTGAAATCAGGTGCATACCACTTGGCTTGGCCATTGGTAATAGTGATCTGGTCAATTTTCAAACTCTTTAATTGACCCTTGATTAAATTGTAGAAATTAAACTGATCTCGTCTTGCCGTATCCTCTATTTGATTTAATAGCTTATTAACTTGGATTTTAGAATTGAATTCAGGCGACGCTATTTCTAAATGCTTAATGCTCAAGTCTCCAAATATTGAAGTCCAGCTAATGCCTTCAACAGTAAATTGTTTCACCCTTCCTTTGTGTTTTAGCTGGCTAGTGTCTTTTGGAAATTGCCATGCTACTTCCTTTAACACCACACTTCTCTTAAAAATATTGACTTGTATAGTATCGTATTTATAAGAAAAATTACCGATTAGTTTACTTTTAACTTGTGCTATTAAAAGCTTGTTTAGAAAAGGATTCACGCCATAATAAACTATCACCAAAATAATTGAGATGAAAATGATGAGTTTCGACCAGCGTGATTTAAGAATGTTCATCTTTCGTGTGCGTTGTCTTTAAAGCTGACTAGTAAATTAACAAGAAATAATTATATGGAACTCATATAATGACAACTATTTATTGCCGTCCGAAGATTTATTTGATTGCCGTTGAAATGAGATGCGATAGAAATTATACAAATTCACAAGGGGTCTTATGAATGTTGAGTCAATAATTTCTTCTATCTTTGCACTTTCCGTCAAAAAGAGATGTTGATGGGGAGTAAATAATTTTTTCACCAAGCAGGACTGTGAATCCTGTGAAACCGTGAGTAATGAGTAAAAAAGGAAGAGTATTAGTAGCCATGAGTGGCGGTATAGACAGCTCATTGGCTGCAGTTTTGTTACATGAGCAAGGCTACGAAGTTATAGGAATGACGATGAAAACGTGGGACTACGCCTCGTCTGGTAGTTCGAAGAAAGAAACTGGTTGTTGCAGCTTGGATTCTATTAATGATGCACGAAACCTGGCTGTTAACCTTGGGTTTCCACACTACATATTAGACATCAGAGAAGAGTTCGGTGACTATGTGATAGATCACTTTACCGATGAGTATTTAGCGGGTAGAACGCCAAACCCTTGCGTTTTATGCAATACACACATCAAATGGGACAGCTTATTAAGGCGTGCCGATAAATTAGGTTGTGAATTTATTGCTACTGGCCACTATGCCAAAGTAAGACAAGAGAATGGTCGGTATATCATTTCCAGAGGGAAAGACCTAAACAAAGACCAATCTTATGCTTTATGGGGAGTGTCACAAGAAAGTTTGAGTAGAACGATTTTGCCGCTTGGGGATCTGACTAAACCGGAAATTCGGCAGATGGCAAAAGACAAAGGCTTTTTCGAGTTGGTAAATAAATCTGAGTCTTATGAAATATGCTTTGTTCCGGATAACGACTACCGTGGCTTTCTTAAAAGACGTGTTGAAGGTTTAGAGGAGAAAGTAGCAGGTGGAGAATTTGTATTTGAAGATGGAACATTTATTGGAAACCATGAGGGCTATCCTTTCTATACTGTAGGTCAAAGAAGAGGGCTAGGAGTGGCATTGGGTTACCCTGTTTATGTTGTTGAAATTAGAAAAGATAAAAACCAGGTGGTCTTGGGTACTTTTGACGAACTTTCAAGGGATGGAATGTACGTTAAGAACCTCGTAATGAGTAAATACCCTGAATTAACTGGGAGGATGGATACTGTCACGAAAGTCCGCTACAATGACGATGGAGCACCTGCTGTGATTGAGCAGGTAGGTGATACCATGAAGGTTTTCTTCGGTACTGGTGTTTCTGCTGTTGCTCCCGGGCAAGCTGCAGTGTTCTATGAAGGGGATGATGTAGTTGGCGGAGGATGGATTCAATCTGCATTTAGACAAAAAAATGATAAAAAAGTGCTTACAGCTATTTCTAACTAGTACACTTTTATTTTCATGCGAAAATAAAGTATTGGAGCCCAACAGTGATTTGTTGGGCTTCCAATTCTATTCAGTTGCAGCTGGAGATGAATTTATATATGCTGTAGAGGAAATAAATTATAGGAATACTGGCGCAGTTGATACTATACGCTATCAGATCATTGATAGAATTTTAACAGAAGAGGAGCAAGGTCAGACTAGGTTTTATAGTGGGTTTAGATATACTAAAACTGCAGCAGGTGCCGAGAGTATTTTATCTACGTTGAGTATTACTATAGATAATTACAGTGTGCTAAGGAGGCTTGGAAACACAAAAGAAGTACATTTCTCCTTTCCGGTTAAGGAGGGCTTGACTTGGGACGGAATACCTAGCCTCGACCTAGTCGATGAATATGCCTACTTCAAAGCTTTTCAACCCTATACGCTGAACGATTCTATATTTAATCAGAGCGTTCAGGTAATAGAAGAGGATAATCAAGATTCCTTAACTGCCTTGGACAAGAGAGTCAGTGTTTATGCAGCCAACCTAGGACCTATATACAGGCTTTCTTCACAAATAGAATTTTGTACGCTTTCAGAATGCTTTGGCCTCAAGAAAATTGAGATAGGAAAAACAGTTCGTATGAGACGGATCTTCAATTAGTATTGTACTACTTCAACACTTCATCCAGCTAATACCACATTTCAGTAAGTTATAATAAAGTATTTTTCACTTTTGGACTATTTTTAGATTATTAAATAATAGCTCATGGAAAAGATACTTTTAATTACGCATGCGTCAGCAGGGTTTATTACGCTGCTTACTGGCATAGTGGCCATGGTCACGCCTAAAAAATTGAAGATTCATAGGCCTCTCGGCAAAGTGTTTTACTATACCATGTGGTATGTTGTTATTAGCGCTTTTATCCTTGCTTACATGAAATCTAATGTGTTTTTATTTTTAGTAGGTACGCTCACTTTTTATACCAACGTAAGTGGCTACCGTGCGCTACTGCATTATAAAAGTAAGGTCGTCAAAATAAGCTGGACAGATTGGTTGAGCTGGATAATCACACTATCGTTATTACTAATAGTTCAATATATGATTATTTCAAAATATGGAATACGATTCGACGGTGCTTTTATTGTCATTAATGTATTTACCGTTATTTTATTGTTCAATTTAATTCAGGACCTTAAAATGCTACGAAAGGTTAGCACCAAGAAAGATTATTTAAGAGCACATATTGGTAAGATGGGAGGGACTTTTATTGCTGCTATTACAGCTGCTTTGGTGCAAAATGTACAAACAGACCCT
>JBKEFO010000299.1:0-3983 GCA_046709585.1 Marivirga sp.
TATTCTCTGTATGTTGGCAGACACGGGCGAGCGCTATTTATCCTCACCACTGTTTGCTGATGTTGGTGAGGACATGAATGCCGACGAGCTGGCTTTATCGGCCTCAACGCCAGGCTTTCATCTGCACGAGTAAGTTATGCTGGCAGTGACTGTGCTGTCGTTGATACTTCTATTGTCGCCTAACGAAGGCTTACAGTTGTTTCTCTGTCTAGTGGTTGTTTTTTTCCTTCCACTGGCTGTAGAAGTTTTCCCATAAATGAACTCGCGCTTGATTAAGACTTTTTCTATATTGCGCTCTTGCGCGGTGGCGAGTTACCACTTGCTCAAACAGATGTGAAAAATCCCGCAAGTGGATGACAGCTATACTCAATTAAATTAGGAAATTGTGATCGACAATGTCGACGGTAGTGGTGTTTTTGTAATATTTATGTCGACCTGACTGCATCCCATGCGGGTAAAAGAGAAGCTGCTAGCATCTCAATATCGTTTTTATCGGTAAGCTGGAAAATGATGGAGATGCGCGGTATAGATTGATTTTCCCATTTTGCGGGCACTGTCAAGTAACCGATTTTCGATGAGCAGAACTGCGATTGAACTACCTAACCCAAATTTTGGACACGACTCGCCCTATCCCATTCAACGAACGCTCGGTCACGCAATACTCTATAATTACTTTCATTAAATGGCGGCCAAGCCGAAATAGATTATTAACCACTCCATGACAGGGAAGAAATCTTTGAGCCCGGTCTTGTGATTTAAATTTCCTCATCTGCCTCTCCTGTTGACGACCAGGTTGATGGGACAATCGACGCAGAGGTCGATATAGATTATATTATTTGTTATAGACGACTCACTTGTTGTTTATTGAGTTTGCTTTACACTCAAAACAAGAAGCAATTTTATTTTTTGCGCATACTTAATTCGTAGAGGAAAGGCTTCTATTCTTCGTTTTTTTGGTGATTAGTGCATTTTGTATTTAATCGAATGCTGAGACAATGACGACTCGGTATTTTTTGTAAGCTCATGCGAGTTCGTCGTCAAATATTGACGACGCCCTAGAAAAAGAAAGTTAAACGGGGCTATAGGGACCATTTGGACAGAATTGAACGAAGCAATACTAAAATGGATTTGCTGTTCGGATTGCAGGCGCTTGCTTATGGCACCGCCGAAAAAAACATAACCGCCGGTTTATCACTTCATGTAAACGAAGTTGCATTGCTCCAATACGCTGGAAAAGATAGCGGTACTTATTTTACTAAAAGTCGCTTTTAATAATTAGGATGGGGTTATGAATACTCAGGGAAATTACTATTCAATTCAGGCCCTTCGCGCTATTGCAGCTTGGATTGTGGTTTTCCATCACATTGGTATCGATTTATTTCATAATCAACGAGAGGTTCCCGCATTTTTATTCCCATTCACAGCTTTCGGTAGTATCGGCGTTGATATATTTTTTGTCGTCAGTGGCTTCGTGATTTCTTTTTGTGTCGGGAATTACAAGGGAAAACCCTTGAATTTTTGGATGAATCGCATTATTCGAATATTTCCAAACTATTGGTTTTACACTATAGTAATGTCGTTTCTAATTCTATATTTACCATCTTGGGTTTTTCATACGACTGGTATTTCTCTAGAAAATTTTCTATTGTCTCTGATACTTGTGCCCCATGAAAATATTGGAGGTTACGGCAATCTTCCTGTTTTAGAAGTTGGTTGGACCCTAACTTTTGAAATGATATTCTACACTATTTTTAGCGTATCTTTGCTTTTCGACAAACGTCTATACACTACAATTTGTGTTGCTGCATTAGTTTTGGTAATGGCACTAGGGAAGGTTTTTGCGATGGATAAGGCGCTCGGGGGAGATATATTTCTTTTTTTCGAATTTATTTTTGGTATTTTCATTTTTAAGTTTATCAATACTGAATTTAAATATAAGAGACTTATTGTCCCAATTGTCGTCGGCATTTCACTTACAACGGCAATTACCATTTTCTATTTTAAGGGCAATTCTGGTTTGTCAAAACTTGTGCTATCCGGGCCCATAGTTTTGGCGTTGGTGAGTATTGAGTTTGTATTTAGAAAGTTCATTAGACTATCTAAATGCTTCAAGCATTTTGGTGATGTCTCCTACTCTACTTATTTGTGCCATATGATATGGATTGGTATTTTCTCTTACACTTATAACATCTTCTCTTCGAGTACTATATTTATATTTTCTATCATATTTAGCACCTATGTTTCGTCAGTATTAAGCTATAATTTCATAGAAAGAGGGAAATTTAATAACTGGATTCGTGGCTGTTTTCAAAAGCTTCAGAAAAACATATATATTAACTAAGATGAAAAGAGCCTATAGGTATAGCGCCTGTAACAATTATTTGAATTTTTTCTGTGGATTGTCTATCGATCCTAAAACTATCTCCACTTAAAAGGACCGCTACTGAAGATAAATTAAGAAAAGTATAAGACGAATTAAAGCTATGTACTACCTTTGGTTACAGCTGTGTTTTAGAATGGATTGATGTTTGCTAAGGAGAAATTACGCTGGTTCTCGTTGAAATGACAGCCTTCAATTTCTTGTGTTGTTAGACCATTAGTACAGAAACCTTCGGCGTCGCATGCAAGTCCCCCTCCCATGAAATAATGTATTTCTTAGTATTGTGTCGAATAGATAGTCTATGCCCCAAAATTGAAGTCGCGTTGGATGATGGAATCGTTGGGCGGTGCACATAGCATCAACAATAACTTTTCTTGCGCCTATGCTGGGTGCTTTTTGTTAACAATACCTTCGGGGTCAGGTTCGTTGAAAATCGACAAAATCGATATGGTCAGTAACGTTGATTTATCAAAAGCTGAATGACTCCTAATGGCACATTCTTCTCACACCGTAAACTTGTCATTGCCAAACTGAGTATTTTATATCTCGAAAGGAATCATGCTTTATTGTCACTCTGCAACTGTGGACTGGCAAATAAATAGAATCTTATTATTAAAAAGGCTTAAAACCCGATCATAAATGTGTTTTAAATAAGACTAAACATAGAGACAAGTTCGAGAAAGTCTCTTAAAGTGATAAATATCGTATCGTAAATCTATCAAATTGATAACCTTGTTAGGATGATGCTTTCTTGTCACTCTGCAGTTGGTATAGAACACCCTGATATATTTAGGTATTATTAACTAGTGGAACAGATATTAATATTCACTTTCAGTAGCAATGTGAAAGAAGGTGCTTTTATGAATTCATCGCCACTGAACCCATAAAAGCAAATATAAGCGCTTGGCTTAAATCAGTATATAAGCTCGCCACCAATTGTTGATAAGCCCAGAATGATAAACTTCACTTATTGACACATACGCCTTAGTAATGACGTTGATAAGTCTGACAAAGACCACTCTTAATTTACTTACTTACTTCCTTGGTTGGTTGGTTATTAAGAATTTGTTTAGGGGTTCAAGCCCCCATATATCCTTTCTTAAAGGGCGAGACTTTGAAGTCAAAGTTTAACAAGAAAGCTCAAGCGTATATCTGTTCATGTTGAAAAAAGTTGACTAGTCAATTCGTTTTCTAGCCTCTTCCTTTTCCAATTCATCCAACATTACGAATTCATCATAATCAATCCCCACTGAATCACACATTTTCTTGTCTTTCTTATATCTGTAAATATCAAAAGGAAGTATCGTAATTAAAGAAACAATTAATACCAAAATAACCGTTATTAGCAATGTTTGAATGCCTTTGTCTAAACTCCAGCTACCTCCCCCTACTTTGAAGATAAATAGAAAGATACATATAAGTGGCGTAGCCAAATTAATGGTGAAAAAATAAGAATATTTCCGAAACACCACTTTAACAGATTTAATTTTCATTTGATTTATCCAAAGTTTCATTAATTTTAACTGCTGCTGAACCTAAGACTTTATTTGTAGGATCTCCCGTATTACCTTGGTTGCACATTACTGCATCAGCAGTCGCCACC
>JBKEFO010000300.1:0-3982 GCA_046709585.1 Marivirga sp.
CGAAACTTGACTTCTGAGAGCGCTCCTTTTTCTGCTAAAGCTTTTACCGAATAGCCATTGGCTGCAACTATGGCCTCTAGTCCATTTACTCTAATTTCATGAGCTAATGGCGCATTTTTATTTATTATCTCACCTTCAATGAGAATGGGCTGGTTTTGTTCTGCTGATAAGTCATAGGGGATAATTTCGTTTACTGGTTGTCGCTGAGGTATCGATTTAGGCGTATAATCTGGTTTCTCCAGTAGTGGAATTATTACAGTATAGTCTTTGTCTTCTGGGATTTTACGGGCACTTAGCCATTTGTTATATTCTTTCACGAGGGCATCATCAACGCTGTACTTCTCAGCTAGCTCATCTAGGCTTGCTCCTTGAACATTATTTACTTCTCTAAGCCAGTAACTTGGCTTGGAAGTACCCAAGGCGTTTTCAAATGCTATTTTATGCGCTAAAAACTTTTTAAGATACCAATAGGTGTTTTTTGATACAGGCATCTTCTTTTCTCCGTTATACCTCTCATTTATGACTTTCTTAGCCCCGCCCACTCCAGTTTGATATGCGATTAGAGAGTATGCCCAATTGTTAAAGACCTTGTTATGATTCTTTAGATAGTTCGCTGCGGCTCTGGTTGAAGAAACAATGTTCTTTCGTTCATCAACAACTCTGTCTATCCGTAGGTCATTTTCCAAACCAGAAATCTCCTTAAATTGCCAAAAGCCAACTGCATTAGAAGATGATACTGCGTCCGAGATTAAGGAACTCTCTTGAATCACCAAATATTTAAAGTCATCAGGCAATCCTTCCTCTCTAAAAATTCTTTCTATAATGGGCATATACATATCTACATGTTCCAATTTCTTCTGGAAGTATGCATCATTTCTGGTCAGCGCATCAACGGAAGTTTGAATGTCAGCTATAGCCTCTTTTGTTAACTTTAGCTCCATGTCAGCGAATTCTATTTTATGAGACACTTGCTGTGCCTCTAGATAGAGACCGCTAAATAAAAGTGGTAGCACTAAAAATAATATTCTCATTTTTTTCGTAAAATCATTAGTCCATCTCGTATAGGGAAGAGTACATTCTGAACACGCTCATCGGCATGAACATAGCTATTGAAATCCATTATGGCCTTGGTGTCTTTGTCTAGTTTTTTTCGGTTCTTATCGAGTACTTTTCCGCTCCACAGCACATTGTCGATAATTATATACCCTCCTTTTCTTAGCTGATCAAAACATAAGTTGTAATAATTTAAGTAATTCTCCTTGTCAGCATCTATAAAAACTAAGTCCCAAGTCTCTGATAAGGTAGGAACTACTTCTAAAGCATTTCCTTGAATAAATTTTATGTTTTTAGCAAATGCGCTATGACTAAAAGAAGTTTTTACCCGATCGGCTAGCTCTTCGTTAATATCTACTGTATATAAAATACCATCTTCTTGCATTCCCTCAGCCATACTAAGAGCGGAATAGCCTGTATAAGTTCCGATCTCTAAAATGTTTTTTGGCTGTATCATATGGCTCAGCATTGATAATACTCTGCCCTGCAGGTGACCGCTTATCATCCGAGGTTTTAACACCTCTAGCTGAGTGCTTCTATTAATTTGTTGTAAAAGAACACTTTCCACTTCGGTATGTCTTTCAACATAATTTTCCAAATCGCTGTCTAAAAATTCCATCTTAGTTTTTAGGGCTTAAAGTCATAATACTTAACCGATCTTCAGACCATACCTCGTTTGCAAGGTCCATCAGTTCAGTAGCTTTTATCTGTTTAATTTGCTTAAAAATTTCATCCAAAGATTCAACTTCATCTTTGTCTAATAAGCTTCTACCAAGCATACTCATAATGTTCATATTATTTTCTTCTGCCATAGCCATTTGTCCCATTAATTGTTCTTTGGCTACATGAAGTTGGACACTTCCTAATGGGTTGCTCTGAAGCTTATGTAATTCCTTCTTTACTAAGCTAATACTTCTGTTTAACTGTCGTGGATCGGTGCCAAAGAAAATACTAAATAACGCGGTGTCAGTAAAGGGATGGTAACCTGCGTCAATAGCGTACACAAAGCCATGTTTCTCCCTTAAGGCCATGTTTAACCTAGTATTCATTGCGGGCCCGCCCAGTATGTTTACCAGCATAAAGAAGGGTAATCGTTTTTTATGGTGAATAGGAAAAGCTGTAGTGCCAATCGCGCACTGCGCCTGACTTACATCACGGCTAATATGCTGAACCTGAGGGATGTAGTTTTGAAAAGCAATCCTTTCCCTTGCTTTAGATTTTGCAGGTATTTGTTGCAAGTGTTTGTCAACGAGGGTCCTGATTTTCTTCGAAGTTACATTTCCTACAATAGAGAAGACTGTTTTTTCTGTATCGATGTTTTCATCCAAAAAGGTCAGGAAGTCTTTCCGCTCAAAAGCCTTTAAGCTTTCTTGTGTACCGAGAATATTATTCCCCAACGGATGTCCTGCGAAAATTAATTCATCAAACTGGTCTTGGATAGCATCTTCGGGAGAGTCATGGTACATGGCCATTTCTTCAAGAATTACTTGTCTCTCTTTTTCTATTTGCTTTTCAGGGAAGTTAGAGTGAAATGTTATATCCACAAGTAACTCAATGGCGCGCTCTAAATGTTGTTCGAGTACTGAAGCATGGAAGTAAATTTTTTCCTTTGTTGTATAGGCATTTAGCTCTCCTCCTACAGAGTCAAGTCTGTTAAGAATATGAAAAGCCTTTCTTTTTTCAGTACCCTTGAAGGCCATGTGCTCCCAAAAATGAGCCATCCCTACTTGATGAGGTTTCTCATCTCTACTGCCTATATCTAAAATAAATCCGCAATGGACAATCTTTGAATTATTCACCTGCTGATGAACGACTCTTATGCCATTGTTTAATGTGTTTATTTCAAATGATTTCATGCTATGTCAACTTAAAGAGCAAAACTACAAATAAATTGAAGTTTAACCTATGTGGATAATTGTTGCTTTTAAAGATTAATTGAAATAGAGACTATCATAAAAGTTCCATAAGTAAAAATTGTTAGTTTTGAGGGTAATATTTTTTATATGAGGATAGGATTCGACGCAAAAAGAGCATTTAATAATTTTACTGGTTTGGGTAATTATACAAGGTTTATAATTAATGCCTTAGCTAATATAGGCGAAAATGATTTGTTACTTTATACACCGCAAATAAGTAATCACCCAGAAGCCAACGCTTTTGAAAGGAAGTTTAAAAACCAAATTATTGTGCCAAGAGGCCTTTATTCGAAAGGAGTTTTTAAGAGTATCTGGAGAAGCACAAAAATATACCACGATGCGGAAAATCAAAAAGCCAATATTTTTCATGGCTTAAGTAATGAGTTACCGTCAGGCAAATCGCCTAAAGTTAAAAGGGTCGTTACTATCCATGATTTAATTTTTCTCAGATATCCTCATTTTTACCCTTTCGTTGATAGGCATATTTATAGACGGAAATTCAAAAATGCTTGTGAAACAGCAGACAGTGTTGTTGCTGTTAGTGAGCAAACTAAAAGAGACATTATAGAATTCCTTAACATTCCAGAGGAAAAAATTACCGTTATTTATCAAGGTGTTCATGATAACTACAATATTGATATTAGCACCAATAGGATGATGTATCTGACAGAACAATATGGCTTGCATAACCCGTACCTAGTCTATGTTGGTTCTATCGAGGAAAGAAAAAACGCAGTGCAGATGGTAAAAGCTTTTGCACTTATGAAGCAGCAGGCTAAAGACAATACGGAGCTGATAATAATCGGAAAGCAGACGGCCTACCAAGCAGCTGTGGAGCAAGAGATTAAGAAATCTGGTCTTTTAAGTGAGGTGAAGATACTAAATAACGTACCCTTTAGTGACTTACCTTTCCTCTACAAGGGCGCGGTCGCTACCGTGTACCCTTCTAGTTTTGAAGGATTTGGTATACCGGTTTTAGAATCACTGACGATGGGTACTCCAGTAATAACTGG
>JBKEFO010000301.1:0-3965 GCA_046709585.1 Marivirga sp.
TAGGTTGATTAATACCAGCCACTTTAGCAATAGGGTCGATAATCAGAGAAGCCATATACATTAAAAAATACGGAACATTAGGCACAAAGCGTTTAATTTCAGCAACTTCGCATACAGTGTCAACATATTCTTCAATAGTTGGCCCTGGATTCATCGACATGTTAAATAGTATCGGTGCTTCCTGAGCTTTTTTATCTAAAGCCCACCACATCGCATTACAAAGCTCTTTCACGTACGTTCCCGCCTTGCGAGTATTCTTATTACCCATATAAAAGAAATAACGATTCACCGTTGCCTTTACCAAGCGAGTTACATTCCCACCTTCGCCAGCACCAAAAACAACACCTGGACGAACAATGACAAGCTTTCGTCTTGCCTTATCTTCTGCTTGCCAAATTTGATGAATCTTCTCTGCAGCTAATTTTGAACCACCATAAGCTGAAGCAGGTATGGGTAAGGATTTCTCATCACGTGAAAGTTCGGAAGGACCGTATGGTGCAATACTGCTTGTGAATATAATGTTTCCACAACCGACCCTGCTAGCCCAAGCACATACATTTTCTGCACCTAAAAGATTTGTTTCATAGTACTCAGCGGCTTTATGACCTGGCTCACGATGTATAGCTGCAAAGTTAGCTATTAAAGCGATAGACCCTTCTACAAGAAGGATAATCTCTTTACGCACATCAACATTATGAAAGGTTATTTTCCCTTGTGTTACATAGGAAGAATATAATTCCGTGATACGACCTTTATCTAAAGGCGCAACATCAGCAATAACGATTTTTTTCACAATATTATTATCTAAGAGGTATTGCGAAAAGTGGCTTCCAATAAATCCAGACCCACCAAAAATGACAGCAGTTTCCATTTACTAAACCTTAATTAACAAATTCATTTCTTGAACATAACGTTCAACTGCATATTGTTTAGCGCAGTGTATGCGCCCCGCTTCAGCAAGTGAGCTTGCTAAATGCTCATTATCAAATAATGAGGTTAACTTCTCTACTGCCTGTTCTTCATCTTTAAACACACAGCCTGTAGTGCCTGTTTCAACGATATCAATATTACCTGCACAATTTGATAACACAGCAACGCAACCAGAAAGCATCGATTCTATTGGGGATACAGGCATTCCTTCCCACAAAGCTGTCGATAAGTAGTAACGAGAAGATCTTAAGAGCTGTTTGACCTCTTCTGGTGTTTTCCAGCCAAGCACCTTAACACCCGCATTAATCAGCGCCTGTTTGCTTTCTTCTTCACCATCACCCACCCAAACAAATTCCACATCATCACGCTGCGCCAATATATCTTTTACTATTCGTGCAAAGCGCATAGGATCTTTTTGTAGTCTAATTTGCCCAACGGTAATGACTTGTTTTTTACGAGAAGTCCAATCACCTTGGAAATCCCAATCATTGACATTAACTGCATTTTCTACGACAACACACGACCTAAAAGGAATGTATTTTTTTATACTATCCCCTTCGCTATTTGAACAAGCAACATAAGTAGCAGTTTTCAATGCACCAACCCACTCTAAAAGAACAAACAATATTCTTTTGATAATCGATATATCTTGTCGCATAAAAGAAATACAGTGGGGCAAGTAAAAACACTTAACATTTTTACCTAAAAGAGCTAGGCGGCCTAAAAAACCGCCAAATGAAGAGTGCATAAATACAGCATCCGGATTAGTAGAGCAAACTATTTTCCTAATTATAAATAGGCTAAATAACTTCTCTTTTAGGGAAACCATCTGCACATTAACTAACTTAATAGATGAATGAAACATACTAGAAAGATTTTGCGGTGTTTCGTCGCGTACATTATAAATAACAGTAACTTCACTGCCAGCTGCAGCTTGTGTGTTTGCACCTAAACGCAGCATAGACAAAGTGCCTGTTGCTGTCGACTCAACTATGTGTGTTATTTTCAAAAAGACCCTACCTTCGCTATTCTAAATTTTCTAAGTAAAATTAAATATAACGGAATATTGGAAACAATAGACTGGCATAGTATTGCAATGCCCACAGAATAATTTGAATAACTTTCTGAGAGAATTAAAATCACTATAACCATAATAATAAAGGACAAACACGAGAACAAGAAAACTCTCTTTTCTTCACCTAACATATTCAAATATAATGCTACTGGACCTGTTAAAGAGTTAACAAAACTTGCAAGCATTATCAAGAAAAACATGGCTTTATAAATAGGTTCTATAGCCATATTACGGAATAGAATATCGACACTAAATGTCATTATCATTACAGCAATAAAAGACACGGAAAAAGATAATTTATTGACGATTTTAAAGAAGTAGAAGGACTCAAGCACCCCTCCCTTAATATTTTTCAACTTACCTGCAAAAAATGAATTTACAACAACTAGTGGAAAAGCAGCAACCATTCCGAAACGTAAAAGAATTACTACAACCGAAACCATTGCATCACCCAAAAGCACACCAACCAATATAGGTGGAAACCAATTAATTAAGAATGATGTCACACTGAGCGCACAAAAATAACGCCCTTTTACGATCAATCCCAAATCAAAAGAAAGGGTTTCAGTGATGTACAAAGACTTATGATAAATAGAAATAAAAAGCATAGATGATATTTGAGAAAAAACATATAAGAGCATGGCGTGCCAAGCTTCAGTAATAAAGTCAATAAAAAAAATAATGGAGCAAAACAATAAATTTGTTAAGAAGTTATTACTAAGTACTTGTAAGTAATATCGACCGGAGCATTGCAGAAAATGAGCCCTATGAACAATAATTGAATTAAACATTAAGGCCAAAGCCGTACACAAAGATGCATAAATATCTGTTGTATACGCATAAGAAATAAAAAAACTTAGTATTGAAAATAAAACTGAGCTTATAATTACCACACTATAAGAACCGTCCCTATTACCCTCACCAGCCTTAAGTATAAGTAGATCTTGACCCAATCTTGAAAAGGCTGAAAGCACAAAAAACAAAGAATACAACCACAAATACTTACCTGATGAAGACTGCGCCATGTTTAAATTAACGGACAATACCATTAACAACTGCAAGATGACTGCACCAGCCTTAACTACAGAAAGAGAAAGAAAAAAACTTGCTACATTTCGCATTTTAATTAAAGCCTAATTTTTAAGGTGTTTTTTTATTTTTTTTACTAATATATTATCATTAAATATTTCTACGAATAAAAGCTTTGAAAAATCAAATAATATTTTCTTGCACTTAATTAAAATGGAATCTTCAATGGTTTCGGGCTCAGTAGACCTATCAAGAAGCTCTTCAAATCGTTTATTGATTGCCATTCCTTCGTGGGCCTTACATACATCAAATTGAAACCGGTACCTTTCAGCCTGGCATCCTAGAAAACTATTTAGAAAGTTATCCTGCCCTACTCCCCCAAATATCCAACCCGATTGAAATGGTAAAGGAGTGTCTCTGTAAATAAGCTGACACACAGCCACACCTTTTGACATAGCATCTAAAACAATACTACTTGGCGTAGTGATTACATGACTAAAATCTAACAACACGTCTTCAAAACTACCTAAAACATCATTAAACTCTTCACCGGAATCTATAAGATTCAATAGTCGTTCATCGAAGATCCTTAATCCAAAATCTATGGACTTTAACTTAAGGCCTTCTATAAGTGAATTTAGAATACCAGCAAGCGCCACATACTCTGCATCATTAAAGCAAGGTCTATTTGAAGTGGTTACTAGTACCTTTGAAAACACCTGTTCGATTTTCATACTACCATCCCAAACTCTTTCATTTAAAATAGAACAAACCTCGCTACCTCCATGCTGAATGAAGGAACGCGTAACTTCATCAGCCACTATATAAATATAATCGTGGATATTTGGCCGGTACAGGTTAACTCCTATTTTATTTAAGTAAGTATTATTAAAGGAATTATTCCACTCAAATATCCCATCAACCAATAAAA
>JBKEFO010000302.1:0-3953 GCA_046709585.1 Marivirga sp.
GGTTTCAGGTGATAGCGTCAGTGTGCAATATACGAGAGGTGGGGCACCAAAATGGAAAAACGCTACTGACCAAAATGTAGATCAAGTCCATAGTTTAAAGAACTACTGCTCTGATCTTGGTCATGAGCTCTATGTGCATCGTTGCTTGTTTATGCGTGGTTTGGCAAAAATTAGAGTTGCAGGTGCCGTTGCCAGTGGTTTTGATGGTAAGCAGTTTCTAACCCAAATTGCTAAAGTATCTCGAGTAAGGATCTATTCAGGAGAATATATTTTATCTTCTGCCGATGAAGATATCAGTAAGTTATTAGTCGCGCCGATATTTGAACGGATAATACCTACATCGCTTGATCGTAATAGGATGGATCAGATTACGGCAAGTTACGTTGAGAATGACAGTTTTCGTGATTATCTGGGCAAAAGTATGGTACGAATTCGGGGGCGTGGTGGAGTAGGAAAAACCATAATGTTACTCCAGTCTGCATGGAAGAATTTCGAGGCTACAGGACGGAGAAGCATAGTACTTACTTATAATAAGGCGCTTGCCGCTGATATAGCACGATCTATGGCTTTGATGGGGGTAAGCTCTTCTCCTGAAAACGGAGGGATTAGCATCCGTACGGTGATGTCTTTTGTCTATATATGGTTGAGTAAATTACAGGTTATTGATGCTGATGAGGAGCAGTCGTTTGAGGATTATGCAAACCTATGTGGCCATGCTTTAGATTTAATCAATGCAGGTGCAATCTCTCCTGACGATATTCAGAGTATAAAGGTTGAGTCGTCGGATAAATTTGATTATGACCTTTTGTTTGTCGATGAGGGACAAGATTGGCCTCAAGTTGAAGCAGACTTATTGAAGAGGCTTTATGCACCTCAACACATATGTATTGCTGATGGTATTGATCAGCTGGTACGCGGTTCAGCAACGGACTGGGATAAAGGTGTAGATGATGTAAAGCTGGTGTCACTTGACCGCTGTTTGCGGCTAAAGCGAAATCTGACGGTCTTTGCCAACGAAGTGGCAAAAACTGTAGGGCTTAATTGGAATGTGAAGCCTAATAAGGATGCTGGAGGTGGACGCGTTATTTTACTTAAGAAATCCTTTATGGAATATCCTGATTTGCAGATTGAGTTAATAGGGGCCGCGAAATCAAAAGGTAATGCGGAGATTGATCTCTTATATTGCGTACCTAGTTCTAATCTCAAAGATGTAGAAGGTGGCCGTCAGAGCAAGTTAGTACAGAATTTTATTAACAGTGGGCGGGACGTGTGGGATGGAACCAATCCACTGGTGAGAAAAGATTTCCCGCACCGGCCAAGTCAGTTAAGAGTAGTGCAATACGCTTCTTGTCGCGGTTTAGAAGGGTGGTCTGTTATTCTTGAGGGTCTAGACCAATATTGGTCTGAGGAGTATAGCAATTATATACCTCATTCTAGTAATTACGATGAAGTCCCGAGCTTTGTCGACCCATTAAAGGCGGCCGAAAATTTTGCTTGGCAAAAAGTATTGATTCCATTGACACGGCCTATGGATACTATAGTTATTACTTTGACAGATCTGAACTCATCCTGTTCTTTAGTGCTATTAGATCTTGCTGAACGGCTACCTGAAATAATAGAAGTGAGATAACTGAAAATTATCTGTTAATTACGATGTATGTTGAAATTATTTTTTTAAAAAAGACGAGGGGCTGGTCTTGTTTTGTGCGTTAAGCCAAAACTTAACCTTCGTTCATATTAGGGTTGTTTAGTCTTCTTCTGGAAGGTCATTAAGTTTACTCCATTCTATTTTATTATTATCATTGCATAAATGACACCTTGTCTAGGGTAGTCGACTAGTACCGAGTTATAGATATTTGAAGGATTGAATTCAACTTCTTTCATCGTTCCCATTCCATTACAAATCGGACAAGTTATTCCTTTTTTTTTATCGCGACCATTGCAGGTAGGGCAGCTAACTCTTTAGCTCGGTTCACTCTCTATGGAATGCTCATTGATTTGTAAACTAGGTGTTAATAAAGAATAAGTTTTAGGTGCTGGGAATAGAAGGTCTAAGTCTCGTTTGTTTATTTTGAATAATGGTCCTTTTTCACTAACACGATTTGTTGTTCCACTACGTTTTATTAAATGATCCATCGTTACTACACCTGTTTCTAATAAAGGTATTAGCTGGCTTAAAATGGGTGATCGAGTATGGGTAACTTTTGTTAATTGGAATACTTCAGTGCCATTTTTCTTTATATTTTTTGCTTCTACCCAAAATGTTTCGGCATGCTTTTCCTTTAATCTTTGACGTAATAAAGCGCCCGGCCAAACAGCTACTAGGTTGCTCTTTTTAAACCATTCTTGTAATTCATCTTTATTTGTATCGTAAATAAAACTAAGGCCTTGTGGGTTTTCTCTTTTGGTTGTGATTGTGCAATATAATTTTGTGTCTTCACCACGCACGTATCCATATTTATTTAATATTTCTGCACTACGCTTACAAGGACTTAGGTTCCAGTCAGCCACTTGAGCAAAAAGTGTGGTTCTGGTTTTATTGCCTCGCCCTGATTTTATTTCAATACCTTTGTAATCAGGTTTTTTACTGGAGTTAGCTTCAATTCCCAATAGCGATTCTAATGTATACCCTATATCGGTATCACCGCTTCTTTGTCCTTCAAAGGGTTTTTTGGCAATATTTTTAAGCTTAGAAAGAAGTTCTTCTGAAACAATATTACGGTTGGATATTACCCCAGTTATAAGCTCGCTTATGCCACAGCCATTTTCACGCATTATCTTTTCAATGTCATTCGTACTAAGATTTATAAGGTTTATATGGCCGGAATTAATGATAATTGCAACTTGATCCCCAGCAGAGGCTATCTTTGAAAGATTTCTGAACCACATTCTAGGGTCGCCTTTTTTCGTTTTAGGTCGGTAAAGGCTTACTTTAGTAAGGATTGTGCTGCCACTAGTAATTAGGCTGCCTAACTTAATTATTTTGTGCTCTGGGCCTAGTTGTTGATCCCAATAGAAATGAAAATTTTCAAGCTCAAAATGTACCCGTACGGGCTGTGTTGCATCTAATATTGATTTATTAAAGCCAGTCATTGTGGGTTCAAATATTGAAAATTCAATACCTAGCTTTGTCAGTTGTCTTTTGTTATTTTCTAAAAGCAGCTTGGGATTTAGGTCTAAATCTTCGCTACGCTCTAAATCATATATCTGATAGTCAGAGTCCGTCATCAGAATATCGTCATCTTCAACAAAATTTAAGGAGGGCTGAGGTACCTGTGTTGCTAAAACTTCTTGTTTATCAAGTTCTCTTAGGCACTCTTTCCAATCTTTAAATCCTAACTCCTGCGATATTATATAAAGAGCTTCTGTTTGTTTTATACCTTCTATTTTTTTTAGATTTTTAGCTTTTTGTTTGATCCGTTTCTTTGAAGGAAGGTATTGAGGTATTTTTTCCATGATTATTCCTTAATCATTTTTTGTATTACTAATACAGGTATACAGTTGGTGGGTGATGCTAATGCTTAACTGCGTAGACAGAAGGCTTTTCCCAAGCCTAGCTAGCAGAATTATGAAAGGTAATGACGCATGGCGAATTACAGCAAATCAACGGTTCTGTTAGCGTTGTTTGTATAGATAGTTACAAGTTTTGGGGGAGGTATGCGTTGCCCGTCCACTGTAAACTGCTTCAAATAAATGAAGTATCTACAGAGAGGACACAGAGGATCTTTACGGAAAATAGTGATGGCTTCTCTCTAAGCCGGTGCTTAGATTATTGTTAATATTGTTTATTGTCAAACATATTGAAAAATGCCTGGCTTTTTATACAGTAATCTTTTAAAATGAATGATAAGTAAACGATTTAAATCAGGTGTATTTTGAACTATATAGAATTATTTGCAGGGTGTGGTGGCTTAACTCTTGGCCTAGAGAAGGCAGGATTCGAGCTATTGCTA
>JBKEFO010000303.1:0-3950 GCA_046709585.1 Marivirga sp.
TGGCGGTATTGGAAGTGGTCTTTACAAAACTACTGATGGAGGAGAAAATTGGAATAAAATTCACGATGGCTTACCTAAAGAAAAAGGAAAGATGGCGATTGCTGTGAGTCGATCAAATTCTGATAAGGTATATGCTTTGGTGGAAAGTGATTCTGACAAAGAATTGGGTGGATTATTTGTTTCTAACAATGCTGGAAAAAATTGGAATAAAGTATCTTCAGACCATAGTCTTGTTCAAAGAGCGTGGTATTATATCGAGTTGTTTATCGATCCTAATGATGAAGAGAAAATATATGTACTAAATGCGAGTGCACAGCGCTCAATAGATGGTGGAAATACCTGGTCAACAATAACTGGTACACATGGAGACCACCACGACCTTTGGATCAACCCAAACAATAGCAAAAATATGATAATTGCTAATGATGGTGGTGCTGCAGTATCATATAATTATGCGAAATCATGGTCTCCTCAAAACAGAATGGCTACCGCACAGTTTTATAGAGTAAATACTGATAATCTTTTCCCTTATAATCTTTATGGTGGTCAACAAGATAATTCTTCCATAAAAATTAGTAGCCTTGCGCTAGGAAGTGGAGGTATAAATGAACAGAATTGGTCAGCTTCTGCCGGTGGAGAAAGTGCCTTTTTAGCCTTCGACCCTGACAATCCTAGATATGTATTAGGAGGTAGTTATTTAGGAACCATTGAAATTTTAGATACAAAAGCAAATGCGAGTACTCAGATTATGGCGGCTCCGATTCAATATTTGGGTAGAGATTCTAAAGACATGAAATACAGATACAATTGGAATGCTCCAATTATCTGGTCACAACATGAACCAAACACCTATTATCATGGAGCACAATTGCTATTGCGAACCAGAGACAATGGAAACAATTGGGAAGAAGTTTCCCCTGATTTATCCAACAATGAAAAGGAAAAACAAGGAAAAGGTGGTGGTCCTTTCACAAATGAAGCGGTTGGTGCTGAAAATTACGGTACGTTAGCGTATGTCGTTGAATCGCCACATGAAAAAGGCTTTATTTGGGCTGCAACAGACGATGGAGTTTTGCAATTAACGAGAGATGGTGGAGAAACTTGGAACAATGTAACTCCGAAAGATCTCCCTGAAACTTTAATTAATTCTATTGAGGTCTCTCCTCATGATAAAGCAACTGCCTATATCGCTACAACTAGATTTAAATTTAACGATTACACACCTGCGATCTATAAAACGACAAACTATGGTAAATCTTGGACGAATATCAGTTCTGGTATACCAACAGGAGCTTATACAAGAGTTGTTCGAGAAGATACTACCCGAAAAAACTTGCTTTTTGCAGGAACAGAATTAGGGATGTACATCTCTTGGAATGGTGGAAAGCACTGGCAATCATTTCAATTGAATTTACCAATAGTACCTATTTCTGATTTAAAAGTAAGTCATGGTGATCTAAGTATTGCAACCATGGGTAGATCTTTTTGGGTATTAGATGATTTGGGATTAATCCGACAATTTGAAGGCAATGACACCTCTTTTGCACTAATTCAACCTGAAGATGCCGTTATCGGAAATTGGGGCAGTCAATTGAATAGCAATTCTGATAGCTTCTTAGGAACCGATGATTCTCAAGGTGTTAATCCTGCGAATGGTGTGGTGTTTTATTATTACTTACCGACGGTGATAAAAGATGTAGCATTGACTTTCTTGATTAAGGATAAAGACGGAAATTTGGTAAGAGCGATTAGTTCTAAAAAAGACCCTAATTATTTAAGATACCCTGGCGGTCCTTCACCCGAACCTTTACTATCAAATACTATTGGCCTTAATCGTTTTGTCTGGAACATGAGACATACGAGTATCCCTGGAATGCCGACCGCTTATATTGAAGGATCTTTTAGAGGTCATAAAGCAATGCCAAATGCATATTCAGCTACGCTTCAGCAAGGGGCTAAATCATCTGAAGTTTCATTCAATATACTTTCGAATCCGTTATATACGATCACTAAAGAGGATTATGAAGAGACTCATAATTTCAGAGCTAAAACGGAAGCAAATATCACCGATATGCACTTGAGAGTTAATGCCTTAAAAAAGGTGCAAAGTCAGATTTTCAACATCTTAAAAGAGCTATCCAAAGAAGAAAAATATAGCAAGGTGAAAGCTGAAGGTAAAATTATAATTGAAAAGCTAAAATCTTGGGATGAGGATATGGTGCAACGCAAATCCAAGGCATATGACGATGTAGAGAATTTTCCTAATAAATTTACGGCAGAATACATTTTCCTTATTAGTCAAAATGATAGCGGATTGCCTAAAGTAAACCAAGCATCAAAAGACAGACTCGTTGAGCTTGACAAACAGTGGAAAGTATTAAAAACGATATCAGATGAACTTTTAAATACTGATATCCCGAAATACAATAAGTTACTTTGGGATACCGGTATTGGCGCTCTTAAAACAAAAGAAAAAGCTATAAAATAGCATCAACAAAAAAAGGCGACTGATACTGATGAAGCTTTAATTACTTGTCCTGAAAAAAGCAAATCTAAATGTAAAGCTATTGTATATATTATAGCGCGTAAAATTCATACTGATAAGGAAAGGGGAGAAATAAAATTTATTGCCGTTATAGACACCCTTATTCAGTATGGATTTAATACCGCATATTAACATAAATATTGATCTCTTTAGAGGTCTGCGGCATTAAAAAGAGAAATAAAGACAAGATTAGAGAGTTCTTTTTTTTTTGGACTCGTTGGTTTAGAAATAAATAAAAATATTAATCGATAAAAACTCGTTTACAATCAACTAAATACTATTGAAATTTCTATTTTACACGAACAGCTCTATGTTACTTCTTATCTGGATAGTTCTCTTCTTTTTGTTTTCGGTTTGAGTAGATTATGTTCCATATCGTTAATCCCATATATATTGAGAATATTAAACCACCTACTATAAAAAAGCTTATATTCATGATGTTCTTCTTTGTCTGATTGCTATTGCAAATAATAATATTGTTCCAGGCCAATGAGCTGAGTATTGAGCTTCAGCTGTCATGCCTAATAGTCCATATCCTACTGAATATAATAAACAGAGAAATGCTAAAATAATTGGATACCATTTTAAAATAAAACTTTTCATTTTTTGACTGTTTTTTTGTGTGATTAATTGTTAATTTGAAAATGTTGTTAAACTACTACTTCATATTTTTTTAATACCTCTAAGGTAGTATATTCTAATACTTTTTTGTGTGTTGCTTCAAGAAAAACAAAAGGCGCTTTACCAGCACGTTCGGCTTCTAACCATCTTGAAATACATAAACACCATTTTGAGCCCGATTTAAGGCCTGGAAAACTCCAGTGTGGTATGGGAGTAGAAAGGTCGTTTCCACGAGATTTTGTGTAATCTAAAAATTCTTGAGTTACAACAGCACACAAAATGTGAGTCCCAGAATCTTGTTGAATAGTTCTACAAAATCCATCCCTAAAATATCCTGTTGCAGGATTCTCGCAACAAGGCTTTAAAGCAGTCCCAAGAACATTTAGTTCCTTATTTTTTAGCATGTTTATATTCCTGAGTTAGGTCTTCCTTTTAATCGAATATCAATTCTCTTTTTCTTCACCGTTAGACGCTTCATTAAATCCATTAAAGTTGTCGACTTTGTTTTTTTATAAATTTCATTAATTGCTAAAACAAGTCGTTTTGCTTCTCTAGAAGCGACTACTCTATCGCTCGTAGTCATATGACTCATTTTGGCATTTTCAAAGATTATTGCTTCTTCTAGAATATCCATTCTTTTTTATTTTACTTAGTTATGCTCGAATATAATTAAACAAAATAAATTTATTAATTAAATACTATTGATAAACCTTATTTTAGTATAAGATTTCTCTTAATTATGAATATCGATAAGCTATACTTTAAGACCCTAGAGAAAACAGAT
>JBKEFO010000304.1:0-3902 GCA_046709585.1 Marivirga sp.
TGACCCTTACTTTTCTGCTGAAATACTGTCAGAATCATCGGAGCAATTAAAAGAATACATCAGCAACTTTGTCCGTACTAAAAATGAACAATTTGTTTTTGTTAATAAACATCGTCAAAACATAGACTTAATACCTGCTACGGTAACTGTTTATACTAGAGAAGATATTGATAGATTAGGTGCAAGAAATATTTTGGACCTACTGAGGATTACACCTGGATTCGTAGAGCTAGGTGATAATAATGAAAGAATGGTTGGCACCAGAGGTTCCTCTGGCACTACGTTGCAAGACATACTTTTTTTAATAAATGGCCACAGAATATCTGATGTACTTACTAACACTAATGCTCCTGACTGGATAAGCCTTGATTACGTAGAGCAAATTGAATTAATGAGAGGACCTGGGTCAGCCTTGTATGGCGGATCAGCCTTTAGTGGTGTTGTTAACATAATCACCAGAAATGGAGGTTATAAAAACTTCAGTGAAGTAAAGGTTAATCTGGGTACAGGTAATGATTTTCAAGACCTCTCTCGAGAAAACAATGTTTATCATGTCAATTATCAATTAGGTAGAAAAATTAGTAATACGGAAGGCCTCTACATTTCAACCTCTTTTTACCAGTCGGGAGGTAGTGAAATTGATTATTCAAGCTTGGAAGAAAAACCCATTTTACCGGATAGTAATGGCGTACTTTTAAGAAGTGCTGATTTAAACGGAAAAGAATATATCAATAAATATGCACCTGGCTATAACATACTATTTAATTATAATCGGGAGTCTTTTAGACTAACAGCAAATGCTCAATCCAGCACCTTTATTTATGCTCGCCCATCCAGCTTAAACTTATGGAATAGTTTTGATCAAGACAGCTTAAGGCAACAAAGAAGGCGTACCGACAAACGTAACTTCGTACAAGCTGAATATGACTTCCTAGATAAAACAGCCTATTCGTATAATCAACTGCGATTGAAGGTGAGCGCCGATCATTTTTTTAAAGATTTTACTACTAACCCTTATTCTTATGGTGTGGAAGGCCTCTCTAGGTTAAGAGGAAACGAATATAGGGCCACAATAGACGTTGAGTTTTCTTCAGATAGCCTTTTCAAAGGCTTTAGTAAAAGAAAGAACCATTTTTTAATCGGTGCTCAAGCTTTTTTTAATCATTGGCTTTACAATTATTATACTGAAGCTGATTGCACATTGGTTTTAAATAAAATTGGCGATCAATTTACTGATGTGAATGAGGATCGCTATGAATACATCGCTGCTGGTTTTATCCAAACGGAGCATCATCTAATTGAAGACCGTCTTATTGCCACAACTGGAATAAGGTTTAATTATCACAATATATACTCTGTCTTCGATAAGTTTGAATGGGGAGAAGAGTATTCTCCAAGGTTTGCACTATTGTATTTACCAAAGAAAAATAAATACGGTCTAAACTCCTATAAGTTCAAGTTGCTTTATAATTCCGCATTTTTACCTCCTCCTTTTCTGTATAGAAGAGGTGGAATAAATCAATTCGTTGGCAACGATAGCCTAAAGTCCCAAAGTATAGAAAGTGGAGAGCTGGTTATTTATGGAGATATAAGTAAAAAATTTAGCTACAGTGCACTCACATATATTAATAAAATTGACGAAAGTATCATCAGGCAAGGAGACACCTACATTAACCAGCCCGCAGAAATCAGGACCTCTGGTTATGAAGCAGAATTAAAATATAAAAGCAGCTCTGAAACAATAGATTGGTATTCCTTTCTAAATTATTCATTTACAAAGCAACAAAAGTTTAAGGACTCCCTAAGACATAGTTATTCAGATGTATTTAAATCGAACTTATTTTACGAAGGAGATTCATTAAAACTTTTCCCTGCCGCTCATGTAAATGCAGGGTTTAACATCGCCCTGAAAAAAAGAAAAGTTTTTAATGACGCTGGCGATGGCCTCCGATTCGAAAAGTTTGCTTTTGGAGCTAATATACAATGGATAGGTAGTGCAGCGATAGAAACCGCTTATTTTATAAATGGACAAGGCATGTTAGAAACCACAACACAAGCTGAGCTTCGCAAGCTACCTGCGGCTTTGGTAGCAAATGTCAATTTTAAGGTACACACCAATAAATTTAGCATAGGGGCCTCCATTTTTAACTTAGCCAATCAAAAATACTTTCTACCTTCTGCCATATATGCAACACAGCGTCAAAGAGCTGAGGGCAGAATGATATATTTAAATTTCAATTATTTCCTTAACCCTTAATTGCCAAATGTCATTCATAAAGAAAGAAAATATAAAGGGAGATATTTTAGGGGGAATATCTGCAGGCATTGTAACCTTACCAGTCGCATTGGCTTATGGTGTCGCAACTGGAATGGGGCCCATGGCAGGCATGTATACTGCTGTCATCTTAGGCTTTTTAGCAGCAATTCTGGGCGGCACGAATACGCAAATAAGTAGCCCTACTGGGGCCATGACAGTCGTGGTGGCTTTTATAATAAGTAAAGAAATAGAAATAGCAGGAAGCTTAGAAAGTGCTATGCCTGTTTTAATAATTATTTTTGTCTTTACCGGGCTTATTCAAATGCTATTAGGCCTTTTCAAGCTAGGTATGAACATACGATATGTTCCCTTCACAGTGGTAAGTGGCTTTATGAGTGGCATAGGCATTATTATTATCATCCTTCAAATGCATGATGTATTTGGTGTTTATGATACTAAACATGGTTCAGTTCCAGAAATCTTAATGAACTTTGGTTATTTTGTTACAAATGCACATTGGCAAACCCTCACGCTTGCCTCTGCAACAGTATTAATTATTTTCTTCTTTCCATATGTAACGAAAAGGGTGCCTAGCAGCTTGGTAGCTCTGTTTATAGTAACAGTAGCATCTATTA
Source organism: Marivirga sp. (assembly GCA_046709585.1). Taxonomy (GTDB): domain Bacteria; phylum Bacteroidota; class Bacteroidia; order Cytophagales; family Cyclobacteriaceae; genus Marivirga. The sequence goes on from JBKEFO010000304.1 coordinate 2,893, forward strand.
TTTTTGAGTTAGATGTTAAAAGGCTGGGTGAAGTGCAGGTGCAGTTTGCTCATTTCGATTTTCAATATGGAGGAGCCCAAATTTTTAATACAGAGGCCATCATGAGGATTTCCTTTGCCGCTATCTCATTGGCGCTATTAGGGTCCATCAACACCCTTCTTACAGCAGTGGTAGCAGATAAAATGACAGCCACCATGCATAATAGCAATAAAGAATTATTTGGTCAGGGGGTCGGCAACTTAGTAGCAGGAATATTTGGTGGCTTTCCAGGTAGTGGAGCAACCGCATGTACTGTTGCTAATATTCAATCAGGAGGCAGAAATAAATTGTCAGGAATTGTTAGCGCATCCTTTCTATTGATAGTTTTATTATTCGGAACACACATAGTTGCACTGATACCACATGCAGTATTAGGTGCTATTCTTATTCACATTGGTTTTGTGCTCATTGATAAGCACACACTAAGAAATATGAGTAAGATTCCAAAGGCCGATAATTTAGTCATGCTTACGGTATTAATTCTTACAGTATTTTGGAATCTTCTTTATGCTGTTGTACTCGGGCTAATATTTGCCTCTTTCTATTTCATGAAGAAAATGGCTGATGTGGTAGAGACAGACACTCAAAAAACAAAAGTAGATAAGATCATCGAGCAAGTAATTAACACTTTTGAAGATCCAGCTGACTTTAAAAGTCGCGTTCTGATTAAAACAATTCATGGCCCAATATTTTTTGGTTTTTCCTCTCGCTTCTTAATTTCTATGCGAAATATTCCGAGTCAGGTAGAAGCTGTAATTTTTAATATGTCAATGGTTCCCTATATGGATCATTCAGGTGTGCGGACTTTCATAGAGGTGGTGCAGCTACTTAATGAGAAAAAAATCAATGTGTGCATTAGTGAACTAAGTGATGGCAACATGAAACTATTAATCGGGCTACAAGTAATACCCAACTTGGTAGATGAAGCTCATGTATTTGACTCCGTTGAAGAGTGTATCATGTGGATGCAT
>JBKEFO010000305.1:0-3889 GCA_046709585.1 Marivirga sp.
GTATGGCCACTTCTTAAATTTCTATTTCTTCTTGCAAGCATTCTTGCGTTAGCAATGCCATATTTATCATTCTGTGTTTTCCAACTTTTAATGTTGGCAGATAACCATTGGCCATCATTCCGCGAACTTGATCAACTCGTAGCCCTGAAACGGCACTAAAGCACTCTTTTGTCACTATTGGGCCAATAGCTGATGGCGTTATAACGGGCTTTGTTGCTGGTTCCTGCATGTTCAATCCTGTTAGTGCTTGATGTTTCAATCAAATGTATCTATAAATGACTATATTAAACCATTAATGGTCAAGTGAATCCTTTAGCGGGTACAAATGTATCCTTTGAGTTTTAGTATGTCAACAGAGTTGTATGAAAAATTAATCGTTATAAAGACTGCTGAAGGGTTAACTAACTCTGAATTCGCTAATAAAATAGGCGTTTCTGAAAATACTCTTAAAGGTATTTGGAAGAGAGGAAGTACCCCCAAAGGAGATATTTTAGAAAAGGTTTCAGCTATATGGCCTGAATACGCTTATTGGTTGCTGACAGGTAGGGAGCAATTGCCTAAACATATTTCACCTATGAATAAGCATGCAGACAATATTTTACTTAGGGCTGCTGATATCGTGCACGATGTTGGTAATTTAGATGGGCCGATTAGAGCTGAGTGGTTTACTGATATAATTTTCTTACAGTCAGCTGGTAATCTAAATGATGTATCGGCAGTTATTAAAATTAAGCAGGAATCTTATTTTTCTCCTAGGCATATTTCCTGTCTTATGCTGATTGATGGCATGAATTTTGGGAGTAATGGCGGGGGTAAGTTAAAACTACAAACTTTTGCAAAATCACTAGAAGATCTGGGGCGAGATGATCTTATCAGAACTGCTAAAACAGCCTTAATCTCTGAAGTGGATACTGCCCAATTCATAGAAAATTATGAATTACCTTATTCGAATATTAAAGGAATGCATATTGAAGGTGACGATCTAAGAAAAATTCATATCAATTTTTCAAAATGGCGCCTTGAAGGAAGTTCATATATTCCAAAGGAATGGGGATTTATTTAGGTGACAATTAAAAAAGAAGGCGATAGATGGCTGGTTCATATGCGTCCCTGGGGCGTAAATGGAAAGCGTGTTAGAAAACTTTTTGATACTAAAATTGAAGCTACTAGATTCGAAAAGCATGTACTAGCCGAAGCTGCTCAAGGTAAAGAATGGAACCCATCTAAAGGTGATAATCGAAAGTTCAGTGAGCTAATAAATTTATGGTATTCAGGGAAGGGAAATACTTTAAAGGATGGGGATCGGAGGAAGAGGGTTTTACTTAGTATCGCTGAAATTATTAGTGACCCAGTAGCAAAAGCAATAAAACCTTCTCATTGGTTGGTTTATCAGGGCATTAAACGTGAAAGAGGCATTGCAGATAAAACTCTGAATAATTATTTATCGTATGTAAATGCTGTATTTAACTATCTGTATAAAATAGAAGAAATAGCTTATCCAAACCCCCTTGAAAAAATCGATTCAATAAAGCTAGATGAAGTAGAACTAAGCTGGTTAACTACTGAACAAATAAAACATTTACTTGAAATAATTAAAGGATTTTCGCAGAACCCCCATGTATTACTAATTACCAAAATTTGTTTATCAACTGGAGCAAGGTGGGGCGAGGCTGAAGGGTTAAAGCCAAAAAATGTAAAAAATGGAGCGGTTACATTCAATTATACAAAGAGTGGGAAATCTCGCTCAATTCCTTTAGACGAATTGCTTTATAGCGAATTAGTTACACATTTTGAAATGTGGGGAGGATTTTCGAGTTCATCGGGTGCTTTTAAGCGTGCTTTAAAAAAATCTGAAATAGAGTTGCCAAAAGGACAGTCTTCTCACGTATTGCGACATAGCTTTGCTAGCCACTTCATGATGAATGGTGGGAATATTTTAGCTTTGCAAAGAATTATGGGGCACTCTACAATTGTAGTGACAATGAGGTATGCCCATTTATCCCCAGATCATTTAAAAGATGCTGCTGTTCTTAATCCATTAGCAATGATCTGAAACTGAGTCAAAATAAACTATTTCTTTATTGGTTAGCTCTTCAACAGAACTTGTAAGCGGAGAAAATACATGAGAGCGGTTATCTTTGCACTCAACAATGTGAGAAAGTTGATCAGCACTATCCCGGGCTGAGAATATTTTGATTACGTCTGATGTTGCATAACTGCCTTCATTATCACATCGACGGGAGAGGTAGGAGATTTTAGCTGAATTAACGTCATTCGAAGATAAGAACTCTAAAGTATCAAAAACAGTACCAAGGAAGAATCGTTCTTGCATAGTATATTCTTCTCCATCCTCATCTTTATGCGTTATTTCAATATCAACTAAAAATATGCCAATGTTTAGACCAAGTTTGAAAAGAGGAAACTGTCTTGTGTTAGGGTCTAAAATGCCAAATTTATCTTCAACTTCCCATTGTTTTTGTACTTCAAAAATCATAAATACTAATTCCTTTAGTTATACTGAGTGGCCAGTATGTAGTTATTCGTTATTTTTAAACAATTTTTAAAAATCTAGTAAATCAATTGCTTAGACTTTAGTTTGACGCTGAAATTGACCCCGTGCCTATCTGGTCTTTAGTGAATAACTTCACAATTAGGCAATAAATTAATGCCATTACCCACTAATTTTCACTGTGTTGTAGGCAAGGTGTAATCACAAATTAGCTTACTACCTTAATAGTGAGGAGTCTGTAATCATTAGCAAAAAATCGGTATAAGTTATCTTGTGTGTCTTGTTCACCTAGGAAGAATATAAGTAATTTTTTCCCTTTTTTACCACGTATTTCATGAAGAGCTTTTTTATATTCATATAGGAAAGCATTTACGGCTCGCTTAGGCCAATAGGCCACATTAATTTCAATAATAAATTTCTCTATTGGTTTTTTGTCGACCCATAGCCCGTTATTGCAAACGATTTGAAGTAAATTACCATCAAGAGTAGGGCTCTTCCAGGAAGCTACTGTTAGATTTATTTTGTTTATTTCTTGTATTATCGGCTTCTGATCAAGGCTAGGTTGTATTAATGACTTGAAGCAGGATTGATATGTATTTCCTATTACGCCTTCAAATTCAAGTGATAAAGATCTGTCATTAGGAAAATTAACATAATGGCTAACAATTGCTCTAAATGAATCGGTGACGTACTGATGTTGTTGATTAGGCCCTTGATACTGTAATGAGGCTTTACCCCCTAAATCGGTATTAGTCGGTTCAGCTAAGTCGCCACCTTCAAGAGTTGTAAGATTGGGAGCGTGAAGTGGCTTAGGCAATTTAAACTTACTTGGGTATGGAAGTGGAAAGCCGTCTTCTGTTGTTAGGCGTTGCTCTTGCCCCTTGAGTTTTATTGCATCGCTATGTTGATAGGCACAATTATCTTTTTTGTGAATAGTGCCGTTATGCAGACGGAAATATGGTCTACGTTTGTGCTCATTTTGTATGAAAGAGCATGCGATATAATCAACGCCACAATAGATACATTCGAAAGATTTGGTATCGATTTGATTCATGTACCATAAATCTTCACCAGTTACTATTTCGGCTGTTTCTCTAATTTTTGCTTCATCCATAAGGGCTCATCAAACTCCTGTCAGTTAAACATGCTTTAATACCACTGGCCATTATGTGGCCATTTCTAATTTTTGAGCATAAAAAAACCCCAATTTTTATATAAAAACTGAGGTTTTTCAATGGGTTAGCAAGTTTCTACGAACCCTTGTATGGTGGAGGCGGTGGGAATTGAACCCACGTCCGTCAATGCGCCACTAACTGATCTTCACATGTTTAGCCACTTTACTAAGTTAACCCGTCACGGCCCAAGAGGCAGGGAGTTCGG
>JBKEFO010000306.1:0-3883 GCA_046709585.1 Marivirga sp.
GAATTACTTTTACAAGTAAAATGAAGTCTAATCTATTGAGAAACGAACCGGCCAGTAAAAAGAAAAAACGATTAATCTTATGTGTCCAGCCACTACAGTCTTAGCAAAAAATCATCCTTAATTAGGATGAAAAACCTTAGGAGAGCAACAGATAAACTTATAGATCTACTACAGTAACACTTTCCTTTTTTTGCTCCGCGTCCATATATGGGTTAACACCGAACAAAATCGGTTTATATTTATTATGAATTTCATTTGCTAACAACAGTTGTGTTGTTTGTCGCTCTCAATTAAAAACATAAGAATCAACAACTTTATACACCTAATCAGCTTAGACTAAATTTGCCAGTAGCGTGCTCATCGTCATACTAAATAGTGTAATTAATTACAGCATCTATCAAAAATTAGTACCTTTGCGAGCAATAATAAGAAACAAATGACCTTAATAAAATCAATTTCAGGAATTAGAGGAACAATCGGTGGCAGATCCGGTGATGGACTAACACCTGTTGATGTAGTTAAATTTGCTGGCGCCTACGCCGCTTGGTTAGCTACTAAATCTGAAAATAAGAAGATTGTGATTGGCCGAGATGCCAGACCATCGGGAGAAGTAGTGTCTAAACTAGTTGCAGCAACTTTACAAAGCATGGGATTCCATGTGGTGGACTTAGGTCTTTCAACAACTCCTACTGTTGAAATAGCAGTGCCAATTGAAGAAGCTGCAGGAGGGATCATTCTTACTGCGAGTCATAATCCTGTACAATGGAATGCCTTAAAACTGTTAAATGATAAAGGTGAGTTTATTTCTGCCAAAGATGGTGAAGAACTACTTGAGCTAGCGGAGTCTGCAAATTACAATTTTGCGGAAGTAAAAAAGCTAGGGAAATACACTACTCATGATCATTATATTCAAAAACATATTGACATGATTCTTGCTCTTCCCTTAGTAGATGTAGAGGCGATAAGGAGCAGGAATTTCAAAGTAGTAGTAGATGCTGTAAACAGTACCGGTGGAATAGCTATACCAAAATTGCTAAAGGCTCTTGGCGTGTCTGAAATAAGAGAATTGTATTGCTACCCAGACGGTAATTTCCCTCATAATCCAGAACCGCTACCTGAAAATATTACACAAATTTGTAATGAATTAAGTAACGGTCAATACGATTTAGGGATTGTTGTTGATCCTGACGTCGACAGATTAGCCTTAGTTTCGGAAGATGGCACTCCTTTTGGTGAGGAATACACCCTTGTGGCTATAGCAGATTATATCCTTTCCAACACAAAGGGAAACACTGTTTCGAACCTTTCCAGCACCCGGGCTCTTAGAGATGTTACCGAAAAACATGGGGGCACCTATTATGCTTCAGCAGTAGGTGAAGTGAATGTGGTAGAGAAAATGAAAGAAGTGAATGCCGTGATCGGTGGAGAGGGCAATGGAGGAGTAATTTATCCTAGCACACATTACGGTAGAGATGCACTCGCTGGCGTCGCTTTATTTTTGACACACTTAGCCAAAAGCGAAAAGTCATGCTCTCAATTAAGGGGGACTTACCCTAATTACCATATTTCCAAAAATAAAATAGAGTTAACTAAAGATATAGATGTTGACGCTATCTTAGCGGGCATACAAGAAAGGTATAAGAACCAACCCATTAATGCGATTGACGGGGTAAAGGTTGAATTTGACAAAGAATGGGTTCACTTAAGAAAATCAAATACCGAGCCCATCATTAGAATTTATTCAGAATCAGACTCTGAGTCTAAAGCTGAGCATTTAGCGCAGAAAATGATCTCAGATATCAAAGAAATCATTAGTGAAAGTAAGTAGATGGAAAGAATTTATTTAGATAATGCAGCAACGACTGCAATTGATCCGGCAGTTCTAGAGGCGATGCAGCCTTATATGGCTAAATATTACGGCAACCCATCATCTATCCATGGTCATGGAAGAGAGGTGCGTTCTGCAATTGAAAAATCTCGTAAAACCATCGCAGATTTACTTAATACTTCTCCTTCAGAAATATTTTTTACCTCAGGAGGTACCGAAGCAGATAATGCAGCTCTATACTGTAGTATTGAGCAAAAGCAAATTCAACATGTATTAACCTCTAAGGTGGAGCATCATGCAGTACTTCATACCCTGCAACATTTACATAAAACGGGGAAAATAAGTCTAGATTACGTGGCACTGGATGACAACGGCTCTGTTGAGCTGGAAGACCTAAAGTCATGGCTTCAGAAGCATCCAAATGGCTTAGTAAGTTTAATGCAAGCCAATAATGAAATCGGTAATTTATTGGATATCGAAGAGGTATCTTGGCTTTGCAAGCAATATGGTGCAATATTCCACTCCGACACCGTACAAACCATGGGCCATTATAGCCACAATTTGCAGGAAATAAAAGCACAACACATCGTGGGTTCAGCGCATAAGTTTCATGGGCCTAAGGGTATTGGCTTTCTTTATATTAATGCTGAACATACCATCCATCCGTATATCCACGGTGGTGCACAGGAAAGAAATATGCGTGGTGGTACAGAGAATGTATACGGCATTATAGGCTTATCTAAGGCCTTAGAAATTGCTTATCGTGATATGGAAGCGCATCATAATCACATTCTAGGACTAAAGGAGAGGATGATTAAAGGCCTAAAACAAAATATCTCAGACGTCCACTTTAATGGTTTAAGTGGAAATACTGATGAAAGTTTATATACAGTACTCAACGTATGTTTACCTGCTAATGAAATGAGTGAGATGCTCCTTTTTAATCTCGACATTAAAGGTATCTCTGCTAGCGGTGGTTCAGCATGTAGCAGCGGAACTGACGTGGGCTCACATGTAATAGCTGAACTAAACAAAGATCAAAAGCGACCTAATGTGCGCTTTAGCTTTTCAAAATATAACACTAAAGAGGAAATAGACTATGCTGTAAAAGCTTTAGCTGAAATATATTCAGATAAAGCCTTAGCATAATTTTAATATCTTTCTGTCGGCTTTAGATATTTAATAAGGCCTTCAGAAAACCCATATTCTCTTCTTTGTTCTTTACTACCAATAGCGGAATACTTGTGTCGTAGCTAATTACCTTTGTGGTCACACTCCCCAATAGTATGGAGGCTATGCCTGTTCTACCTTTAGAACCCATAATTATTAAATCTGCCTTTTGTTCTTCCGCGTAGTAAAAAATCTTATCCGAGGGAGAATGGTCATCATCCAATACAAAAGCACAATCCAATTTTTCTTTAAGCTCAGATTCCTTTAAAAATTCAACATAATCATTGTTCGCATGCTTTTGCATAATTTCAGCAAAGTCTTCGTACGACTTACCTGTCTTATGATAGCCTGTCGGAACAGTATAGACGTTCACAAATGAAACTTTTGCATTTGTAGTTTCAGATAGTCTCAGAGCCTGATCTACTGCAAGTTTAGAATGGCCCGAAAAGTCTATTGGTACGATGACCTTTTCTAATTTAAATTTTGTGTGCTCTGGGACCAGCAAAACCGATGCATGAGCTAAATTAGTAAATTTTTGAGGTACTATTCCTTTTCCTTTCAGTGACTGCTTTCTTCCCATCACCACAAGATCAATATCCTTATTATCCACCCATTTCAACAACTGATCAATGGGGCTACCCTCCTTCAGCTCAACAGACCTCTCACAAGCATACTCACTGTCCCAGTTCTCTGTTATCAGGTCATTAATAATAACCTCTAAAGACTCGTCAGCTGGTGCTAGTAGGTCAGGATACTTCGTTTTCAACTCCTGAGGTAATTTAAAATCATGAGCAATGTGAAAGAAATACACCTTTTCTGCCTTTACTTTTTTTGCAAAAAATGAAGTATATTTTATCAACACATCATCCATCTCCGTTAAATCCA
>JBKEFO010000307.1:0-3854 GCA_046709585.1 Marivirga sp.
TCTTTGCTGACAATAATAGCCGCCGCATTGGAACTGTAGAGGTATTGCTCATATTTGTCATTAGCTAAAAAACTAATTGTGTTAGGCTTGCCCTCTTCGATCTTACCTAAATCTTTTATAATTTGGTCGTTGGCACCTTCTGCTTCGCCATTTATCAGGCTTGCGATCTGCTGAATACTAAACTCCATTTACTAATTTAATTTTGGTCCTACAAAGATATAGATTTAGGAAGGCAGAGATAATATTTTTTCACTATTTTACTCATAGCCTTAATATTTGGTAAATCGGCCGCTTGAGCGATGTCAACCACCTCACCATTTTTTCTTAATAATTTTATACTCTTTCCACCTTGAATATAAGCAGCATTTGTCACCTCTCCATGTGAAAAGTAATAAGCAGCTTCTTTATTTAATAGTCCATATTGGTCTGCAATAGCCGTTTTTATTTTCTTTAATGCAGACTTCTCTAATGGCTCATTTGTTAAGGTGATCTGAAACAACTCTCTATTTAACATGTTTTGCGATAACTTTCTTAAAACTTTGTCAGAATTATTTGACCAAATCTTTACAGCATGTAAAATATCTGCGTCGTCTAGCTTTGCAAAATGGGTTATTATGTCAGGATTATCACTGAGATCATCCAAATTAAACTGGTTCTGTAGAAAGAAATCTAATGCGGGTGTGACACCTTCTGTTTGATGTGCTACCTTCGCCCGGTTCATCAGATTAACCATCATTCTTTCGGCTCCTAATGCAGTTTTGTGCAAATATACCTGCCAATACATTAACCTTCTAGCGTTAAGAAAATTCTCAATGCTGTAGATAGCTTTTTCTTCTACAACCACTTGGTCATCTACAATATTTAGGTGAAAGATTATTCTGTCAACACTTACAGTGCCTTCCGATACTCCCGTATAGTAGGAATCTCTGTTGAGATAATCGAGCCTATCTACGTCCAATTGACTTGAGATCAGTTGATGAAAAAACTTCCTAGAATAGGTGTTTTTAAACATAGCTATAGCCATGCTTAATGCTCCAGAAAACTCTTTGTTTAAGGATTTCATAAACTGCAGTGAAATATTTTCATGCGTAATTCCAGTAAGAATACTATACTCTAAAGCATGTGAAAACGGTCCATGACCAATATCGTGTAACAGAATAGCGATCTGAGCAGCCTCATACTCCTCATCAGAAATCATGATATCCTTCTGTCTTAATTGATCCAATACCAGCCCCATTAAGTGAGTGGCCCCTAGTGCATGATGAAAACGAGTATGTGTCGCACCGGGATAAACAAACTCGCTCAAACCCAATTGCCGTATCCTTCGTAAACGTTGAAAGTAGGGGTGATCTAATATCTTAAATAATAAATCACTTTTTATAGATATGAATCCGTAAATTGGATCGTTTATTTTTCTGAATTTTCTCAAATCAATTATTTTTAAGCACAAAACTAATTTATGCAAAACTATCACATTTTATGGGCTGATGATGAAATTGACCTATTAAAACCACATATCATTTTTCTTGAAAATAAAGGATATAAAATTACCGCAGTAAATAACGGGATTGATGCAGTAGATCTGTGCAAAGAAGAGCATTTTGATGTAGTGTTCTTGGATGAAAATATGCCAGGAATGAGTGGCTTAGAAAGTTTAAGTATCATCAAGGCATTAAAGCCGAACCTTCCTGTTGTGATGATTACTAAAAGTGAGGAAGAATATATAATGGAAGAGGCCATTGGTTCAAAAATAACCGATTACCTGATCAAGCCAGTAAATCCAAATCAGATACTATTATCGGTTAAAAAGATACTAGATAATAAAAGATTGGTGAGTGAAAAAACCAATCAGTCTTATCAGCAAGATTTCAGAAATATCAGTATGGCCTTCGGCGATGACCTGAATTATGAGGAATGGGCAGATATGTATAAAAAGCTCGTTTTTTGGGACCTAGAGATCGATCAAACAGAGGACCAAAGTATGGCCGAGGTGTTGTCTATGCAACGAATTGAAGCTAATCAGAATTTTGCCAAATTCGTTGATGAAAATTATGAAGAGTGGATAAATGCTGAGGTAGAAGACAGACCGATGATGAGTCATGAATTGATGCGGAAAAAGGTCTTTCCTTTACTCGAGGGAGAAGACCCTGTTTTTTTTATTGTCATAGATAACTTGAGGTTTGATCAATGGAAGCTAATAGAGCCTGAGATACTTAAATACTTCACTATAGATGAAGAGGATAGTTATTATTCAATTTTACCAACAACTACAGCTTATGCAAGGAATGCAATATTCTCTGGGCTATTGCCTGATGAGATGGCTACCAAGCATAGTGATTTATGGGTTGATGAAGGAGATGACGACGGAAAAAACAATAACGAGGATAAATTTATTAGTAGGCATTTGAGAAGGCATAAATGCGCTGATAAATTTACCTATAATAAGATTGTTAATGTGAATCAGGGTAAGCAAGTGTTAGATAATTTTTCTAATATGATGGACAGCCCTTTAAATGTGCTGGTCTATAATTTTGTAGATATGCTCTCGCATGCTCGTACAGATATGAAAATGATTAGAGAGCTTGCAGCTGATGAATCGGCCTATCGTTCACTAACAAATAGCTGGTTTCTACATTCACCTTTATTAGAATTATTAAAGAGACTTTCGACAAAAAAAGTAAAAGTGGTGATAACTACCGACCATGGCACAATCAGGGTTAAAAAGCCTTTTAAAATTGTAGGAGACAAGAATGTAAATGCTAACCTACGGTATAAACAAGGAAAGAATTTAGGCTATAAGTCAAATAACGATGTGCTTCAAGTGTTAAAGCCTGAGCGTTATCACCTGCCAAGAATAAATGTAAGTACAAGCTATGTTTTCGCCAAAGGTGAAAGCTTCTTTGCTTATCCTAATAATTATAATTATTACGTTAATTATTTTAAAGATACTTTTCAACATGGAGGGGTATCCATGGAAGAAATGATAATTCCTATTATTTCATTATCTTCGAAGAATGGAAGTTGATATTGCCATAGAAAAGTATTATAAAAATATCGGATTAGAAGATTTACCTACTGTAGCTGAAGCAGTCTTTCAACTAGGTAAAGAGTACCCTATATGGCTTTTTAATGCTTCTATGGGTTCAGGAAAGACTACTTTTATTAAATCTATTTGTTCCTATCTGAAGGTATCAGACCATGTAAGCAGCCCTACTTTTTCGCTTGTAAATGAATATGAGTCTAAGCAGATAGGAATAATCTATCACTTTGATTTTTATCGTATTGAAGACGAAAGAGAGGCTCTAGACATAGGTGTGGAGGAGTATTTTTATTCGGGAAATCTTTGTTTAATTGAGTGGCCTGAAATGATTCCTTCTTTTATACCTGATTCCTATTTAACTATAAAAATTAATCAAAGTACCTCTGGTACTACGAGAGACATAACAATTAAGCAACATGGCAAAGGAGGTATCTCATAAAGGCTTTGAAATGCTGGCTAGAAAATCAGCACTCTATCCACAGGAAGAATTATTAGCCATAGAGCGCAGAAATGGAGCACTGCAGCTAGGTGTACCCAAAGAGATCTCGCTGCAGGAAAAAAGGGTTCCTCTTACGCCCGGGGCAGTGGCATTATTGACAAACAATGGTCACGAAGTAATAGTAGAGAGTGGATTAGGTAAGGCAAGTAATTTTCCGGATAATGAATACAGTGACGCTGGCGCCAAAATAGTTTATTCTGCAAAGGAGGCTTTTGAGGCTAATCTAGTTGTTAAAATTGAACCACCCACCGAGCAGGAAATTAATTTAATGAAGCCAGGGACTTTCATGATTTCAGCTTTACAGCTAGGCCAACT
>JBKEFO010000308.1:0-3845 GCA_046709585.1 Marivirga sp.
ATGACAGCAGGACGAAAGCGGACGCTTGAATCAGGGATTGGTGCTGGCTAGTATTTGCTAAAACTTGTAGGTAATAACACCAACAAGTGGTGAGCAAAATATCTCAGGCCTTTTGTTTCAGCTCCCCAACTTAGCCATTGAAGATAAATGGTCTAATAAAACGGTTTCTTATTGTTGGTTGCTCTCTAAGATAGGTTTGATAATCTTTTTAGCTTTGTCAACATCTGATTCGTACACATATAGCTGTACTTCATTTGGCGAACTTCCAAAGCCAGCAAGTCTAGCAGACTCAAAATTGTCTTTAATGAGAGAAGGAATTTTGTTTTCATCCAAAATTTGAGCAATTCTATTGATTACAATTGCACTGTCAGTCAGTATTCTTACATGTTCTTTCATGGCTTTTTTAGGTATAGTTGATTTAGATTTCTTAATGTTTACAACATTGCGCGAAATGCTATTGCCTTTATTATTTGTTTGCACAATTGCGTTTAGCACTAGTTTATTCTATATAAACGCAATAGCATTTATAAGTTACACCCTCAAAATATAAAATGCTCGTGTCGGTAGGGACTTTGCGGGTTTTAGGGTGGTCGAGTATTAAAGCTAGTAAATTATTTTTTTAAGCCAAGGCTGAGAATGTAGTTTAGAGGGATAGGTGGGGTGGTAAAAAAGGCACGTCTTGCAAAGGCGCCAGTGGTGGCATGTTAGGCTTAGTTATTAATCAATAAATGTTTCTTTTATAATACTTTTAACTTCTTTGATTTCGGGTTTTGATAGTCTACCCAGAGGTTTAATGATTCTTTGTTTATCTACATTCCGAATCTGATCGAGCACAATCCGCCCTATTTTGTTGTCGTGTTTGATTTCTACTCGGGTAGCATAATTTTTTGAACTTGTGGTCATCGGGGCAATCACAATCGTCTTAAGGTATTTATTGATCTCATTTGGAGAAATCACGACACAGGGTCTAGTTTTCTGAATTTCACTGCCAATTGTAGGGTTCAAATTGACCAAAACAATTTCGTATTGGTTTATTTCCATTCGCTCAGGTTATCATCCTCGAATACGTCACTAATAAGCAAATTGTCGTCTTTACTTTCAGACATTTCCTTAAATGCTTTTTCCCACCTTTTTCGTGGTTTTGAAAGTGGCTTTATCACAATCTGTCCCTTTTCTAAAATCAAGTCAACCTTATCTTTAATATTGTATTTTTCTAAAATAGTCTTATTAAATCTTATTCCTTTAGAATTACCAATCTGGACAACTGAAACCTCCCTGGCTCTTTTGTTATAATGTAATTACAAAGTAACTACATTTCTTTAAAAATAAATAGTTGAAGTTCAATTCCCATTTCTAATGGGAAGCTTCGAATTGCGCTGAAATTAAGCCTAAAATCCTAATGTCTTCACTATTAGTAAAGATTTCGATCGATTATTGAGCATATCATCAAATGAGCACTGATATGTTCAGGCTATTCCCCACCTCCTAAGAATGAAATGCACTTGTCTATAGTGACTTTGAAAGGTTTAAGTGGTGTCACCCATTCAAAAAAAATAGTGACCATCACACAAGATTAACTATATGTGATGATCACTGATCTTTTATTTTTAATATGCTATTTAATCTTTACCACCATCTCTATTGGGAGACCTTGGTTCAGGCCATTCATATATTTCGTTAGTACGTGAGTTTAACGGCAAAACAGCTTTTTCGCGAGAGGTTGTCTGTTCATCTTCACTGGCCATATAGGCCATAATAGCAGTTAAAATGGCATTATTACGTACATCATCGAATACTATTTTGTCATAAGTATCTAAATTAGTATGCCAAGTATAATTCCAATAGCTCCAGCTCAGTGAGCTTAAAGAAAATGCGGGTGCCCCAGCTGCAACAAAAGAAGCATAATCGGAACCACCTCTCGAAGGTGTTCCTGGAAAGGTGGTTTCTATTTCGTTTTTATATTCCTTTGGAACAGCCTGTAGCCATCTGCCAATATAATCGTAAGCATGTAAAAAACCCTGACCTGAGATGCTCACCACCCGTCCGGTGCCATTATCTTGGTTAAAAACAGCTTGCACATTTTCTACTATTTCCGGGTGATCTTCTACAAAAGCCCTTGAACCGTTTAAGCCTTGTTCTTCACTGCCCCAGAGACCAATTAAAATGGTGCGTTTTGGGTTAGGATAAATCTTTTTGAGAATCCGGGCAGCTTCCATCATCGTAATAGTGCCGGTACCATTATCTGTGGCTCCCGTTGCGCCATCCCATGAGTCGAAGTGCGCAGATAAAATTACATATTCCTCCGGCTTTTCGGTACCCTTTATTTCTGCTATGGTATTAAAAGTAGGCACGGTTCCCAATTCCTTTGATTCAGCCACCACTTTGATTTTCGGTTTGTCCCCATTTTCTGTTAAACGGTACAACATGCCATAATCTTCGAGGGAAAGATCGACTACAGGAATTTTTTTGGTATTTGCACTAAATATTTTGTTGGCACCAAATCCATTGGACCATCGTGACTGAATTATGGCTAGCGCTCCGGCATTTTCAAGTGCCTCATTAATGCTTCTAGTGGAATATCCGCTAGCGTTCATGCGCGCTCTCCAAGCCTGTGTTTGCGCTTCTCTTTCAGTTTTCATTTTTTCAAATGATGCTTCTGTAGCAAATTCTTCCCAATTATAATCAGGTCGGCCTGTTGGTTGCTGCATGGAAACCAATACAATCTTGCCTTTAACAGCAGGCAGCCATTTTTGGAAAGCTATTGAATCTTTTAGATCAGGAATAATAATGGTTTCTGCTGTCACTCCTTTTTTAGAGGTGCCTGGGCTCCATGCTAGCTGCATGCCACTTAAACTAACTACTCTCGGTTCAACTAAATCTACATGGGTAATGCCACGTTCCCAGCCTCGCCATTTACCCCATTCCTGATTTTCTGCCTCAATACCCCATTTTTTGTAAGTGGCAACAGCCCAATCATTTGCTTTCTTCATTTGTGGGGTTCCCACTAGTCGAGGTCCGATCACATCCATCAATTCATGCGCTAAAGGCTCTAATTGAGAATTTTCATTGGCTTCTTTCACAATGGCCGCCACAATCTCATCTGTGCTTTGGGCAAGGGTAAGGGTGCTTGCGAAGAGGCTTAGCACCATAAAAAGTAAAGTAATTTTTTTCATAATTTATCAGTTAAGTAAATAAAGATGAATATACTTAATCTATGATTAGTTGAGACTAATTTTTACATGTGCGGATTTTATGGGGTTTATTTAGCCTGCTCGCTTTCCTTTATTTCTTATGGAGAGTAGTAAATTAATTCTTTTATGCGACGCTATGAATATGGTTTCAATTGAAAAGGTGGGTGCTAAAGCAGGCAAGCATTACAAATGTGTACCAGTTAGTAATTGTTAGAGACTTGTTGGTGATAAAACTAATAAGTTAAAAATAACGGGCCAAGGGGATATATGATACTATAATTGTAAAGCTCATTTAATGTTGGCATGGTATTTAGTTTGTGAGTTATTAATTCGAAATAAAGGACAAGGAGTCCTTTTTATAAATCAATCCAATACTTTAAAAAACTAGTATGATAAAATTTAACAAATTATTACTTGCAAGCTTTGCTTTGATGCTCATAAGCAGTTGTACAGTTGAAGATGATACAGACCCTGAACCAGCTGAATCTAAATCATTAGTAGGAACATGGGAGTTTACTAATATTTTTGTTTTCGGTCAAAATGTAGCAGGTGATGGCTCTTATTTACAATTTGAAATTTGTGATGCAACAGAATGTGCCGGAGTAGATTACAAGGCGAGTGATGCCTCTTCAAGCACTTTTACCTATACTCTTT
>JBKEFO010000309.1:0-3842 GCA_046709585.1 Marivirga sp.
CCCCGAATACGCCAAATTTAAGAGATTTACAGGATAAGGAGCCTTTAACAAAACTGTTAAATGGTTTAATGGCAAGAAATGGAGCCAAGCAAAAGTCTAAGCCGATATTGTTAAAAATTGCTCCGGATTTGAGCGATGCACAGTTAGATGATATTATCACTATCGTAGCAGACACCAAGATTGCAGGAGTGATTGCAACTAATACCACTATCAGCAGAAGCGGACTTCTAACGGAGCAATCATCTATTGCTAGCATGGGTGCTGGCGGCCTCAGTGGTAGACCATTGGCAAAGAGAGCGACAGAGGTAATAAGGTACTTACACACGCATTCTAAGGCAGCTTTCCCTATAATAGGTGTTGGAGGCATAATGACTGCAGAAGATGCGTTAGAGAAGCTAGAAGCTGGAGCTAGTCTTGTTCAGCTGTATTCAGGGTTTATTTACGAAGGTCCTGCTTTGATCAAAAAAATTAATAAAGCAATTCTAAAGAAAGCTTCTTAATTAAGGAACTCAGTAATATTTCGCGTAATTTGCGTTTAGTTCCAAAATTAACAACTTTGTACCTGCTTATCAGGCAATAGTAATGGCTAAAAATACCTACAAATCAAATACTTTCAAGAAAAACGAAAAAGCAGAGACGAAGGAAAGAAAGTTTAATCTTAATTTCGACATGGCTTTTTTTAAAGATAGAAGACTCCATTTGTCGGTAGGCTTTTTCTTGTTAACAACCTCCTTGTTTTTATTTACAGCTTTTTTTTCCTACCTGTTTACAGGGAAGTCCGATATGAGTGTTTTGCAATCTGTTATGGAAACAGGTGTGAAAGCTTCAGGAGCAGAAATTGAAAATTGGCTTGGTTTGATAGGTGCTCAGTCTGCCTTTCTATTTATTTTTAAATGGTTCGGATTAGCTGCTTTTTTAATCCCTCCATTTCTATTCTTATTAGGCTACCACATCACCTTCAAAAAGGTGTTAATGGCACCTTCGAGAGCATTTACCTTCATGACTTTCTTCTTGTTTTGGCTAAGCTTATTATTAGGGTTTCTAGTTTTTGAGTCTGGCGAGACTACAGCATTTTCATTTCTTTGCGGCGGTATAGGCTATGAGTTAGCCGTGCTGTTCAACAGTTTGCTCGGTTGGGGTACTTATTTGGTCCTTATTTTCTCATTGCTTGTTTTCATTGTCTTTTACTTTGATGTTACGACCTTGATGTCATTCAATGAAAAAAATGATGACTATGAGCCCGTTGGTAGTTCAGATGAAGCAGCGGATAATTTAACAGCACAGCACGAGAAGGAGACATTGGAATCTGCAGACTTTGAAGAAGAGGATAATACTGAGGTCGCAACAGAAGATGATGAGGTGAGTAGCTGGACAGTTAAAACAAAGGATAAGCCTAGGAGCAATAAAAACCACGAGCCTCCTGCCTTAGAAATGGAGGTTGAAAATACGCTTTCCAATGCTGTTATATCAGAGAAAGAAATTGAGGAGGAACTAAAGGAGGAGAAGACAGCTTCTGAATTGGATATTGAGCAATCTGAATTTAAAGAAAAGACTGCTAGTGAAGTAGAAAATTATGATCCTACATTAGACTTATCATCCTACAAATACCCCACCTTAGATTTATTAGAAGACCATGATTCTGGTAAGGTCAAAGTGACACAGGAAGAACTTGAGCAAAATAAGGATAAGATTCTTGAAACGCTTACCAATTTCAAAATCAATATAGCGAGTATTAAGGCCACAATTGGTCCTACTGTTACGCTATACGAAATTATACCTGAAGCAGGAGTAAAGATCTCTAAAATAAAGAATTTAGAGGATGATATTGCCTTAAGTTTAGCAGCATTGGGTATTCGTATTATTGCTCCAATACCTGGTAAGGGAACCATTGGTATAGAAGTACCCAATAAGAACAGGGAAATGGTCAGCATGAAATCAGTTTTGGGAACTGATAAATTTATGAAGAGCGATAAAGAACTGCCCATTATATTAGGGAAGACGATATCGAATGAAGTCTTTGTTGCGGATTTAGCTAAAATGCCTCACCTGCTGATGGCTGGAGCTACTGGTCAAGGAAAGTCAGTGGGTTTAAATGTGATGTTGGCGTCATTGATCTATAAAAAGCACCCGTCGCAGCTTAAATTTGTGTTGGTGGATCCGAAAAAAGTGGAACTTACTTTATTTAATAAGTTAGAACGTCATTTCTTGGCCACATTGCCAGGCCAGGAAGAAGCCATCATTACGGATACTAAAAAAGTGGTGAACACCTTAAATTCACTTTGTATCGAGATGGATAATCGATATGATATATTGAAGGATGCAGGCTGTAGGAATTTAAAGGAGTATAATACTAAGTTTGTTAATAGAAAACTAAATCCTGAGAAAGGACATAGGTTCTTGCCATATATTGTGCTTGTGATTGATGAGTTGGCTGATTTAATGATGACAGCAGGCAAAGAGGTAGAGACACCTATTGCGAGGTTAGCTCAATTGGCTAGGGCAATAGGCATTCACTTGATTATTGCTACCCAAAGACCATCAGTAAATGTTATTACTGGTATCATAAAAGCGAATTTCCCAGCAAGGTTATCTTTCAGAGTAACTTCGAAAATTGATTCGCGTACCATTCTAGATGCAGGTGGTGCCGAGCAATTGGTTGGTATGGGCGACATGCTTTTATCACAAGGTTCAGATTTGATCAGGTTGCAATGCCCTTTTATTGATACACCAGAAATTGATGAGTTGGTAGAATATATTGGCAGCCAAAGAGGTTATGAAATGGCGTATCAATTACCTGAATTTTCAGGAGATGATGACAACAGTAAAGTAGGCACGGTGGATCTCTCTGAGCGTGATGTGCTATTTGATGAAGCGGCACGTTTAATTGTTTTGCACCAACAGGGTAGCACCTCCCTAATTCAACGAAAATTGAAGCTAGGCTATAATCGTGCAGGAAGGCTGATAGATCAATTAGAGGCAGCAGGTGTTGTCGGCTCATTCGAGGGGAGTAAGGCTAGAGAAGTATTAATTCCGGATGAATATAGTTTGGAACAGTTATTGACTAATTTGAACAATCAATAAAACAACACATATGAAAATATTACAATCTATTTGTATGGTCATGCTTTTCACTTTTACAGTGGTAGCTCAAAATGATCCTCAAGCTAAAAAAGTATTAGATAAGATGAGTGCGGAGTATAAGCAAATCCCTGCTTATTCAGCCACCTTCACCCAAACGCTTGAGAATAAAACAGAGAATATATCCGATAGCTTTACAGGTGAAATTAGTGTAATGGGAGATAAATTTAAAGCAGATGTAGCGGGTCAGTTAATCATAAATAATAGTACCACGGTCTGGACCTACTTAAAAGAGGTAAATGAAGTAACCATTAACACCTATGATCCTGAGGCCGGAGAGATGAATCCTAGTAAAATATATGATGCCTATAAATCGGGTTATAAGTACTTATACATGGCTGGCGAGGGTACGGCAAAATACCATGTGATTGACTTAGTACCGACCAATAAAGATGAGAACTTTTATAAAATCAGGTTGAAAATTAATAAGCAGTCAAATTTGCTGAACAGCTGGTCAGTATTCGATCGAGCAGGTAACATCTTTAATTATGCGGTTACAGACTTCAAAGTTCAGAATAAGCTTACAGCAGCAGACTTTAATTTTGATACAGCCCAGTATCCCAATGTGGAAGTGTTAGACTTCAGATAAAACTTTAGCCAGCTGAGATTTCAGTTGGTTTTTTTTATGCCTATTTATTAATCATATGACTTCTAAAGAACTTAGTCAGCAGATCAGCGATAAATCCTCTTACCTATGTGTAGGG
>JBKEFO010000310.1:0-3825 GCA_046709585.1 Marivirga sp.
TCAGCTGATTTCACACGCAGTACTGTCGATGAAACATACGACTTTATTGAAAGTGATTTGCGACAAGCTATTCAATCTTTACCTGTTAAATCAGATTATGCTGTTGGTGACCTAGGTAGGGCAACAAGAGGGGCAGCCAAAGCACTATTAGCAAGAGTGTATCTGTACCAAAAGAGATATGATAGTGCTTCTTTCTTTGCAGAGGAGGTTATTCTTTCACAACAATATGAGCTTGAAAGTGCTTTTAGCGATGCTTTCTCCTTATTCGGAGAATTCGGATTAGAATCCGTATTTGAGGCTGGTGGCATTGGTAACCAAGGAGGCATTGCTGCAGGGAATAATGAGTTTACAATAGCTCAAGGGGTGCGGGGTGTGCCAAATAGAGGGATAGGTACCAATAGGCCATCACTTGATTTGATTAATTCCTTTGAAGTGGGCGATCCTCGCATGCAAGCGACTGTAATTTTTGTTGGCGAAACGCTGGATGGTATCGCGATAGTAGGAGATTCTCAGACGCCAGATACAACTAGCACGGGACAGCCAGAAACCTATAATCAGAAAATTTGGATCCCTGGAACCACGCCATTCTCAAATACAGGTCACAACAGAAGGATAATCCGCTACAGTGAAGTCCTACTAATTGCAGCTGAAGCTTTTAACCAAGAGGGTAACAGCCAAAAGGCATTGACTTACCTGAATAGGGTTAGAGAAAGGGCTAGGGAAGGAGATCCTGCTATACTTCCAGATATTACCGAAACAAATAGAGAAGCCTTAGAAGCTTTAATATTGGAAGAAAGACGCCATGAGCTAGCTATGGAAGGGCATCGATTTTGGGATGTTGTTCGTATGGGGAAGGCGCAAGAAATATTTGGGCCATTGGGGTTCCAAAATGGAAAACACGAACTACTACCAATACCTCAGTCGGAGAGGGATATTACAAATGGATTGCTTAACCAAAATCCGAATTGGAATTAATTTATTTAACCTAAAACAATTAATAATTATGAAAACGTTAATGAAAATGAAGTATTATTTTGGAGCCTTTATGATGGGCGTCCTATTGCTGTCAAGCTGCGATGATTCAGAAACTGAGTCGCCTGCTTTGACCATTTCTGCAGTCACGGCGACTGGGGTTGATATTAAAACTGGTGAAGCGGTTACCATAGATTTAAATGGTGCAGCATCGGCCGCTGATGTACCACCAATGGCTACTTTTGAGATTACTTTTGATAGGGCTCTTGATGCAGCTTCTGTTAGTGCAAGTGGTTTTACTTTGTCATCAGCGAATTCATCTGCTACAGTATCTGCAGTAGCAGCTGGTAGTGTGGTTACCTTAGAAACTTCAGAAGAATTAGTAAGAGGAACTACTTATTCTTTGACGGTAGCAGCTACTGTTACTGCAGAAGATGGCGGTGTCTTCACAAGTGTTAGCCGTTCATTCATTACTGCTGGCCGTGCTCCTGCAGTGATACCTCAAGAAGCTAATATGGTAGTTTATGTGCCATTTGATGGAGTTGTTGTAGATGAAGCAGGTCATACTGTATTAAACGACGACGTTTCTTTTGCTGAAGATAGATTCGGTAATTTCGGTGCTTCAGGTGATTTTAATGGTACTACCAATTTTGTAGGTATTGAATACGCTGCTGACATGAATAATGCCAATACCACTGTTAGTTATTGGATGAAGCTTCCTACTAGTGCAGCTTATACGGAACATATTGGTTCAACAGCAACTGGTGTTACCCAATATGTTACTTTTTGTATTGGTGGTAATAACGGTACATATCATGAGTTTAACAGATTTACTTGTTGTGACTTAGGTTTTGATATAGATGTTCTTAAATATGTAACTAATCATTTAAATTCAGGGAATGCATCAACTTTTGCAGCAAGCTTTATTGAAATGAAAAACGAAGGTAATCCTGGTGGAGAAAAAGTTGTTGAAGCTAATAATGTTGAATGGTTGAGAGAGCAAACAGGCGAGTGGGTTCATATTGTTACTTCTTGGGATACTTCAGGAAGAAGAAAAGCTTTCTATATTAATGGTGTACCAAGTACAGTTTTTGAATTGGGTGCTTCCGATGAGTATGCTTTAGATGATCTTGTAATTGATACTGAAGGAATAGATGCCGATGCAACTAATAATAAGAATCTTTATCTCGGAACAGGTGTGCCTTTCTGGGCCACGCTTGAAGGCGGTGCGGTTAAACCGTTTAGAGGTGGAAAAGCTTTTGCCTTTAAAGGCCAAATGGATGATTTCAGAATGTTTAGTGTAGCACTTACTGATGCAGAGGTGAAAACTTTATACGATTCTGAGAAACCATAATTTTAGTTTTTTTTCATAATGGAGGCAGAGGCTGTAGTGGTCTCTGCCTTTTTATAAACCTAAATAGCGGAATACTCATTTCAATAATTCCCTAAAAATCAGCGACAACCATTCCTTATGAGAGTACTTAAATTCCTTCCTTTACTGATACTATTTTATGCTTGCAAAGAAGCACCAATAGTAGAAGAGGTACCTGAATTGTTACGACTTGAGTCCATTCGCGTGGGGTCAGTCAACTTGAAGGAAGGGCAGCTAATTGAGGATGCCCCATCAGATAAGAATTTAGTGCTAAGCTTTTCAGATCAGCTATTAAAAGAGTCTATTGAAAATAAGCTAACAGTTACCGATGTCGATGGAGCAGTTCTAGCACTTGCTTTTAATTACCTTGATGAACAGAAAACGGTCTCTATCGCTTTTAGCGAACCGCTTCAAAAAAACAGTTTATACATGGTGGAGCTGGGGCTTATTCAATCCACTAAGAAGAGTGAATTTCCAGGCGCTACCTTTTCCTTTAATACAGAACGAGGCACCTTTAGCTTAATAGCAGCTGATGTCGAAGACAATGATCTTCGGGGCTCTGCTAGAATACAAAATATATCTACCAAACCAACCATTAAAATCAGCTTCTCTGCTGATTTATCTCCTGACCTTGCTTTAAATGACTATATCACACTTAGTAATAAGGTAGGTCAAAATGTACCCTTACAATTCAATTCAACAACTGATCTTTCACAATGGGAGTTTATTCCTACGGAAGCCATTGACCACCTCGCTAAGTACGAGTTGTCCATATCAAAAGATTTGAGCAGTACAGATAACCTATCATTCAGGGGCTTTAATAAAGCATTTTATACTGTGATAGACTCCACTTACAAATTTCCTCAAATTACTGATGCTGCATTACTCACAAAAGTGCAGGAGCAAACTTTTAAATATTTCTGGGACTTTGGTCATCCAGTGAGTGGCTTGGCTAGAGAACGCAATACTTCTGGCGATGTAGTGACCATTGGCGGTTCAGGTTTTGGTGTTATGGCCATTTTAGTAGGTATTGAGAGAGGTTTTATTAGCAGGCAAGAAGGTGTAGGAAGACTAGCCACTATCGTTAATTTTCTAGATAAGGCAGACAGATTCCATGGCGTTTGGCCACATTGGATGAACGGAAATACAGGGATAACAATTCCTTTTAGTGCCAAAGATAATGGCGCTGATCTAGTAGAAACAGCCTTTATGATTCAAGGTTTACTGACGGTACGGTCTTATTTAGATGCAGCTGTTGCTGATGAGTTAGTAATGATAAATAAAATTACGGCGCTATGGGAAGCGGTAGAATGGTCTTGGTTTCAGCAAGGTGGGGAGAACATGCTGACATGGCATTGGTCGCCCGATAATGAATTTGAAATAAACTTAAAAATAAGAGGCTGGAATGAAGCTTTGATTATTTACACACTCGCGGCTGCTTCGCCGACTTACCCGATCAGTAAAGCGGTATATGATCAGGG
>JBKEFO010000311.1:0-3822 GCA_046709585.1 Marivirga sp.
CACCTTATTCGGAAAGAACACCGCATGCTATTATTCCTGAGATTGGGGATTTACCTTATAGTCCGTTTGAATACCACAGACGTTTAACGAATAGCGTAAAAAACATAGGAGGAGAGAACGTACCTATCGTACTGGCAGATTTGACCTTGAAAAAAGAAATTAAGCAAGCTTCTTTATTTGGTTTGGGTTATCATTACTCTGTTCCTTTAGACAAATGGTCAATAACAGACTTTGCTTGTGACTACCTATTTACGAATGATCTTACGGTAGATTTTGAGGTGCCTGGCACTTTAGGTGTTGTACACAGCCACACGACCTGGTTAAAAGAGCAACAGAAAGATAGACGCTATCCTTCTCTTACTTCTCAGCAATACCTTGAGGGCGTACAACGTCATCCTGAATTGAACTTTATATTTATTACTATAGGAGACTTAAACACTACTCTTATAGCCGCTTTAAAAGCGGACAAAACTGCTGTTTTACTAATCGATACCAATAACAGACATGCTATGGCCGAGCAGCGGAGGTTATTCGTAGAATTGATGAAGAACGCGTGCAAGACTCCTGTGGTAATTGGTAGAGCATATAAAGATTTGCCGTTAGAAGCTTTACAGCTCCAGTCGGCCACTGATATGGGGGCATTACTAATTGATGGTATGGGTGATGGTGTCTTTATAGCTGCTGAAAATTGCGGAGGAGATAAAGCAATTAATGAAACCGCCTTTAATATACTGCAGGCTAGCAGGACACGAATTTCTAAGACTGAATATATATCTTGCCCCTCTTGTGGAAGGACATTATTTGATTTGCAGGAGACAACGGCCCTTATCCGTTCTAGGACAAGTCATTTGAAAGGAGTGAAGATTGGTATAATGGGCTGCATAGTGAATGGCCCTGGAGAAATGGCTGATGCTGACTATGGATATGTGGGCTCAGGAAAAGGTAAAATTACGCTCTATAAAGGTCAGGAAGTGATGAAACGCAGTGTTCCATCAGAGAAAGCCGTAGATGAATTAATTAATATTATTCAAGAAGATGGTAAATGGCTCGAACCAGAGCAGCTGTCTTAGTGTTAAAGGCTTAAAATCAACGAATAGATGTCTAAAGAAAACGAAAATCAAAACAGCTGGAAAAGTTACTTTCAATTAGGTGAGGTGGCGCAGTATTTTTCCCGTCTTTTTTATAAGAAGGACCCTAATGCTCCTACCAATACCAATCTTAAATTAATGCACGGAATCAACAAAATTTCTATTCTGCTATTTTTGATAGCCTTGGTGATTATGATCTCCCGTGCTATTATGCGTTAGTAAACCGATCTATAATGAACGTCGAGGAATATAGAAGTTATTGTTTGTCTAAAGAAGCAGTTGCTGAGTCTTTTCCATTCGATGGGGAGACCCTCGTTTTTAAAGTAGCTGGAAAGATATTCGCCTTGGCAAATGTAGACCTATTTAGCAGCATAAATTTGAAATGCGATCCCGAAAGGGCAGTGGAGTTAAGAGAGCTTTTTGATGGCGCTATCGTGCCAGGGTATCATATGAATAAACGCCATTGGAATACTATAACTGTTGATGGTAGGGTGGGGGATAAATTACTATTCGAGTTAATTGACCATAGCTACTTTTTAATTGTAAAGAGTTTGCCTAAGAAAATCAGGCAAAAGTACCAGCTCGATTAAAACCTTTATTTTTGACTAATTTTATATTTGGTAAGGATTATGATCTTAGAAGATGCTATTGTCAATTGTTGGCATACTATAAATAAATCGGTGATAAGCATTTTCACAGAACGTAATTTATTTATAATTTACATGCAAGCGTAGTAGATAGCAACCAATTGGAAGTGCTGCTGCTTCAATGCTACTTTATTTAAAACAGATAAAATTCTACTCTTCGGTTCAATTCACGTCCCTCAAATTCATCATCATTAGTTGCAAGAGGTCTTTCTTTACCTTCACAACTGATTTCAAGTCGACTTTCAACGATACCTAGGTTTAGTAGTGCGTCTCTTGTGTTATTAGCACGTCTACAAGATAGGTCCTGATTGATGTCCTCTCCTCCTGTTCCATCCGTATGACCTTCTATAACCAGTTTTAATCCTGGGTTTGCCTCTAATTCAGCTACAATGCTTCTCAATAGGCCATTGTATTTACTTTGGATTTTATCTGAATCAAATTTGTAGTAGATATTTTTATTTATTTTTTTTCCTTTTCTACCAAAATCTAAAAGCTCTATAGTTTGTTTTGGTCCACCTGCAATACCTAATTTCTCACTTATTTTCTCAAGAAAGCTTAATTCTTCTGCTGGTTTAGGAGGTGTTTCTACTATTTCAATGTCTTCTTTTACTTCGGGGACGGTGGAAATGTCGGGTTCTACATCATATGATGTTGAAAAGACAGATTGCGTTTGCTTTTTTTCTTCGAGTAGGGGTTCATCTGTAGTAGCTGCAATTACCTGTGTGGAATCTATTACTCCAAAATCACTTGCTTTATTTATTTTAGTATTTGCTGTTACGCCAGCAACATATGCCTTTTTGTTCGTAGCACTAGTTTTAATTTTATTGATTATGTCGGGGCTTAATTGTGCTCTCCATATATCTCGGTTAGTAGCTCCCGAAGGATAGGAATCGTAATACAAATACTTTAAGCTTGGATCGATAGAAACATATGTCTCCTCATAAGGAGAGTTAATGATGTCCCCTAAATTTTCAGGTATACTCCAATCATCCCAAGCAGCACTTTGTCGGTGGCTCATGAAAATATCTGCGCCTCCTTGACCTTTATGACCATAACTTACAAAAAATAAGGTGTATCCATCATTAGTTAGAAATGGAGAAAAGTCAGCCTTAGCTGAATTGATAACCGACCCCATTGACATGGGTGTACTATATGTATTCGATGCGGGTTGATAAATGCTGTAATATAAGTCTTGGCTACCTTTGGTATCTTTACGATCAACAGCCATTAGTATCACATTTTCCTTGAAATGAACATCAAAATCGACATAATCACTTTTATTATAATAGCCGTCAATTACTAATTCTTGCGCGTCTTTCTGTTTTTTGTAAAATAGTGCTAAAGTTGAACTGACACCTTTATAATTCGCATTTAAAAAAACTAACGAATCACCATTGGCACTTGCTCTAATAATATCGTTTGCTTTTTTGTCATTGAAAGGTTCCCCTAAATTCTTTGGAGTGCTGAGATTTCCATTGGAGTCAATGGTACTCTTCCATACATCCTGCAGATCTTTTTCACCTTTTTGGTTTTCCGGGTGAAGTCGTCTGGCAAAGTAAAAAACTTTACCGTCATCGGATGGAACAGGCCTTACATCTTGGTATTTGCTATTAACTGTACCCGATAGTACGGCTGTTTTAGTCTTGTCCTGACCAAAGCAAGATAGGCTATTAAGAAGAAATATTATCGTGTATAAAAAGTATTTCACGTCTTTTTTAATATTTACAGTAAGTAAATATATTATTTACTGTCGGTTTTGGACTAATTGCAAAATAAAAATATGTTTGAACTGATATAATACATCAGTTTTTTCGATAAAACGTTAAAAATACTGTATTAAACATATCATTTGATTATTTATTTACTTTCTTTATGGTCTGGAAAGTATGAATATTTTCAGACAAAAATCGAATTAAAGGAAGTTTTTATTATGAAAAGACTCGTAGTACTTGTAGTTTTAACAGCTTGTTTAAGTTGTACATCACATAAGGCAATGTCTCAAGACAATAGCACAGTAGCATTTTTAGCTTTGGGTGACTCCTATACTATTGGGGAAGCGGTACTCGAAAGCGAGAGTTGGCCCCATC
>JBKEFO010000312.1:0-3810 GCA_046709585.1 Marivirga sp.
TGCTTGAGGCGAGTAACTATTATTGGACATGGGTGCAAATGAATTATAAGAAGAAAGTAATTGAAGAAGCATATCAATTTACGATGACAAACTTCATTAATTATAAAACGGCATTCGAACAAGGAGATAAACCAGCTATCGATACTTTAGAAGCATATATTCAATTACAAAATTTTGCTGTTCAAAGACAGCAGATCGCTAATGATTTGCAGAGTGCTCGGTTGACCTTACTTACTTTCCTTTGGAACGAAGAAAGTCAAGTAGCACAAGAAGTTGGTAAAACACCAACCGATATTAATGCCGCCAGACTTAAGTTAGTAGACAGTTTACAATTTAGTCAGGATGACCTAATTCAAAGGCACCCTGAGTTAAGAAGCTATGATATTAAGGTTCAAAAACTGGCTATTGATAACAGAATGAAGAGAGAGAAGCTTAAACCAAAGCTGAACTTGGAGTACAACCTTTTACAAACACCCGCTACAGGGTTTTCTGAGATCAGGGGGCTGGATAATTATAATTGGGGGGTATCATTTAGTTTTCCTATTTTCCTTAGAGAACAAAGAGGTGAATTGAGAATGAGTACTATAAAACTAGAAAATACGAATTATGAATTCCAACAAAAGCGACAAAGCATTTTAAATAAGGCTCGGCAATATGAATATTCTTTTGAAAATATAGGGCAGCAGTTAATGACCTATACTACAGTGGTTGATCAATATGAGATGTTGTTGAAGGCAGAATTGAGAAAGTTTGAAATTGGTGAAAGCAGTATTTTCTTAATCAACTACCGGCAAATATCACTTGTTAATGCGGAATTGAAGTTAATTGAATTGAAGACTAAATATCGTATGTATTACAGACAATGGCTTCATAGCTTAGGAGCATCTACAGAAATTTGGCTTGCAGAGTAATCCGAATTTTAGTTAACTTCGCCGCATGTGTGGAATAACTGGTATTTTTGCTTTTAACGAAATTGGTCGATTTAACCTTCCTAATCTAAGCCTCGCGACAGAGGCATTAGCCCATAGAGGACCAGATCATCAAAATGTTTTCGTAGATGAATTTGTAGGTCTAGGGCATAGAAGGCTATCCATTATTGATTTAAGTAATGACGCTAATCAACCGATGAGTGCTGATGGCGGTCGGTATCAGTTAGTTTTTAATGGTGAGATTTACAATTACAAAGCTTTAAGAAAAGAGCTAATAGCCGGTGGGTTAAGCTTTTCGACAGAGAGTGATACGGAAGTGCTATTGAAGCTACTAATTCATGAAGGACAAGGAGCTATTGATAAGCTGAATGGGTTTTTTGCCTTTGCCTTCTACGATTCAAGCAAGGCAGAGTTACTTGTAGCTCGTGACAGATATGGCATTAAACCGCTATACTATTACCAAGATGAAGACAAATTTATTTTTGCCAGTGAGCTGAAAAGTATTTTAAAATATGGTGTGAACAAAACCATAGATTATACCTCACTTTATACCTACTTACAGCTGAATTACCTGCCCGCTCCTCTAAGTATGATCAGTGGCGTAAAGAAATTAATGCCAGGAGAAATAGCTGTTGTCCATAAAAAGTCAGTGCAACTTGCTAGCTATTATTCGTTATCAGCGACTTTTGACGCCACCTTTAAAGGAAGTTATCAGGAGGCACAAGTACAATTAAAAGAGCGCTTAACGAAAAGTGTCCAAAGTAGATTAGTGTCGGACGTGCCCTTAGGTAGTTTTTTGAGTGGAGGAGTAGATAGCTCTATAATAGCGAGTATAGCTCAAAAGACCCACCCTGATTTGCATACCTATTCAGTAGGTTATGCTGATAATCGCTTTTTTGATGAAACGGAATATGCGGAAGCGGTGGCAAAGCACATTGGCGCAAAACATAAGGTGTTTAAATTAAGTCAATCTGACTTATATGGATATCTACCGCAAATGCTCAAGCAGTTTTCGGAACCCTTCGCCGATAGCTCAGCCCTACCCGTTTATGCGCTTAGCCAGTTAACAAGACAAGAGGTAACTGTTGCACTCTCGGGAGACGGTGCCGATGAACTCTTTGCAGGCTATAATAAACATGCAGCCATGTACCGCATGTGGCATCCTGGGGTAAAGGAAAAATTGGTCAATGTATTCGGTGGTATTTGGAAAAATTTACCTCAGTCTAGAAATAATAGCCTAGGTAACCTTAGTAGGCAGCTGCATAAATTTGCCAGCGCTTCTGGTCTGGACGTTCAGGAGCAATACTGGCTCTTAGCAAGTCTCAGCGATACAAGAAAAGCGACCGATCTGTTAGCAGATGCACCACTGGAGCAAATAGATTTTGAGACTTTTGATATATGGAAAGAAGGGGCCCTTTCTAAAATGCGCTCTAAGAATATAAATGATGCCTTATTAACTGATCAACAGCTGGTGCTGCAAGGGGATATGTTAACAAAGGTTGATCTCATGAGTATGGCGCATGCGTTAGAAGTTAGGGTGCCATTTTTAGACCATGATGTAGTGGCTTTTGCCAATAGTTTGCCCGAAGCATTTAAGCTTAACAGCAAAATGAAAAAGAGAATTTTACAAGATACCTTTAGAGCAGAGCTACCTTCGAAAATATATAATAGACCAAAGCAGGGTTTTGAAGTGCCATTACTCAGATGGATGCAAGGACAACTGAAAAGTGATATTGAAAACAAATGGTTGGCACCAGATTATATCCGGGAGCAGGGTATCTTTGACGAGGAAGGAGTAGCGCGCTTAAAGAAAAATCTATTCTCTAGGAGCCCTGGTGATAGTCATGCCCATGTATGGGGCTTGATTTGTTTTCAAGAATGGTATGAGCAGTATATTGCTTGAATAGTAAAATAAATGAATAGTCTTATTTTACTAATGAAAGGTAGTATCATAGCAAACCGACATTTTATGAAGAATATCTCAGTGTGCTAAAGAAGAATGAAGTGGAATACAAGGAGGAGTACTTATTCAAAAAGGTATAGTTAATTCAAACGATGACTTTAAAGCCATCGTTTGAATTAAATTATTGTTTATGGCTGCGGTGTCGTTCTTAAATACGGTTTGATTACCGTATGGCCTTTGGGGAATTTATTTGGTATATCCTCATCTTTGATAGCAGGAGCAATGACTACATCTTCCCCTTGTACCCAATCAGCTGGTGTTGCCACACTGTGTTTAGCAGTTAGTTGTAATGAATCTATGACTCTTAAGATTTCAGCAAAGTTTCTTCCTGTACTAGCAGGGTAGGTGAAGCTAGCCTTAATCTTTTTATCAGGACCTACGAAGAATACTGAACGTACAGTCGCATTGGCATCAGCCTTCTCATGAATCATATCATATAGCGTGGCAACTACTCTATCAGGGTCAGCAATGATAGGAAAGTTAACAGTCGTGTTTTGCGTCTCATTAATATCTTTAATCCAACCTTGGTGTTCAGCCACAGTATCGACGCTAACTGCTAAAACCTTGGTGTTTCGTTTGTCAAACTCTGGCTTTAGCTGGGCAGTTCTTCCCAGTTCAGTGGTACATACCGGTGTGTAATCTCCTGGGTGTGAATATAAAATTCCCCAGCTATCTCCCAACCATTCATGAAAATCGATTCTACCTTCAGTGGTGTCTACCTGAAAGTTTGGTGCAGTGTCTCCAATTCTTAAGCTCATATTATTATTTTATATTGATTGATAACTTAATTAACTCTTACCAGTCTTTTGGGTTGTATAGATTGGGCTTATTCTTTCTATTTCTTAATAGATAAGATTGAAGTTGGAAGCGAGAAAAACGATTATATCCATCCTTCGTTCTTGGCATGCACCTCAGCTT
>JBKEFO010000313.1:0-3777 GCA_046709585.1 Marivirga sp.
CTAGCACTTCGTAAGCGACCATCTGATAGGTCTCTTCTACCGGCTGGTCCAAATCATTACTATTTTCTATAGCTGTAATTTGGTCATTTGCATCAACAAGCTGACTAAGAGGTTGTTGTATAAGCAATAAAATAGCCGACGCTATGCCCAAAAGGGTCATGCATACTTGCTTTGTCTTCGTTATTTTACCGCTTTTTTTCATTCTTTGGATTGCAAAAGTAGGGAATTTTTAGAAATAACAATAGTAATTAGCGCCTATAAACAGAATTATTCGCTGCCGAAGCTTACTTTTTCAAAATTATTCTAAAGGTTGTTCCTTTATCCGCTACTGATTCTTTTACAAAAATTCTACCGTTGTGATAATGTTCTACTATTCTCTTGGCTAAAGTAAGCCCCAACCCCCAGCCTCTTTTCTTCGTGGTAAAGCCAGGTCTAAAAACTTCTTTTAGCCTACCAGAGGCAATGCCTTTTCCCGTATCAGTAACATCAATTAAGGCGTCTCCATATTTACCTTCTTTTAGCATGATGGTCAGATCACCTTCTCCGCTCATAGCATCAATAGCATTCTTGCAAAGGTTTTCAATTACCCAGTCGAATAAGGGCTTATTGATTTCTGCTGTTAGTAAATCATCTTTGCAATTAAATATAATGTTGATTTTTTTTGAAACGCGCTTTTCAAGATACGCTAAGGTGTGCCTGATGAGTTTTGATATATTTTGATCCGTTAGCACAGGTACTGAACCAATGCTCGAAAAGCGAGAAGTTATCAGTTCTAACTTATCTACATCCTTTTCCAACTCCTGTATTACCTCCTTATCCTTCAGGTCATCATCTGCCTTCATGATTTCTAACCAAGCCATTAATGAAGATAAAGGAGTCCCCAGTTGATGTGCAGTTTCTTTTGCTAAACCTGCCCAAACCTGATTCTGCTCCGACCTCCTAGAATAACTAAAAGCCACATAGCCAAAAAATACAAATGCCGCAATTACCGACAATTGCACATAAGGGTAATACCGCAACCTGTAGATAAGGTCTGAGTTACGGTAATAAATATAGTAGACATCCTCAGCTGATTCTGAAGCCTGCGATGAGATAATAATGGGCTCATATTCTTGCTCCATTATTGCTAATTCTTTTGACAAAATCTTATCCACTTGATTTTGACTATCTCTTGCACTATCTATTTTGATGTTTCTATATATTGTGGGGACGCCCAAATGATTGACAACAATCATAGGAATGGAATTATTTGGGGTAACAATTTCTTGGTATATAAATGCTAGATTATCGCTTTCTGAATTTACAGTATATTCAAGCGTTTTAGCATATAACGAAATGTAAAACTCTTCCCTCTCTTTTAATTCCTCTACCACACTGTTAGTGTAGAGTACCGAAGCAAGGCCAATAACAATTGAGAACGCAAGTGCTACCCATTTTAATGCCGCCCTGCTTTGATACATACTGGAGGCATTTCCTAAAAAAGCTGAGTCATTTCCTGTTGGGACCATAATTCATGGAAGCATCTATTAGCTACTAATGCTAATTTAAGTAATTATTTCTTGCCGATACCTTACTTCTTTTCGATTGTATGCAACTTTTGTCGACTTTGAAGCGTCACACAAATGGTAAACTAATATTTTGCTTTATTATCACATTGCATTTTGCCATTTCACCTCTTTTATTAAAGGTAAAAGCGCTAATTAATATTTTAATCTTTTGTATATTTGATTATTCTCAACCATAATAATATGAAACAATTTACTCGCGAATCCCTAAAAACAACCGGTCTAATCCTCAGCATCCTCTTTTTTGCTTTTAGCCATAACTCATTTGCAAGGGGGCAAGAGTTCAATAACACCACCAAAAAGTCTAAAGCATTAAATAATCAGCGCATTATTTTAAATAAAACGGATACTTTAAAGACCCTAAGTAAAGTAAAAATACAAGAAAAAGACAGTGTTTCTAGCACCGAAAAAACAAATGTAAACTCGGGCGCTTCCTACAATATCTTGTTTCAAGTAATTTACAGAAATAGTTTTTCAGAAATTTTCGAAGAGAAAAAGTAAACGAATTATTCAATAGTAACTTCAAATATCGCTTGAATATCCGTTTCCCCACCGGCATTTTCTACCATACCGTCTTTTACACCTTCTGCTGTTTTATCTGGCTCATGCTTCAAAATGGTCGTTAATGTACCTATGCTAGACTCCCCTGTAAAGAATACCGCTCTCAAGCCAATAGGTAAATTATTGACGTCTGTGTCATCATAAGCGAACTCTAAGTTTAAGCCATTGCTAATTTGATAAAAGAATTGATGTTCAGCACCTTCCTCTTCTATCTCTACTGCTATATCTTCTGCTGGAGTAATCGTCTCATTCAAAACACCCACCTCTACCACGTAACTTTGGTTGGCTTCTAAAATCCCGTTTGTATAGACAGGTGCTAAAGGACCGTTACCATCTTCATCGTATAACTTGAAAACTGTCACTTCCCCTGTAGTACTGTTTCTGAAGTTTAGGGTTAGGGTAGAGATCAGTTCTTCATCGTTTTCTAGCTCAGGTGCTTCGGGACCGCAAGCGCTCAATAAGCCAACGATGATAAGTAAGACGATGCTATGGTTTTTAAAGATGTTCATGAATTATTTCATTAGAAGGTTTAAAAGATATAATTAAGCTTTAGTTCAAAATTTCTACCTGCTTCAGCGGCATAGTATCTCAAACGATTTAAATAGTCAGTATACTCCTGATTTAATACGTTTAGAACTGAAATACCTACAGTAAGTTGCGAATTATTGTAAATTTTTGATCCTGAAACAGAGAAGTCTACAGTAGTATAACCCTCAGGTACCGCTATCTCTCCTCGGTCGGGAAAAGGAAAGCGTTCAGTAGCAGGCGCATTATTTTGCTTAAAAATCTTATTTATCGAGGCTTTAAGGTCTAACTCACTTAAAAAAGATCGCCTATTTATCCTCCAGTTTAATGTGTTCCTAAACCTATCAGATGGCATAAAAATTAAAGGATTACTGGATTCAACTTCAACACCGCGCACTATTGACAATTGTGCTTTATTTACTAGATGATGAAAAAATTCATAAGAAACAGCCACATCCACACCTGTTAAGATGGCATCCGTTTGCTGGTATGTATATACCGGAAAAGCCCCTCTTATCGTTTGTCTACTTCCTGAGGGTTGCAAAAATATAAACCCATTGTATAGACTAGTATGGAAATCGGTAGAAATATACAATCTTTCATCCTTACTGTAAGAGCCACTCAAAATAAACTTATTATTCACTTCTTTTTGCAGGTTCTCATCTCCAATTTCTATGCTCGCAAGGCTATGGTGCAAGCCTTGACTGAACAGTTCATTCACATTGGGGGCACGTTCACTTCTACTTAAATTAGCTTTTAATGCCAGGTGGCTATTCAACTGGAGTGTACTCCCAATTATTAACGCATATAGACCGAAATTGTACTGCGGATTAATCAATTCATTTTCAGCATTATATTTTAATACATCCAAAAACTGGTAGTCATACCTTAACCCCGTTTCGAAGGTAAACTTATCATACTTAAATGCCTCTGTTAAAAATATACCACTTTGAATGCTCTCATAGTTGGGAATTAAAGGTATCGAGCCTGTTCCAGGTATGGACTGGTTATTCTGATATTCCAAATCAATCCCTAATTCTCCTTGCAGAAGATCCCATAGTTTGTTGTGCGTCATGGTACTCTTAACTATGTGGCTATTTAGCTGTAAATCAATATTGGGCCTGGC
>JBKEFO010000314.1:0-3772 GCA_046709585.1 Marivirga sp.
GAAGCATTTATTCAATTATTGAACAGCCACGCAGTCGAGCTAAAAGGTCAAACAGAAGGTATTCACTCCATTACTTCAACCTTTAAGGGGCACTCTAGCGAGATTACTGCCAGCCTAAGCTCAAGCGTAAGTAACGTGAATAAACATATCAAAGACTCAGTTAAACTCGCAGAAGATAATATTACTACATTGATCGGTGTCGCTAACGGGACGTTAAGATAATGAACAAAAGTGCCTCAATGGGCTTGGCCGATATGATGTCTGCACTAATGATGGTTTTTATGTTCATCTCAATTGCTTTTCTGGCACAACTTGAACAAAGCCACATGACCTTCACTAAAACCTTAAACACGGCACTTCACACTGAACTTGATCAAGATTTGGCACGCTGGAAAGCACAAATTACCGGTGACAATGTGGTGCGCTTCCACGCCCCTTTTATAGTTGGTAGCACCACAATACCCGAAGCTTTCCAAGGCGTATTAAAAGAGTTTTGTCCACGCTACATTAAGGTACTTGTACAAGACGACTTTATTGATGGCATTCAAGAAGTCAAAGTCGAAGGGCACACATCAAAAGGCTGGAATAAGCACACTAGTCCTGAGAGTAGTTTTATTAACAATATAGAATTATCACAGCAAAGAGCCATCAATGTATTGTCATTTTGTTATCTATTAGAAGATCTGCACATTGCCCTTAATCGCGAATGGCTAGAGAAATACTTTCATGCGAATGGCTTAGCGTCCTCTAAACCAGTTTATATTAGTGGTCAAATTTCTACTGACTTATCTCGAAGGGTTGATTTTATGATTATTCCAAAACTCAATCGTTAATTCAATGCTAAATTACCTAACTTACAAAATTAAGAAGAAATAATAATGATATATAAAATGATATTAATACTTTCATTTTCCCTCTTAATGGCAAGCTGTAGCGCTCCAGATAAAATTAATGAAAAATGGTATCAACTACGCTGGTGTGAACAACAAGATGGACAAGTAGAAGTACGCCTTAAAGATAAAACACGATGTGACTGCTTAACTAACGACCATGCTATCGAAGTTGATTTTTCTCGAAAATGGGCAGAAGCAGTAGGTCAGTCTTTGCATTATGCAAAGATAACAGGCAAGCAGGCGGGTATTTTGTTAATAGTTGAAAATGAACAAGGTAAGAAGCACCTTACTCGCTTAGAAAGCGTTATTAAATTTCACAACCTACCCATAACTGTTTGGACAACCAAAAAATCTGAGCTAAATTGATGTAGTTTTATTATAATAGATAGGAGGTAATCAGCCTCCTATCTATATCATTGGCATTAATAATACCCCAATCTCACTAGCCATTCCTTCGCTCTAACATCACCATTTTTCTCAGCAACCTTAAAAAGTTTCACAGCTCTATTCAAATCTACAGAAGTACCTTTGCCTTGTAAAATAAGATACCCGAGGGGAAATGCATTACTGTCCCCGCCAGCAAGCATTGCCTTTTCATAATACTCTATGGCCTTCACATAATTGTTCGCAATACCCACTGCGCTATCATACATTAAACCTAATTGCCCACACGACATTTTAGAAAACGACTTAGATTTACACGCCTTCTCAAGCCAGTACTTGGCTTTTTTAGCGTCTTGATTTACCCCCTGCCCATAAAGATAAGCGCCCCCAATATATTGATATGCCTCCTCATTACCTAGTTGTGATGCCAAGTGAAACCAGTATGCTGATTCTGAAAAATTCTTTTCTCGACCTTGGCCGCTATGGTGCATAAATGCGATTTCAATTGCAGAATTAGGCTCACCTTGATTCGCAGCTTTAAGAAAGGATTGGAATGACAATCCAATATTTTTTTCTCCAGCCCAACCATTAAGAAAATATCTTCCTACCATATTTTGCGCAAGTGAAAACCCTAAATTCGCAGATTTTTTAAACCACAAAAGAGCAACCTTTTGGTCTTCTTCGACGCCTCTTCCCGAAGAATATAAATAACCAATATTATAAATTGCCTTAGGATTAGACTGAAGAGCAGACTTTTTATACCAATCAAGAGCCTTACTTTCGTCTTTTTCAACAATATCTCCATCTAAATAATGATTGCCCACTATTTTTTGGGATTCTGATTCACCTGCTTTAGCTTTAATTAAAATGTCTTTGAAATCTAGTTTAGGTTCCTTAAGAAGAACTATATTTTCTGAAATATTACCTACATCATTGAGGTTTACACTGATTTCATTTTTGATATATCCATTTTTTACAACTTTTATATCATGCGCCCCAAAGAGAACATCTTTTAATACAGGCGTGTTTCCTACATAAATATCATCGACGAATACTAAGGCATCAGACGGGTTTGAAGTTATATCTAAAGTATATGAATTACGGGATTTTTCATTGTTTAATAAATTAACTGGGGGTTTATCACTATAACCAGAAACTGGAAATATAAGTTTATTTTCATCATTATAATAATTCTCAGATTCAATATAACCTTTACCTTTAGCATAAACTGTCAGTTTTTTAGAAAAAGGCATACCAGCAGGCATTACCAGATTATCATGAGAATCAAGATAAGCTTCTTCTATTTTTCTGCCAAGCTTGTCGTACGTCAAACTGTACTTATGAATTCCATCAATGGTAATATTTTTACCACTTTTATCTTTAAAGGTTTGCTCTATTAAATTACCTTTAGAATCATATTTATAATAATTATTCGCCCCTCCTTCCAACATCGATGTACTAAGTCCGCTGGTGTCATAGTAGCTTTCATTAATAACATTCCAATTTTCGTCATATTGAAAAATTACGCTGGAGAAGCCCTCTGTATTATTCACTGGTAAACCATCTAGGCCGTACATTTTAATTCCAGTATAGTATCCATAATCATTATAGGTGCCTAGATACTTAGATACACCGTTATGATCTATCATGTGCCCACCTTCTAGCTTATAGCAGCCTCGCTCTACAGGATTATTACTTAAATCGTAAACGAGTAGTACCTTCTCACATCCAGTGTTATCAACAACAACTTGGCCATTTAATCCATAAAAATAAGTACTTAAAACATTACCTCTCTCATCTAAACTCACAATAGCTTTGGCATGAGTGTTATTAAACAGAATAGGTTTTAAATTTGGACCAAAGTAAGACTCTACGATAAGGCGCCCTTTATCATCATAAAGTTTTTTAACTACAGCTACACCAAACTTCGCTCCTATTAAAATGCCGTCTTCATTATAGGTAGATATCTTTTTTATACTTCCGTATATATCTATCTCCATTGTCGTTCTTGCGATGTCTTCACCAGCAGGATGTAATATATCGGTTCTATTTCCCCAATTATCACTAATATATGTTGAGCTTAAAGTTATGCCTGGATATATAGTTCTTTCTATTTCCAGTACTCCTTTGTCATCATAAACATATTCTATAACTGCTGACCTACTATTGTGATATATACTGCCTATGGAATTGATTTTATACTTTGAAGATACTCTTCCGTTTTCATAATACGTATATCCGAAACCATAACTTTCGTTATTATTGGAAGTGTTAACCCCATAAGGATTTTGAAAAATTCTTTTAGTAAGAAAACCTGAGCTATCGTAAACAAGATAGTTTCTTGATATATCCGAGCTAGTTGATGAGAGTCTTTCATGAGAGTTTTTACTAAAAGGCATTACCCCTTGATTATTGCTAATGCGATTCAGCTTCACCTTTCCAAATTTATGATTAAACGAAGCGATTGCACTATCATCATTGAACTCATAGTTAGT
>JBKEFO010000315.1:0-3767 GCA_046709585.1 Marivirga sp.
AGATTGAAATAATTGCATATAAGGAAATAAAGCCAATTACTGAGAGGACGAAAACGCTGTCGAGTAAATCTAATGAGAGCTTAAATTCTTGAGAAAAACTGAAAAGATTATTAACGAAATAGTAGAGATACAGCAGTACCAAGGTTAATAATAATATGCTACGCCACTTTTGTTTGAAATTAAGATAGGCAATCCATTTAAGGTTGAAAGAAAGCACCAAACCAAATACCATAAATGCACCTAGGAGGCCAGTAAAAATCCATTGCTGAAAACCGCTGTCAAAAAAGCTATAAAGTAGGCTAGCTAAGAGTCCATATTCAAAAAATTGCCATATGAACAATAGCCGCTTATTTTTTTGATATAGAATAAGTCTTTTCCAAGTGATGAACGTGGAAATAAGAAAGATCGAAACACTTGCAATTGTAATGTGGTAGAAGAAATTTACGGTAAGTGAATTTTGTAGTAATTTACTGTTCGATAGTAAATAAAATAAAAGACCTATAATCAGCTGAATTATTGAGGTAATTAAGCCTATCGAGAACACTCTCCAGAGTAGGTCAATAAAATTAATACTTTCTGCCTTTTGTGTTTTAAGCCTAAAGTAAAGGAAAACAAATATCACAAAAAGCGAAAGAAATAAGAATGGAATCTCTTTCGTAATGCCAGCATTTGCTTTACTTTGTTCAGCGAACAATAAGAATAAATCGGCAATTAATAATATTAACCAGCTTAAGCTGGCAAATAATACGGTTAGTCTTAATAATCCTTTTCTAGAGATCAAATGCTTTAGGTTCTTTGGGATACTAAATTAAGAGAATAATAATTACTGTGAAAATACAAATAAGAACATTAATTTCATCAACTGACAAAAATCTAGGAACTTTATGAAAAATCGCATCATTACCCTACTTGTTTTTACGGTGCTTTTTTGGCTTTCCTCTTTTGCTTTTGCACAAAAGCAAACTGGAATTGCCTCTTATTACGCCGATAAATTTGAAGGGCAGCTAACGGCAAGTGGAGAAAAGTACAAGCATAAGCGCCTTACGGCAGCACATAAAATCTTGCCCTTTGGAACCCTTGTTAAGGTGACCAATATTAAGAATGGTAAATCTGTTGAAGTAACCATCAATGACAGGGGCCCATTTGTTAGTGGTAGAATAATTGATTTATCGAAATCTGCTGCGGAAGCCCTACAGTTTACTGCGCAGGGTCTAACAGAAGTGGAACTTGAAGTGGTTGATGCTGGTGACGGGAAGGTGAAAAATACCCAAATGCAAATTGACGATCCATTAGCCGAAGACATATATTTCTCTCTCAAAGTAGAAAGAGAAAACCCAGAAGGCTATGGAGTGCAGATCGCTAGTTTTAGAAGCCTGGACAACCTGATGAGGTTAGCTGAGAATATCAGAAAGTCTTACGGTGAGGTGCCTTTTGTTGAGGTAAAAGATATCAATGGTGAAAAGGTCTATGCCATAGTTATAGGAAAGACAAATAATAGAAAAAAGGTAGAAGTGCTAAAGCAAAGCGTCAAGGAACGCTTTCCAGATGCATTCGTAATTACGTATTAATAATTTTTTACAGATGACAGACATTTCAAATAAGGTAGCGTGGGTTACTGGTGCTAGTTCAGGAATAGGTGAGGCACTAGCTTACGAATTATCTAAACAAGGTGCAAAAGTAATTATCTCAGCACGAAGAAAAGAGACTTTGGAAAAGGTGAGGGCCAAATGCAATAATCCAGAGATGGTAGTGGTGCTGCCGCTGGATTTAGCAGCCATTGACACCTTTTCAGACCAAGTGGTTAAGGCGCATGAGATTTTTGGGTCAATTGACATCTTATTCAACAATGGAGGTATTAGTCAGCGGGGCATGGCATTAGACACGCCCCTGTCGGTTGATAGGCAAATAATGGAAATAGATTATTTCGGTACAATTGCATTAACGAAAGCAGTATTACCCTATATGGTTGCTCAAAAATCTGGACACGTAGCAACAACTAGTTCGCTTGTAGGAAAATTCGGAAGTCCTTGGCGTTCCTCTTATGCCGCCGCTAAGCATGCCTTGCACGGCTTTTTTGATTCTATTCGTACGGAGCTTTATGCGGATAACATAAAATTCACACTGTTATGTCCTGGTTTTATAAAAACAGATGTTTCTGTTAATGCACTAGGAGCAGACGGTAAAGCCACAGGAGAAATGGATGATGCGCAAGCCAATGGTATGTCTGCTGAAGCGTGTGCAAAAAAGATGATAGCTGCAGTAAAGCATGAAAGGCTGGAGGTAGTCATAGGAGGTACAGAGCGTTTTGGTGTTATACTTAAACGATTTTTACCTAATATTTTTGCGAAAGTAATCAGAAATAGAAGCGTTAGGTAATAAAAAAGCCCCATGTTGAAGTCACCCCAAAAAGTTGGACGGTTATTAATAAAATTAGATAGATTGAGTTCGGTATTGCACTGGACTCAATCCTTTTAAATTTGACTTTATTCTTTTTGTATTATAATATTCTATATAGTTTTTCACTTCTAGATGAAAGTGTTCCATTGAATTGAAGTCTTGTAAATATAATAACTCTGATTTCAATAGACCAAAGAAGTTTTCTATTACAGCTTTATCTAAGCAGTTACCTTTACGTGACATACTTTGATTTATACCTTTATCTTGTAGTCTCTTACGATAATTAGGATGTTGATAATGCCATCCTTGATCAGAATGTAAAATTAGACTTGTACTTGTTAGGTATTGTATCAAAAGCACTATCCACCATATTTATAACTAAATCTAGAGTTGGTCGATATGTAATATTATATGATACAATTTCTCCATTATACAAATCAATTATGGGTGATAAATAGCTTTTAGTTCCAAACAGAGAGAACTCAGTGACGTCAGTTGCCCATTTTTGATTGGGTTTACTGGCTTTAGAATTTCTTTCTAGAACATTAGGAGCAATTTGCCCTATTTCACCTTTATAGGAGCGATATCTCTTCATTCTTACCTATAATATAAGCCCAAGGTTTTTCATTAGTTTAGATACAGTTTTATGATTTAAAACCAAGCCTCTATAGCGCAACTCAAGAGTTATACGCCTATACCCATATCGTCCTTTATTTTGATGGAATATCTCTGAGATTACCTTTTTTTCAGTTTTGTATTTATCTGTATTTTCAAATTGCTTGTATTGGTAATAGAAAGAACTTCTTGCCATTCCTGATACTTTCAATAATATTGAAAGTGAATGCCTGTGCCTTAACTCCTGGATGGCCAATGCTATCAATCTTTTTTTTGAGTTTTTTGTTTCTGAATTAAGGCTTGAAGCTTTTTTAAATACTCGTTCTCTGCACTTAAGTACTCATTTTCCTTCAGTAATTTATCTTTTTCACTAAGAGAGTTAGCTTCTATTTTTTTAGGTTACTTTTTCATTTTTGAAGGTCTACCTCTTCGTTTTTCGATAAATAGAGTGGATACCCCACCTTGATTACGTTCTCTTTTCCAATTGGATATAACAGATGGCGAAATTAAATATTTCGCGGATAGTTGATGTATAGAAATGCCTTCTTTCAACATTTCCTCAAGCAAACTCAATTTGAATTCACCACTATAAGGTATTGCATGTTTAAATGACAAACCTCTTTTCCCGTGCATCTTATAACACTCTACCCACAGGGAAATTAGTCGATGGCTAGTAGCTAACTTCCTTGCAATTGAATGGTAGGATTCTGACCTTTCAATATAGAGATAACTATCTCCTGTTTTTGATCAACACT
>JBKEFO010000316.1:0-3758 GCA_046709585.1 Marivirga sp.
CCGATTGCCACTTCATTGACCAATGGCGAGGTGATTAAAAATGAAAAGGTGACACCTAAAGGGATACCACCTCTTACAAAACCAATAAATAAGGGAACAGATGAGCAGGAACAAAAGGGCGTTACCACACCAAAAAGACTGGCCACCAGGTATTCCAATCCATATAACTTATTCCTTGATAAATAATTTTTAACCTTGTCTATGGGGAAGTAACTGTTGACAATTCCCATAAATAGGATAACGATAAAAAGGAGTATTAAAATCTTTACAGTATCGTAAATAAAGAAATTCAATGCTTCGGCTAAGTGTTGCCCTTTGTCTAAACTTAAGACTTCATAGACCAGCCAATTTGCAATGTTTTGTAACCAATCAAACATTAGCGATCGTGCTAATTGTGCCAGAAATAGAACAAGATAATTTCACAGTATTGTAGATAGTACCAAACTTTTCAATGTTTTTTTTTAATAAGTCCGTATTCAATTTTTTATCGTTGCTATAAATTGTCAAAATATATTGGATATCGTCCATCCTTGGTGGCTTTTCAAGTCGTGTGGCATGGACTTCAAGTGAGGCTTCTGAATAGGTGAAATTCATCATGCCTGAAAAACGCTCAACATTTTTAATCATGCAAGCAGCGAAAGCACCCAAGAATAATTCGGCAGGATTGGGCAAGACTTCGGAAGTATGCTTCGTTGTGCCAAAAGCTATGTCTGAATTTTTTATATGAATAGTAGCATCCCGACTTGAAGCGGAGGAAGCTTTTATCTGATACTTCATTATAGGTTGTTTTAGCTAACTTAAAAGTGACAATACTTCATCCTTTGAAGGGACTCTGCCTTTTATCGTAATAACATCATCTATGACTAATGCTGGTGTTGTCATTAGGTTGAACTTCATAATTTTTACTATATCCTCCACCTTATCTATAGTTGCATCAATATGGTTTTCTGAAACTACCTCTTTAACAACAGCGGTCATTGATTGGCACTTGGGGCATCCTGTTCCAAGTATTTTGATTATTTTAGTCATGTTATGGTATTCATATCTCTCCTAACAAATATAGAAATCTATATGTGGTAGAATTGTGACTTTTATCACACTTATAGGAGATTATCTCCATGTGTTTTCTGTCCTTAATGCTTGCGGGCTAGAAAAGACTTAAACCATGAAATTATTTCCAATATCAATTTGAAGGCTTATCAAGACACCAAATTCACCTACAGGAATTAAGTCTTATTCACTATTTATAAGGTCTTTGGGACATCAGGGGGTAAAAGTAACTTCCCGTTTAGTACTAAAATCGTAGACCAATTTTTAAGTGTCCGTAAATAAATACTTTATCCAAGTTAAAGAAGCTAGTATCCGCACCTAGGTCAGCCGCTATATTTATAGATTTTTTCCCAAAGTAACT
Source organism: Marivirga sp. (assembly GCA_046709585.1). Taxonomy (GTDB): domain Bacteria; phylum Bacteroidota; class Bacteroidia; order Cytophagales; family Cyclobacteriaceae; genus Marivirga. The sequence continues at coordinate 1,412 of JBKEFO010000316.1, forward strand.
TATGCCAATAGGGATGTAGGAAACAAAGCTCTGACCTTCAAAAGTCATTTCACCCGAGTCAAACTAAGGACTGGCGTAGCTGTCTGTGATATTCCCCAGTTGCAACAAGAACTGATTCTACATATTTTGTTCGTAACTTCCCAACCTTAAAGGCTACGTATTGCAAGAATAGTTCAACTGCGTCAGGTATGGTAGTTGTTAGGTTTTGAAAAATGAAGTTCTCAGCTACAAGCCCACCTACACGAACTTCTCTCTAAACTGTAAATTATACATACCATAAAGCAAACAAAGTGCACTGGCCACCAGCAGATAAATTCGGTTTTTAAAGATGACCGTTAGCCAGATAAATTCACTCATCTCGCGCGGTTCAGAGTAGGGGTTAAGGAATACATTGTAAGGACTATATTCCAATGCATCGGCAAACACAAAAAAAATAAAGGAGACAATCACAATCACAATGGCGGTACCATTGCCGTTTTTGATTTTTGTAGAGAGCATAAATGCGAGGGCCGATATAAATAGAATAGGAAAGAGCACTTGTCCTATCATTGGCAGCACATTGAACCTGTAAAGTGTAATGTTAGCAATGATACCGAGTACCGATAATATAGCAAAAGCAACGCCTAAGGTGAGTGCAAAGCGCACCAGCCATATTTTATATCGGTAGTTAGGGATGCCGAAGATGGTCTCTAGCATTTTGGAGTCATCATCGTTTTGGATGCCATAGGCCATAGGATAAAAGATCAGCAGAATGCCTGGGAAAACGAGGAAGCCATAGATAACGGCTTCATTGAAATCGGGGTCGTTCATGATTGTAATAAAAATGATAAATCCGAAGAATAAAAAAGATGCCAGCACAAAATAAATGAACTTGTTTGCGAAGATCACCTTTATGTTGTAGTTGATAAGTCGGTAAATGAGCAGTAGATAGCTTTTCATTTTTATTTCATCAGTTTATTATATTCATTTCCTCTTCAGCAGACGCTAAGACTGCTTTCTTATTTTTACTTTTCATTAACCACAGGTACGCATCTTCTAGGTTTGCACTTACTGCAGCAGCATCAGGTGTTGGAGCTCGATCAGCAAGGCACTTGACCCGGATTTGCTCGCCTTCACGCATGTGATGAACAATTAGGTATTTTTCTTTGTCCGCCTCAAATTCTTCTGGTGTTAAATGGAATTCCCACACCTTACCATGTGCCAACTCTGCCATGGCGGTAGGGCTTCCCATATATTCAATGTCACCGGAGATTAAGACTGCCAGGTTGTTACAACTACTTGCGATATCTTCAATAATATGGGTGGAAAATACCACAATACGCTCTCTGCTCAGTTCTACAAGCAGATTCCTGAAACGAATACGTTCTAGTGGATCTAGACCAGCAGTAGGCTCATCTACCACCAATATCTTTGGTAAGTGCAATAGTATCTGTGCAATGCCAATTCGCTGTTTCATACCGCCGGAAAATGAGCCTATTTTCTTATGCTGATGCTCATCCATATGCACTGCTTTTAGCACGTATTGCACCCTTGTTTCTCTTTGCTTTTTATTGGTAATCTTTCTCAAAATCGCTTGGTAGTCAAGGAATTCATAGGGTGTCATATTCTCGTAGGTTCCAAAAGCTTGCGGCAGGTAGCCAATTAAGCCTTGAAGTTCTTCTCTGCGCAAATTAGTGTCATGTCCATTGATCCAGATCTTGCCATAACTCTGATCCATAATACCACAAAGGATGCGCATCAAAGTGGTCTTGCCCGCACCATTAGGTCCCAATAGACCGAACATGCCCTGTTCTATATTGAGGCTAACACCTTTAAGCGCACGGAACTCAGTCTTTTTAGGCCTCACAAAAGGAATGGCCAACACCATCCTATAATACAAGCGTCTGATCTTTTTGAGGCGACCAGCGATTTCATCGATATTGACCTTGGTTTCATGCATCTTTCTTGACATTCGAACCAAATACAGCCCAATAAACCAAACCATAATCAAGAATACACCTATGCCTTTGGTTTGGATATCAGCATATATATGTATTGAACTTACAATTGGAAAGCTCCAATAGAGTAGTGCGTAGGTGATTTTTATCAATTGACGCTTGTTTTGTACAAGCTGAGTAGCATCATTAAATATAGAAAGTAATAAGGTATGTAGCGCAATCATGAAGAAGAGCTGCCAGAATGCCGCGTCCAAGAAAAAATAGGTAAAGTAAATCAAGAAACCAATTAAAGCCCCTTGCCAGATAAGGTTTTGAAGTATGCCTTTGCCTGATACCGTTACTTCAGCACGTTGCTCATACAAATTTTTGTTCCCTTTCCACTCTCTCTTCCAGCGGTTATCACGGCCGTA
>JBKEFO010000317.1:0-3757 GCA_046709585.1 Marivirga sp.
GCAATGAGTAGCTTGTAGCTCATAACAATAGATTTCCTCTCCTGTCTGCAGACAGGCAGGTTCGTGGGAATGACGATTATGCGGATTGGATATTTATTTACCCAAATCTCTCGTTATTTTTGTAAAAATCAATATTTAGAAAACCATTGCGGGCCCCCGTTCCCGCCAGGCTTGGCATGGGGGGTTATTTAATAATAGGATAATTTTTAAATCTATTAGTTTACCTTTTGGCCTTGAAAAAAAATATGCGTATATCATTTTTATGAAATAAATTATGCGTAGATCAAAATTTCAATTGCGCATATTAAATTTTACAAGCACACATATATGCGTGGTTAAAACACAGTGTCTTTTCCTGAAATCGGCCTCATTGGCAATGTCGCCTCATCTTCTGTCGTATTTGTAATGTGGGTCAGTACCTAACATAATGAGCATGTTAATGCGAAGCCTTTAGGCTGTGGCAATCTATTTATTTCAATAAGATTGCCGCGTTTTCTGCCAAACGGCCGATAAACTCGCAATGACAAAATTCTAATGCGACCTTATTTGTAATGTAACTGCAGCCTAATGCCATGGTTCGTGAGGACACGAACCATGGCATTAGCCTTCTGCTATTTTCTAAAGAACCAGACTTCCGAATTTTCCAAAACTACGGAAGTCTTTTGAATTTAATAATAGATTCCTCTCGAATGACTTTCTTAAGACAATCGTTTTAGGATGTCATTGCGAAGTCTTTAGGCTGTGACAATCTATTTTTGTAATAAAAAGATTTCCGCGTTTTCTGCCTATCAGCAGATAAACTCGCAACGATAATAAAATAAGGCGGAATTATCGGCAACAAAAAAGCCCAATCAGTTATGATTGGGCTTTTATTTCTTTAAGCTTAATTGGGATTGTTGGTCTTATGACCAACAATAGGGGTGAACCAACAATTGGCAGCCTTGATTCGTATCCCCAAGAATCATTATGGGATGATATGCTATTTTACAGAAACAATCCTCAAAACACCACCCAAGGTATCTTAATACGCTGTACTGAATACTTGATACTTTGTACTTAATACCCAGTACTAGACCATGGCCTTGCCATATAGCGCATCACGTTGTGCCTGTATGTTGTCATCCTCCATGTACTCATCATAGCTCTTTAAGCTATCAATATTTCCATTAGGTGTTAACTCCAATACTCTGGTTGCTACTGTATTTGTAAATTCGTGGTCATGAGAGGTGAAGATCACTGTGCCAGGGAAATCCTTCAGTCCATTGTTAAAAGCCTGGATAGATTCCAAATCTAAGTGGTTGGTAGGCTCATCTAACAACAATAAATTACCACCATTAAGCATCATTTTAGACACCATACACCTTACTTTTTCCCCTCCTGAAAGTACATTTACAGACTTGAAGGTTTCCTCTCCAGAGAATAACATCTTGCCTAAAAACCCTCTAATGTATACTTCATCTTTTTCATCGGAATACTCTCTTAACCAGTCGATTAAGTTGTCATCTGAAGTAAAATACTCATCGTTGTGGTTGGGTAAATAAGAAGTAGTAATGGTCTGTCCAAATTTGAACTCGCCAGAGTCAGGCTCCATATTACCGCTCAAGATTGCAAATAGGGCAGTAGTGGATAAGCTGTCTTTGCTTAGCAAGGCAATTTTATCTCCTTTATTTACAAATAGATCTAGCTCGCTAATTAAAGTCTTGTCCTCCAGCTTTTTTGTTAGCTTCTCAATCTGTAAAATCTGATCACCCGCTTCTCTATTTTGGTTAAAGATGATGGCAGGGTATTTACGTGTAGATGGCTTGATGTCTTCTACGCTGATTTTGTCTAGTAATTTTCTCCTACTCGTAGCTTGCTTCGACTTAGAAGCATTAGCACTGAAACGGGCAATAAATTCTTGCAATTCTTTTTTCTTCTCTTCAGCCTTCTTATTTGTTGAGGAGCGTTGTGATAAAGCGAGTTGACTTGATTGGTACCAGAAACTATAATTACCAGAGTACATGCTTATCTGACTGAAATCAATATCTACGATATGTGTAGAAACGGTATCTAGAAAGTGCCTATCGTGAGAAACTACGATAACTGTATTTTTGAAGTCTAATAAGAAGTCCTCTAACCAGGCGATGGTATGAATATCTAAATCGTTGGTAGGCTCATCGAGGATGAGTAAATCAGGATTACCGAATAGGGCTTGTGCTAATAATACCCGGACTCTATAATTACCATTGATGTCTTTCACTAAGCTGTAATGGTGCGCTTCTTCAATACCTAGGCCACTCAAGAGAGCAGCAGCATCACTTTCCGCATTCCAACCATCCATTTCCGCAAATTGCTCTTCTAGCTCAGCTACCTTGTTGCCATCTGCCTCTGAGAAATCAGGCTTGCTGTACAATGCTTCCTTAGCAGCAATGTTAGCCCATAACTTAGTATGGCCCATCATTACCGTATTCAACACAGAATGCTCATTAAATTCATTATGATTCTGTTCTAAAACAGCCATTCGCTTACCGGAGTCTAAGGTCACTGAACCTCTAGTAGGACTTACCTCTCCTGATAAGATCTTCAGAAAAGTTGATTTACCTGCTCCATTGGCACCAATTACACCGTAGCAATTGCCTTGTGTGAATTTAATGTTTACCTCATCGAAGAGTACGCGTTTCCCAAACTGAAGGGTTAAGTTATTAGTAGTAATCATATCGCTTTATTTCAGGGCGCAAAGGTAAGCATTTATATTCTTTAAGTAGCCTGATCCTAAGAAACATCTGCGATTAATCCCAAAAAGAAGTAATTATTTATATCGTCAATTTCCATTTTATAGACAGCTATAATTCAGATAATTACGGCTAATTAGGTGTTCGAAAAAGAGAATACATTAAAAAATAAAAAAAGTGTTGACTGGGTATACGAGCTGTTAAGCGATTATAGCAAAAAAAATATTCTTAACTTGAGTAAAAAGATGCAGTTTTTTCTTAACTGTTTTTAGTAGTTAACGTAAACTCGCGGAGCTTAATAAGCTATGATAAATATGATAAACCTATGAATGAACCATATACCGATTATTTTATTGACTGGTATAAGTTTTTACAAAAGCATATCGCACATGTAATAGTCAAAGATAAAGAAGCACTTATTGAGCTTGATAATACTTTAAATCGAATTGCCGACGAAAATCAGGGATCTGAGAAGAAGGTATTCGATAAAAGACAGCAAGCCTTATTTGATCATATTGAGCATTTGTATGACAAAAGACCCTCTCAAATTGCTTTAAAATCTCTAGCGACAGATTTTTTCGAGGAGCGGGATTTTTTCCTAAGAAAATTGCCTGAGACAGAAGAGGTTGTTCAATTGGTTAATCGATTTAGAAGATTAGCGACGGATAGCAATTGGAATAGGTTTAGAAAGCGCTTTAAAATTGCTGGATTCTATTTTACTAAAGTGCCGTTTTATGTAGCGAATGTTTTTCGCCAAGAGAAGCTGGTTTTAAGTTATTGGTCACATTCAATTCCTGTCAAGGCCTTAGCACAGCGGTGTTTCATCAATAGTTTTTATGATTTATGGGCAGTTATAGAAAATGAGCGGGCAGCTTTTTTTCTTGCGAGGCTAAAGCATTTAAAGCAGCAAGACTCTCAAGTAGAGGAAGACATTAAAACTGTTTATGATGCTTTCAAAGAAAAAGTAGGTGAGAAGATAACAGCTTGGTATGAGCAGCAGAGTAATATGTTTCATGCGGAATATGAGTTGGTTGATACGATTGAAT
>JBKEFO010000318.1:0-3645 GCA_046709585.1 Marivirga sp.
TGGCTATTTACCACTGAGTTTGCTACAAGGGGGTGAGCAAATTGGTTTTATGTGTTGTTGTAAAACGTTGTTTATTAATTGAGAAGCTTCTTCATTTCATTAATTGCATCTGTATAGTCTGACATTATATGACTTTCTCCAATGTGAATGGGAGAATAATTTAGTCGATTTGTCAGATCTTTTAAAGGCATATTTTCTAGACTTTCGAACTCGTGTTTCCACCATTCTAAGTATGTAATTCTGTGATTTTGGAAGCCTGTAGTTTTACGGTCATTATCAGTTGGTAAGAAAATAAGTCCATCGCTAATATTACACAGATTGCCAAAATCAGTGATTATTCCGTCATATACTAGTTGTTCGTAAAGTGTCTCTCTGAATATGTTGTCAATATTCTTTAAATCCTTCGATGTTATGTCAGGAAGTATTACATTATATTGCGTACGAGCATTTGAAATAAGCCAGCACTTTTTTCTGTCGACATAAAATATAGTGGCATTCCATTTTCCAAGCATTCCATGCTCGTAATTGTGGTTAGCAACAATTAAACGCTTAACCAGCTTCTCTAGCTTTTTCGATGTGTGAATTGGAGTACTCAAAATGTTTTACAACGGTTGGGTAAAACTGCGTTTTAATGCAGTTTAGGTTTTGTGTGCGCCCAGTATGGGCATCTGCTACTGAAGATCAAATTATTCTAGAGGGTGCAATGCCTGTGCCGAAAATAGGCATCCCTTATAGGCAAGTTGGTGAAGCCTGTTAGTAAGCCGCAAAGCCTGTCCCGATTCCTTAACGGGGCGGGTTTTTCCGTGAGGAATGCAGTGAAGAAATGCTAGGCATTCATGAACACCTTAAAAATGAAAACAGCAGTAAATAAAGCGGGACTACAAAATCCGGTACTGACCCGCAATCGAGTTGAGGGCAGGCTGAACAGGAAGTACATACTGAGGCATGATAAGGTGGCTAAGCAAGTACATCTTTGCAAAGCCCTTAGCCAATAAACGCTATTGTGTAGCTGTATCAGGAACCTGCCTTTTCCGGCAGGCTGAAGGTGAAGTAGTCTGAAATTCGATTAGGCATATTAATCTTGTGTTAGTATAGCCTTCACTTAAATTAGGACAAAGCTATAAAGCTGTAAAATGGCTAAGGCGTGTTACGAACTCATATCCAAACCTATTTTACCATTGGGAATTGGGCTCCAAAATGGTCTGATCATTTTCAGGCCATATGGACTGTATAAGAAGAGCCCTGTGAATTGAGAGGGTCATGCACGGTTCTGTGAGAGGTTTAGGGGTGAAAATCCCCTTTACCTACTCGACTAGGTTTCGTTTTCCAATAAAATTAGAATTTAAGCAAGTGCCATCTCACGATTATACTTCTTACTATATTCTTTAGGTGATAATCCTGAATATTTTCGGAAAGTGTTTCTGAATGCTTTTTCATCATTATAACCAATACTGTACATTACTTCAAGGATAGTTTCTGTAGTGGACTCTAACTTCTTTTTTGCGGCTTCTATTTTAACTCTTTGGATATATTCTAAAGGAGTGTTGGAGGTTGCTTTTTTAAATCTTCTAAGTAAACTACGAACATTCATATTTACAATTCCTGCAATCTCATCAATATTTAATTTCTCTTCATAGTTACTCTCAATGTATATTTGAGCTTTTTTTATAGCCTCATCAGAATGTTGCTTTTGGCCATTAAATATCATAAAATGGCTTTGATCAAATCTATCCATATCAATTTCAGAGACTTTTGAGCACCAAATAGCAGTCTCTCTACCAAAGTATTTTTCAATTATAAAAAGCATAAAATTTAAAAACGAATAAGCTCCACCACTGGAGTAAATGCCGTTATCCTCACTAATAATATTTTCTGGAACCAAATTTACCTTGGGGTATCTTTGTCTAAATTCATTTTGTGCCATCCAATGTGTAGAACAGGATTTTCCATTAATCAATCCTGTTTCAGCCAAGAGAAATGCACTTTTACAGAGGGATGCTATCTCAGTATCGTTTTCTATTCGTTGTTTTTTTATCCATGAAATGAATGCTTTATTTTTTTTAACTCCATCTTCTAAATTTCCGCTAATAGCAGATATGACAATCAGATCGGTTTTATCAATTTGCTCAATACTCTTTTCTGGAGTAATCTGAAATAGCCCTTGATAGGTAATTGGGTTTTCATCAAGGCCAACCAATTCTATTTGGTAAGGGGCTTCCTTTAGCCCCTTTGATTGCTTAAAATAACTGTTAGCCATCTTAAGCAAATTGTAAGGTCCTATTATCGTATCAATAATAACAGATCCTTGTGGTATTATAACGCTTATGTGCTTCATTTTGACTTGATATTTAAACAAAGATAAGTATTTGTTATGTCGTAAACAACCCCTTAAGTTGTCGTAAAGGACGCCTTTATATCTCATTTTTCGTATATACATTTGTAGTATAATCAACTCAATAAACGAACTAAAACTTAAAGTCATGACTGAATTAAAAGAGAAATTGCCAGTTTACATGCAACAACTAACTAAACTAGGCCAGGAAATAAGTGTTACCGGAAAATGGGTGCCAACAATAAAAGGTGGGTTATTTAGAAAATCTGCTGAATCGAAAGAAATGCTCAAAGAGTGGGAGGCTATTCATCAGGGAGCAAGAAATCATAAAGGAATGCTATCTACAGAGATTAATCATGCCATTGGGCAAGAAGCTGTTTTGGTGCATCACATTTTTCAGGATACCAACTCGTTATTAGATTATTTTAATACAACTGCTACAGAGCATATGGCAGCATTAACAGCTGTGGCTAAACCAGATATTCACTTAATAAGAGGACTGAAAATAAGTGATAAAGTTAAAGATGCCTTTTCTTCTAAAAATGTAGCAGGGAATTTTGGAGAATATTTATTTGGCTATGTAAAGAACGATTACCAACGTCCTAATCCAGATAAATCGATTGAGGTAACTGCAAAATGGACCTGTAAGGATAATGGAACTATTGATGAACTGATTTATTGGTGGCAGCGGGTAGGAACTGATGCTTTTGATTTAGAAAGAGGTCTTGTACGGTTTGAAGTATATCGTGTAATTGGTGAAAATGCGTTGATTATACAGGAAACTTTTGATACGAGTGATGGGTTACAATTTCACCTTTCAAAAGGAACCGCAGAGAAATACAAAAAGGACATTGACAAGATTGCCTTCCCTGAAAACTACTTTTTTAGAGGACCAGTTTCGTGGATGATCCGAGCCTATTCAAAATTTTTACACTTACCAGCAACATATTCAAGTAAAGGAAGTCACTATACTCAAAAAGGTGGTACAATGAGCGAAGGGATCTTTTAATTAAGCAAAGTATTTATAATAAAGGAAATTAGCAGTAGCTGGAACGGAATGAGGAGTATCTTCATTCCGTTTTTTTCGTAATGAAACCTAAGGTGGTGCTATGAATAGTGCGCAGCGTTAGCGAGCAATTATTGATGGCGATTGTGTGCGCCCAGTATGGGCATCTGCTACTGAAGATATCAAATTATTCCAGCGGGTGCAATGCCTGTGCCGAAAATAGGCATCCCTTAGAGGCGAGTTGGTGAAGCCTGTTAGTAAGCCACAAAGCCTGTCCCGATTCCTTAACGGGGCTGGTTTTTCCGTG
>JBKEFO010000319.1:0-3593 GCA_046709585.1 Marivirga sp.
AAGATCAGAAAGGCAAAGGTTGGATTGAACTAATCTGTGGATCAATGTTTAGTGGAAAAACTGAAGAGCTTATCCGAAGATTAAATAGAGCCATAATAGCCAAGCAGAAAGTAGAAATCTTTAAACCAAAACTTGATACACGCTACCATAAAACAGAAGTAGTCTCTCATAACCAGAATAGTATCCGATCAACACCTGTTGATTTCTCAGAAGACATCTTACTATTAGCCGGCAACTCACTAGTGGTGGGAATTGACGAAGCACAATTTTTTGATAATGAACTGGTTACCGTTGCAAATAAGCTAGCCAATAGCGGAAAGAGAGTGATCATTGCAGGTTTAGACATGGATTTCAGCGGAAAGGCGTTTGGTCCTATGCCCGAATTGATGGCTATCTCAGAATATGTTACAAAAGTTCACGCTATATGTGCCCAATGTGGCGGCATTGCGACCTATTCGTATAGACTTTCTCAAGAGCAAAGCAAGGTGCTGTTGGGGGAGAAAGATAAATACGAACCTCGGTGTAGAAGATGTTTCCTAAAAGGTCAATAAACTAAGGGTATACAGTGTTACTAAAATTTAAGCATGCGATATAAAGTATTTATCTTTCTGTATACCATCATAAGCAGTCATTTTTATAATGGCATAGCGCAAGATATACCCATTGGAGGCTGGAGACAGCATGCCGATTTTTCGAATGCGAAAATAATTCAGGAAACAAACAGAAAATTATTTTGCTCGACAGATCAAGGCTTATTTTATTATGACCTTGAAGATAATAGTGTAACAACCTTAAGCAGTGTAGACGGTTTAGCTGGGGTTGAGCCCACTGCCCTAACAAGTGATCCTGCAAGTAATGAACTTATTGTAGGGTACCGCAATGGTGCTATTGATTTTATTAGCGAGGATCTAACACTAACAAGTTTTCTCAATATTGAAAACAGTACCATTTTCAGCGATAAACAGATCAACGGATTTACTATTAACAATGATGTATTATACACAGCAACAGAATTCGGTGTTATACTACTATCATTGGCTGATAAACAGATTATAGATACCTATGAGCGTCTGGGCTTCGACGGCAGTAATTTAGCTATCAATCATGTGTACTATAAAAACGATTACCTGTATCTAAGTACAAAAGAAGGCCTTCTCAAAGGACGCGTAAATAGTTCTGTAAATTTAAAAGATTTTACAAAGTGGGATAGGTTAATCATATCAGATTCTACCACAGTTTTAGAGAGCATTATCTTCAATGATATACTGTATAGTGTAACTACTGATCATGCAATTTACCAATTAGCTGGTGATAACACTTGGACAAAATTATTTCAGAGCTCCGATGCTATCACTTCACTTTTCGCAGATCAGAACAAATTACAATGTAGTGTCGGTAGTCAAATATTTGAGCTAAGAAACAATCAATTTGAATCTGAAGTAAGCCTAAATCAAGCAGGTACAATTCATGATTTCAAAAAAATAGATGGCCAACTTTTTATCGCCCACAGCCTACAAAGTTTAGCCCTAACTACTGGAAATGATATTTCTCAAAGTTATAAACCCGCTGGGCCTCAAGGAAAAGCAAAAAAGATAATTCAGATAGAAGACTTCACTATATTTCTACCTAAAGAAAAAGCGGGTTTCTCCTATTTCCAAAATGGCAGATGGAAGACAGTATCACAAACTACCGAAGGAAATTTACTACCTAGTTTTGATGACGTCAATCTTGACCTTACAACAGGTAATGCGATATTCCTATCCGCTATGGAAGGTCTATATTCCTGGGATACGAGAGAAATCAGTCGCCTTTCATTGTCTAGTACGGAGACAATAGCAAGCTGGACATCATTAGCGGTATCTCCAGATGGTCATGTTTGGGCTTTAGTTAAAACGGCTGATAACATCGCCTTATTTAATAGCAAGTCATCGGAATTATTTCAATCCAATATACGTTTAAGTGCTCTCATCAGCGACTATCTTATTGCCCCGAATGGGGATCATTACTTAGCTACCAATAACGGCTTAATAGCCATAAATGTCGAAGAGAGTCAAGAAAGAACTTTAATAAACAGCATTGGTAATGGGAACCTTCCTTCAACTAAAATAACAGCACTATCTACAGATTTATCTGGAAACTTATGGATTGGCACACAGAACGGCTTATGCTACCTCTCTAATTTCAGCGATGTATTTTCTGGAGGTCCCGTAAATGCGGTCATTCCCATCTTTGAAGGGTTTTTCTTATTTCAGGGAATAACTATCAATAGTATTGCCTCCGATGGCGGAAATCGACTTTGGGTAGGTAATAGAGACGGTCTGTGGTTATTTGACGAGTCAATACAACAAAATATTATGCGTATTACAAGCAGAAATAGTCCTTTAAGAACAAATAGGATTAAGCAGCATGTTATTAACCCAATAAATGGAGAAGTTTTTATACTCAATGAAGACCAATTATTGTCCTATAGATCTGCTTCGAGCAGAGCGAAAGAGAATTTGGATCTCGTGAAAATATTCCCAAACCCAGTCTCATTAGCACGAGACAACAATGTGAGCATTGATGGATTAACCAATAATATGGAAGTTATGATTACCGACCTGGCGGGGAACGTAATGTATAAGAATGCAGCAAATGGAGGCACCTTTAGTTGGAACCTATCGAATTACAGTGGTTTTATGGTGAAACCTGGAATCTATCTATTATTCAGTGTTAACGACTTTGGAGATAGATCATACAAAGGTAAATTTGTAGTGACGAAATAATGCTACACAAAACTAAAGCCATCGTATTAGGGCATCTGAAGTATGGTGAGAGCTCGCTTATAGTAAATATGTACACTGAGGAGTTTGGAATACAATCCTATATTGAAAATGGCGTTAGGAAAGCGAAAGCGAAAAATAAAATAGCACTCTTTCAACCATTAACCTTATTAGACTTGGTTGTTTACAAGAAAAATAATAGCTCCCTTAATAGGCTTTCAGAAATGAAATGTAGCCAGCCGTATCAGCAAATACCTTTTAGAATAATCAAATCCACAGTAGGCATATTTTTGTCTGAAATATTATCAAGTTTATTAAGAGGAGAGGAAGAAGTAAACCCAGCGCTGTTTAATTTTCTGGAAGACTCATTAATTAAATTTGATAAAGCTGACACTGGATATTATAACTTCCACCTCCAGCTCCTATTGAAATTAACCCAGTTTATGGGTTTCTATCCAAGTAATGCTGAAGAACTAATGGAAGAGGTCAGACCTTTTCATAATATTAGGCTTACTAGTGAGCAACTAGCGAAGCTAAATATACTTATTAGCGCACCTAATTATTTTGAAGAGCAAGCCAATCTAAGTGGTGAAGAAAGAAATATCTTTTTGAAATTAATTTTACAATTTTATCAAATCCATAGCCATTCACTAAAAGAGGTGAAATCAATTAAAATACTTCACGCTGTACTGCATGAATAAAAAAACCTTTGAAGCAATTTTCAAAGGTTCTTTTCATATTCATAGTCTCCCTATTAGCGTGAATCTATTTTATACTTACTATACTAGAATGCGAAGCTATACTGTAGTGAAATATTCATTCCTGGGCCTC
>JBKEFO010000320.1:0-3580 GCA_046709585.1 Marivirga sp.
GAGCCGACTCGAAGACGAAGATGGAACATTTCAATGTTCCTATTTTAATTTTCCCGGTATTATTAGCGAACTATCAGAAGGTTTAGGATTAGGCATATTTGATAGGCTAGTAAGGAAATATTTAGTAAGAAAACCACCAAGTAATTCTGCTATGCAAACAGATTGGTTGTCTGGCGCGTCTTTTATGGTCAGCAATGAATATATAGAAAGAGTTGGTTTGATCGATGACGATTACTTTTTATATTTTGAAGAACTGGATTTTTGTTTGCAAGGAAAACGCAATAACATGCACTGTTGGTATATACCTTCGAGTAAAGTTTATCATGCTGTAGGAGCTGCAACAGGAATTTCCGATTATCGTAAGAAAGCCCCAAGACGCCCTAAATATTGGTTTGATTCAAGGCGCCGTTATTTTTTAAAAAATTATGGTCCACTTAAATTATTATGCTGTGATTTAGCCTTCATTGCTGGCTATACTGTTCGGCTGTCGCGAAGTAAACTGACCAATAACGCTGAACTAGTTAAAGGTCCACCTAATTTTTTGAAAGACTTTATCAAAAACTCTTTTTTATTCCGCGGATTTTCATTGAAGGCAAATCATGGGACTAATTCAACAACTCAAAAATGATTGGATACATCATGGGAGAGACTTTACTAAGCCTGGCTTTAAAGCCTTAGCTTTTCATCGTTTTGGTAATTGGCGCATGGGTATTAAATCAAAGATATTACGCATTCCATTTTCTATTCTCTACAAATTTTTGTTTATTAGAGCGAGAAACAAGTACGGTATAGAGTTACCTTATACCGTAAAGTTAGGCTATGGCGTTATATTCGAGCATCAACACGGTATCGTTATACATGGTAATACCGTAATAGGTGATAATTGCATCGTTCGGCAAGGCGTCACGATAGGCAATCGCTATACAGACAGACCACTCGATGCGCCTATTTTACGAAACAACGTGAATATCGGTGCTGGCGCCGTGATTTTAGGCAACATAACAATTGGTAATAATGTTCATATTGGCGCTAATGCAGTAGTACTAAATTCAATACCAGATAATCATATGGCATATGGAGTCCCAGCTATAATCCGGCCATTGGTGAATGCCGAACAGCGAAATAAAATTAATGAGTAACTGACAGAAGTGTTGTCGTTATTTATCGGCCGTGCTCCCCCGCTCAGCAATCACTTTATCCTGACTAATGAGCAAGATATTGCTTAAGGGTCGTCTATCTGCTGAGTAGTTCTAGAAAGTAATACCGGCATATACCATCGATTCATTACAGAGAACATGCAGGTTATTATTTGACTTGGCTAAAGATGATATTCGGCCCCGTTAAAAAGGTTGTTGCGGCGTCTGCGGGGTTGGGATAACATAAAAGGACTTGGTTGTGTATTATTAGAATAAGCCTTTAATCTTGCTGTGCTGTTCGGTTCTGTAAAAGTCATTTATACAAATATCACTTATAGTAAAATTGGTGCGGATACTGATTCGCACATATTGATACAATATTCGCGAATTAATAGTTTCAGCCATTGCCTCGCTTCAAAACAGATACGTCTTTTTTTGATTAAAGGTGTGCGATTTTTGAGCCGCTACTACTTGGCTCTTAAGTCCTTATTTCTTAAAAATTTGATATTCGTGAGCAAACCACGGATATTCCTAAAAATTTAACATTATAATTAATAAAGCAAAGGAACCGCCTTGAAAATTGGTTATTTAATGAATTCATTTCCCATAACGAGTACAACATTTATTCGTCGTGAAATGGAAAGTTTGGAAGCAATTGGCTTAGAGATTGAACGTTTTGCAGTAAGAAGATGGCCTACCGCATTAGTAGATCCGTTAGATATTGCAGACCAGGAGAAAACACATTACTTATTAGATGGTAATTTTTTAAGGCTTATTACTGCTTTTTTCTCTGTTTTATTATTTAATCCTATTGGTTTCTTCAAGGCTTTTAAAATTTGGTTAAACGTTTGTAGCAACTCGCTGCGATTTCCAGTGAAGCATGTTGCTTATTTAATGCAGGCGACTTATTTTTATCGCCTATGCAAGCAAAAAGATTTAAAACATGTACATGTGCACTTTTCTACAAATGCAACTACAGTCGCAATGCTAGCCAAATGTATGGGCGGGCCAAGCTATAGTTTTACAGCTCATGGTCCAGACGAATTTGTTGACCCAAGTGCGATCAGCATGAACCTTAAAGTAAAGCATGCTACTTTTGTGGCCGCTATTTCAAATTACTGTCGCGTCCAATTAGTACGTTTTAGTAGCTATGACTATTGGGATAAAATTGTTATTGTGCATTGCGGTTTGCAACTGGATGAATTTGTACCCAATTATGAGTTTGATGTGAATAATCAGTCTTTAGTATGTGTAGGGAGACTTTGTCCGCAAAAAGCGCAATTATTGCTTCCACCAGCTCTGGCGCAATTACAAACAGATTTCCCTAATTTAAAAGTGCATTTTGTTGGAGATGGTGAGTCAAGGCAAGCGCTGGAAGAGTCTATTAAAAAATACAACGTAGAAGATATGGTGGAGCTTCATGGTTGGATGGTTAATGCTGAAGTCAGGCAATTGATCAGTAAGTCGCGTACTTTTTTATTACCCAGTTTCGCAGAAGGTTTACCAGTTGTAATTATGGAAGCATTGGCTCTTGGTAGGCCGGTTATTTCTACTTATATTGCCGGCATACCTGAGCTTGTAGACAATGATTGCGGCTGGATTATTCCAGCAGGGTCGATTGAGCATATTGTATCTGCCATCAGACAGGCATTAAACGAGAAACCTGCAGGCCTAAAATCTAAAGGTTTGGAAGGTCGTAAACGTATTGAAAGAGAGCATAATCTAAAACTAATAGCACCTATTTTATTTAGGCAGTTTACCTTGGCTGTTAAAGAAGCATCAAATTAGTGTGCGATTAGGCGTTAATTAAGCAATTAAATAAAAGCATCAAAGAAAGCTACGGGTTTATTACTTTAGCTGGGATACCGACTACGGTTGTTCCTTTTTCCACATTCTTCGTTACTACTGCGTTCGCCCCTACTCGGGCATCACTTTCAATAGTTAATGGCCCTATTATTTTGGCACCTGAACCTAAATCAACATGGTCACACAAGATAACTTTACCCGCCAGGGTTACTTGCTGAAAAATCATGCAGTTAATGCCTATTTCGCTACTAGGATGAATAACAATGCCATTTGGGTGTGGTAAAAGTAAGCCGCCACCGATACGAGTATTTAGGTCAATCTCCGCACCACACACCATACTCCAAAATTTATGTCTGAAAACAATAGGTTTAGATCTTATGATATTTAAAAGGCCTCCCCTCCTTGTAACGGATTGATAATCTCTTATACTTTTTATCAATTTACGACTCGGGTCCCAAAAGCCACGAGGAACTTCTCTATCCCAATTTGGAATTGACCACTTATCTTTCTCCTGTGCATCACTCATTTCAGAATTTCTCATCATTAATATATTTATACTATTTACAATGACCCATATCATAAATTGCTTACTAAAGTAGGGCAAGAACATATTAATTTCTGAGGAATAGTTAGTCTGT
>JBKEFO010000321.1:0-3567 GCA_046709585.1 Marivirga sp.
TTCAGGGTTAAGCTACAAAATATCTCGTATATCTTTTGTTTTGTCAAATACACTTTTTGCAAAAGGGCATAATGGTATAATGGTCACATTCATTTTACGGGCAAATTCAACGGCTGCCATCACTAATTTATTACCTACATTTTTTCCTCTAAATTCGGGTTTAACTTCTGTGTGATCAATAATAAATCTGTCTGTCCCCGCCCAAGTATAGGTCATCATTCCCGCTTCAATATTATTCTCACTAGCTTTAAAAAACCCCTTTTCTTCAGTGTTATGTTGTTCTATTTCCATTTAATATTTTTCTTTTATTGATTTCTTTTGATATTTTTTATAATTGTTGTTTCTACAAATCATTAATTACATTTTATCCGGATCAGTGATTACTTCTAATAATGCAGGTCCTTCTGTTTGAAACAGCTCTTTCATTTTAGCTTCGACTTCTACATTGTTTTCTGCTCTTAATCCTGTCATTCCACATGATTGAGCAAAGTCACTGAAATTGGGATTTGATAACTCAGTTTTCCACACATCAAATTCTCCAGATCTTTGCTCCTTACTTATCTTTGCCAGTTGGTTATTGTTAATGATAATTAATTTGACTGGAATATTGTATTGCACTAATGTCGTTAACTCTGCCATATATTGACCAAAGCCTCCATCACCGGCTACTGCAACTATGGGTAATTTGCCTTTAGTAGCCGCCCAAGCACCTATAGAAGCAGGTAATGCGAATCCTATTGAACCTAAGTACCCAGATAATAGAAAGCGATGATCTTGACTTTCAAAATAGCGACCAAAACTGTAGGCATTATTTCCTACATCTACACACATAATACCTTTCTCTGGAACCTGTTTGTTTAACTCAAGAAAAATTTTTGAGGGTGTAGCGTTATGAGAAACTTCATTTGCTCTGTTTTCTTTTTCTTTCCTCCAATCCGCCCACCTTGTCTTAATTTCCTTTTCTGGTTGTTGAGCGATTGTACTTTTATCTAAGCTTTCATTTAAGAGCGATGCTGTGGTATTTATATCTCCTAAAACACGCACAGATATAGCATTAAATTTGGCAAGAGCCAATGGATCATGATCTACTTGTATCGTAGGAATACTTTCTGAAATTCCTGTGTGGCGAGCAAAAGAAGCACCAAATACAATAAGTAAATCGGCAGAACTCATAAAATGCGCTGCAACTGGAGTACCACTTTTACCTAATACACCACAAGCGAGTGGATGCTTATCAGAAACAGCTCCTTTCGCTTTAAAAGTGGTCATTATTGGCGCACCTATTTTCTTAGCAAAATTTAAAATCTCCTTGGAAGCATTTCGAGCACCATGACCTATAATAATAGTAGGCTTTTTTGCTTTTTTTATTAATGCGTTGGCTTTATTTAATTCTTCTTTTGGAGGAGAGATAGCTAGGTTTGGCATTCTTCCTTCGCTATTGGAAGCAGTTGAATTATTGGCAGGAAGTACCTGTATTTCGTCTGGAAATGTGAGGTGCGAAACACCTTTATTGAGTATGGCATGTTTTATAGATAAGCCTATTAACTCAGCATGTGGACTGTCGGCTTGTACTCTATGATTAAAATCGGCAACGGAACTAAAGGCAGAAACTAAGTCTACTTCCTGAAAATTACCTGTACCTACTACCTGAGTAGCTACTTGTCCTGTTAGAGCCAATAGGGGAGCCCTGTCAACTTTTGCATCCCACATACCTGTAAATAAATTGGTTGCTCCTGGTCCTGCGATAGTTAAGCAGGCAGCTGGTGTTCCTGTAAGCTTTCCGTAGGCAGAGGCAGCAAAAGCGGCAGCTCCTTCGTGTCTTATGCCTATGAATTTCAGCTTGCCCTTTTCTTCTTGTAAACGCATGGCGTCTGCCAAACCCAAATTTGAATGGCCTACCATTCCGAAAACGGTATCGACCCCCCAATTTACCATTGTTTCAATCATTACATCAGAAATGGTCGCCTCATGTACAGTCTCTTCTTCCACTTCTACATAAACGCCATCATCTTTGATCTCTAATTTATAAGCTTGAACCTTATCATCAAATCCTTCTGGAGACTTTCCTGTGCAGGTATGAAATTCATATCCATGCCAAGGACATTTAATGAAGCCATTTTCTATCGTTCCTTCGTTCAAAGGACCACCCATATGAGGACAAGCATTGTCTAGAGCACCTATTTCTGCATTCACTTTAGAAACGGCTAATGTTTTCTTCCCTGCTTGTACTTTTAAGATTTTCCCTTCTTCTATAGATTCAGAATCTTCCAGAATTTTATACCATTTTTTTTGAACGCTCATAAACTTTATTAATAATTAATGATGAAATGTATCGACAGTAGTCTACTTAATGAACTTAAATATTTTGATCACTATTTTTAGATTATCTCATGTTCGCTATTTGGAAACCAACAGTCATGAATAAGTTTTCTTTAGTGCTTATTGGGTCAACTATATTTTCATATCGATAATTCAAATTTGCCGAAAGCGAGAAAATTTTACTCAATTTGAACAGTAACTTTGGGTCAAATCGGAGAGTAT
The DNA here is from genome assembly GCA_046709585.1 of Marivirga sp. Classification (GTDB taxonomy): domain Bacteria; phylum Bacteroidota; class Bacteroidia; order Cytophagales; family Cyclobacteriaceae; genus Marivirga. Next base: position 2,542 of record JBKEFO010000321.1, read on the forward strand.
AATTCGTTCCCTCTTGAACGGACTGAAAATAATAGAAGGTGTAATTGAAATGAAGCCTGTCCTTGATTAATACATCTGATCCAAAGAGTATGAAATTAGCACGGAATGTTTCATAACCTACGACATTCTCAAACGCTGTCTTATCGTAAGAAGCGAACGAATTTAATCTTAGCTCGTGGTTTGTTTTTTTGATAACAGTCAACCCAAAGCCAAGGCCTGGTGCATGTCTTGACTTCATTTGATATAACAGGCTTGATTCATATATATAACCAGCAATGGGGCGAATTCTCTTTTGCGGAAACAGTGTAAAGGTTCCCCTTGTTATAATTTCATTTTGAAATGGAAAGCCATTTAATTTTTGGTATACATAGCTTCCAACTAAATCAATCCCGAAAGTTGTATTAGACAAAGTTGTGTGCAGCGAAAGTGGAACCATAAGCTGATTAAGTCTGCCTTTTGCCAATGACATCGATGCATTAAATTTATAGTTGAAACTCAATGAGTCTTTCAGCTCAACTTGATCAGATTGCGAAAACCCATAATTCGAGGTGGATAGCAGAATAAAAAGAAGTATCCCTTTAAAAATGTTTTTTGTTATTGTCTTTTCGATAATCATAGATTAATGTTCTTTAAATTGTTTCTGCGGCAGAAATCCCATTTTGTCCATTTGATAGTCGGGCATGGCCTCCAAAATTTCTGTTTGTGAATTCATAACAAATAGGCCATATTGTTTTACGCGCTCGTTAATTTAATCTCTAGCTAAAAATAAAAGCAATGATTTTTCATAATCGTCAATAGGATAAATAGATGAGTTCTATTTGCCGATTAAAATTTAGTGCATAGCAAATCACCCAATGAAATTTAATTCATTAATTCAATCGTGTTTCTTACCGTAAGTTGATAGAAAATTACAGGCTCATATGAGAGCCATCACAATAAGGCGGATTCTTTGTTTGCTTACACATACACATAGCAGCCGTTTTTGCTTCTGCTGCTTTAAATACAGTTGGCGTAAATTCACTTCCG
>JBKEFO010000322.1:0-3557 GCA_046709585.1 Marivirga sp.
ATGAGCGCTACCCTTCAGATCCAATAAAGATGAAAAGAGAAAAAATATTAGGCATTTTTTAATGTGATATGGGGGATTTATTATCAGCAAAGAATTTAAGTAATAAGGTACTGCTAGTTGTTTTCATTGCATTTACTGTGCTTACAGGCTACTTTATTCAAAATTCCTACCGTACCTTTTTGAACGAATCTGAAAAGCAAGTAGTGGATAGGATGTACAGCATTGCGCAAACTGCAGCTTTACAAATAGATGCTGGCCAGATAAGCTATTTGATCAATAAGTATAAAACTAAAGATGCCCTTACTAGTACTAGTCAAGATTCCATATACCAGCAGCTACATAAAAAGCTTGCTGCTGTAGCAGGGTTGAACGAAATGAATTCGCCGCTGAATACACTAATTAAATCGGACAGTGGCGCATACTTTGAGTTTATAGTGACCTCAAGTGTGCAGCCTTATTATAGACACAGTTATTTAGAGTTTCCAGAGCAACTGCTATCTGAATATAAAGTTGGTGGCAGACTAAACGTGCATTCAAGTGAAAATGGCACGTGGCTCTCAGCTTTTGCACCCATCAAGAATAATAAAGGACAAACCATCGCAATTATTCAAGCAGATAGAAACTTTGAAGAATTTTATGCTGCAGCGAAATCAAAATTATCGAACGACATATTTATGTCAATAGGGATTTTTATTGTCATACTTGTTATTGTGCTTAGGTCCTTAAGGTCTATAATAAGTATAGAAGAAGAACAGAAGGCAGAGCTGGAGAAAACATACAAATTGATAGCACATAAGAATAAAAACATAGCATTGATTGAAATGGGAGTGGCTTTATAAACTACTTTCGATGAGTGGAAAGGTAATCATCATCAGATAGATGATGTTTTAGTAATTGGAGTTAAATTGTAGCAAATGAACGGCTTAAAAATAGTACACAAATTAGGGTTAGTGGTGTTTATCATAGGATTTGGATTGTTTCTGTCCATTTATTTTATGGGAGATTATCAATTGAAAAAGCAGCATTTAGCTAGTGCTTTGGGAGAAGAGAATGCTGCAGCCTACGCAGAATATTTTCAGCCGCTATTTTCCGCGAGCTACACAAGCCAGTATAGTTTTCTGGCAGCTGTTGGTATAGCTTTTCAAGGGGCAAATGAGGCAATACTGAGCGACTATACCGTAAAGGATGAGGTAGCGAATAAAGTAGCTTCTCTGGCAGAAAATAATACCTATACAACTGAATTTGTAGACCGGTATTATTCAGATAAAACTTTTGAAGGAGCAGTCTGGCAGAAAGAACAATTAAAGAGTTATTCATCATGGATGAATGAAAGAAAATATGATTCCCCTGAGGCATTAGAACAAGAGCTAGCGAATGTAATTCAAAATGTAAATAATAGTATCATTGAGAGTAAGGGATACAGTGATAATACGATTAAAAACCAACGCTTTACGCTCATTATGCTTGCAGATCGAGGAGGCGTAGCTAGTAATCCATGGCTGTGGTTATTCTTGGCAATAGGCCTACCAATTATTGGAGCAGCACTTTACCTTTTGCCGCGTATAAAATTAGAAAAACCTGGGATTAAAAATGACAACACCTTTCACCAAGCCTTAAAGTCGAGAGGGTGGTTAGGAATGCTAACAGGCGGCTTTTTAATTTCATTCTATATCTTCTTGTACTTCTTCCCTGCCCATCTGTCCAACTGGATACAAATGGTAGATCCTGTAAGTAAGCTGCTAAGTGGAAATCCTGCTAGCCAGTGGTTTCTGTATGGCTTTTTATATACCATCGCTATTTTAGTCATGGGTGTACGGATGATGTTAAAGTACAGACATTCTGCTTATCAAATTGCAAGAACGGGCTCAGTGATGTTTTTTCAATTAACATTTGCTTTCTTAATTCCTGAGATCTTGGTGAGGTTAAATCAGCCCTATATGGACTTAAAAAATATGTGGCCTTTAGACTACAGCTTTTTCTTCGATTACCGCTTGGATGAACTGATGGCTAATGGCTCCTTAGGCATATTTATGCTAGGGTGGGGAATAGCATTGTTTTTAATAGGCGTTCCCTTGTTTACTTACTTATACGGAAAGAGATGGTACTGTAGTTGGGTATGTGGCTGTGGAGGTTTAGCGGAAACTTTGGGTGATCCTTACCGACAACTATCTGATAAATCGGTCAAAGCTTGGAAGTTTGAGCGTATTTCAATTCATACGGTATTGGTGCTAGCAGTGGTTATGACTGCTGCGGTGCTTTATACTTATTTTTCTGGTGCTAGTTATGTTGTAGGCATTAATACCTACGACATTAGATCAGCCTATGGCTTTGGTATTGGTGCTATTTTCTCTGGTGTGATAGGCACAGGCTTTTATCCTTTGATGGGTAATAGGGTTTGGTGTCGATTTGGATGCCCTTTGGCCGCTTACTTAGGAATAGTACAGCGTTTTAAGTCTCGTTTTAGAATTACCACTAATGGTGGACAATGTATCTCTTGTGGTAACTGCTCTACCTATTGTGAAATGGGTATAGATGTAAGATGGTATGCACAAAGAGGTCAGAGTATTGTAAGGTCTTCTTGTGTAGGTTGTGGTGTTTGTTCATCTGTATGTCCTAGAGGAGTCTTGAATTTAGAAAATAAGGATACTACAGGAAGATTGAACCAACCTATCTTAATCGGTAATGATAGCTTTGAGTTGAGAAGCTAAACTGCAGCAACTATTTGTATAATGTAGATACACCATATATCTACATTATACAAATATTAGTATTTACAACGCTCTTAACTACTTCTATTTCAGGTAATTTGGCTGAGTTGCTGGAAATGCTGGAATTGTTTGTGCTTAAAGCGAAGGAGCTTAAGCTGGCCAATGCGCTATTTTGACTAGCATTTGACCTTAGTTCTTATCGCACCTACCTTCCTATTAAAGCGAAGAACAGAGGGCTTTCACGGGTATCATTTGTGGTGGTTTTCTGTAAATGCCTATTAATTATTCTGTTATCCGACTATCGTATTCACTATACAGCTAACTTGCAGTTGATTTAATTCAAACCAACACCTAATGAATTCATATTTAGCTGATACCGTTAATTTAATTATTACGGCCATATTGATTTTACTCAATGGATTTTTTGTTGCTGCGGAGTTTGCTCTGGTGAAAGTCAATGCAAGTAAGATCAAGAGCATGCAAAAAAATGGAAACCCCTTCGCAGCTATTGCTCAATGGTTGTATAAAAGGTTAAATATGGCCTTGTCAGCCTGCCAAATGGGTATTACCATGGCATCACTGGCACTGGGTTGGATAGGAGAGCCTGCATTAGCACACCTCATATCGCCGGTATTAATGGCGATGGGCATTACTTCACAAGCAGTAGTTCATGGCGTAGCATTTGGCATAGCCTTCGCCTTAATTACTTCTATTCATATTGTGATTGGTGAGCAATTTCCAAAAATATATGCCATCAGAAAACCAGTAGCAGTAGTAGGGTGGACTGCTTTACCGCTTAAAATGTTTTACATCTTATTCTATCCATTTATGTGGCTCTTAGATAGAATC
>JBKEFO010000323.1:0-3535 GCA_046709585.1 Marivirga sp.
TCACTTTAATGTTATCGCCTGCAGCATCTTCAATGGTAAAGTTTAGCAGCTGAATAGCACTGCAATTGCTGATTTTAAGCCCCTCTGCTCCTTCAGATTGGTCTTTGAATGATAAGAAGGTTTGGTCCATTCCGGCACCTTGTATTGTAACAGTGTCTATATCATCCATTAAAAGACTTTTATCAAAATGAAAATAGCCTGCAGGAATTTTAATGGTATCCCCTGCCTCTGCTATTAATAAAGCTTCTTGTAATTCTTTTTGGATGTCTTGCCACTCAATGCCTGACCTATCTGCAACTTCTTCTTCTCCGCAAGCAAGCAATAGCAAGAGAGATATCCCTAAAAATATTTTCTTCATACAGAAATATAAATAAAATCAGCAGCATATTGAAAAGGAAATGTAATTCAAGGAAATATCCATTCATATTCATTTTATTATTTTAAAACCTTTTTTTATTGTTTTACAATAATTTTATATAGTTTTGTGATAAATAAATATAAAAATGAATAATAAGATATTAAGAATCGGAAAAATGGCCTTCAGCCTCACACAGTACTTTATCTATATAATAATGGCATTAAGCCTTGTTATAGGCCTCTATCTACTAATTAAACAAGGTGAAAATATGCCTAGCTGGTTAAATCTCTCAACAAAAGAAATTAACTTAATCAACAATAATAACACCCAACAAATGGCTGTGCCAAGTGTATCCAAAGTCAATTTTTACCTATTAAAAACGGAAGCCTTTCTTCTATTGACAGTATTGATAGTAAATCAAATAATTCAAATCATTAATTCTGTTAGTAAGAGAGACGTTTTTGGGCAGGCGAACGTAGCTAGTCTAAGAAAAATCGGAACACTATTCTTACTCCTATTCATTGTAAATATATTCAATACTGAAATAGCCGATTCGGAATTTTCAACTATCAAATTCCATTTCAATCCTGTGTATCTTTTAGGGAGTATTCTCTCCTATATGTTGGCAGAGATATTTTTGGAAGGACATAAAATTTATGAAGAAAACAAATTAACCATATAGTTTATGTCAATTGTAATCAATTTAGATGTAATGATGGCCAAGAGAAAAATACGATCTAAAGACTTAGCGCAAAAGCTTGAAATCACAGAAGCGAATTTATCGATTTTAAAAACAGGTAAGGCAAAGGCCATTAGGCTGACTACACTTGAAGCAATTTGTGAAGCCTTAGATTGTCAGCCTGGCGACATCATAGAGTATAGACCTTGATTTAGGAGATGAGAATTATTACGAAAAGAATAGTCGTCATTGGTTTAGTTTTGGTTTCGATAAAAGCATTTCCTCAAAAGGATAATTGCGCCATTGAAGGCATAAATCAGAAACTGATGAAGGTCTACAAAAAAGACAAAGGCATTAGAGAACAACTCATGCCCCTATTAGAGAGTTACCAAGAAGATGGAAAGGGTAAATTGAAGTTTTTAATATTGGCTCTTAAAATGAATAGGCTAGATCAAAGAAATCAAAAGGTAGTCTTAAAATTAATAGGTGATTGTGGCTGGCCAGAACCATTAAGCAAAGCAGCACATAACACTATCTTTTTAGTCCTTCAACACAGTTCTGATTCACTAAGACAGCAATATTTCCCAATGGTGCAAAAATTGGCTAATAAGAGTTTTCTTAAACTAGAAGATGAGGCACTACTGTTTGATCGCATGCAAATGAATGCTGGCCTAGCCCAGAAATATGGTACCCAAACATTCACAAATGCAGAAGGAAATAACCAAATATGGCCTGTTGAGAATTTAGACAGCCTAGAAAATTATCGAGAAAAGATGGGCCTTCCTAGCACGGATGTATATGTTTAGCTATTTCAAGAAAGTACAGGCTTCGAAGTTATCTGGGAAAAAACTTTTACGCGTGAAAAAGCATTAGAGATGAAGAAGTAAGAATTATTCACTTCAAAGCTGCTGAAAAATAAAAAAGTGGCTCCGATGAGAATCGAACTCATATCTAAAGTTTAGGAAACTTCTATTCTATCCATTGAACTACGGTGCCATTTAAAATACCAAGACTAGATGTAAATTAGTAATAAGTATCTTTCAAATAATTAGGGAAAATTGTTACATGCTTATCCACCACTAATTCTCTGAGCTTTACCTTGAGCTCTTCGATATTTTCTTTATTTGTGGCTGATATGAATACTACCTCATCTTTTTCATTGTTACCTTCTTTATTGAGGTAGGTGTTTTTTAAATAAAGAATTTTTTCTTCTATACTCTGTTCTTCCTCCTCTTCCAATAAATCAACTTTATTGAATACCAACAGGGTCGGCTTCTCGCTGGCATTAATATCTGCTAATGTGCTATTCACTACTTGAATATGATCTTCCAAAGAGGCATGGTTTACATCTACAACGTGAATCAAGATATCCGCCTCAGCAATCTCGTCAAGGGTGGATTTAAAGGATTCAATTAAGTGGGTAGGTAATTTCCTAATAAACCCTACCGTATCAGACAATAGAAAAGGAATGTCTTCAAAATTTACTTTTCTGACAGTAGAATCAACTGTAGCGAACAATTTATTCTCTGCTAGGATGTCTGACTTAGAAAGCAGCGTCATTAATGTGGACTTGCCTACATTAGTATAGCCAACAATGGCGACACGAACTATTTTACCTCTTGATTTACGCTGAGTCCTGCTCTGCTTATCGATTTTCGCAAGTCTCTTTTTCAGCGTATCGATAGTACTTCGGATATTCCTTCTGTCGGTCTCAATTTCCTTCTCCCCAGATCCACCCATTGTGCCCGTGCCACCTCTTTGTCGTTCAAGGTGGGTCCACATACGAGTAAGTCTTGGCAATAAGTATTGGTTTCTTGCTAACTCCACTTGCGTCTTAGCTTGTGCCGATTGTGCTCTACTCAAAAATATGTCAAGGATCAATAAACTCCTGTCATATATCTTACACTCGAGCTCCTTTTCTAGGTTTCTCAGCTGTGAGGGAGATAAATCATCATCAAACACAATCCAATCAATCTTCTCAGCTTTCACGTAAGCTACAATCTCTTCTAATTTACCTTTCCCCACAAAGCTTTTAATGTCAGGCTTATCTAGCTTTTGTGTATACACTTTAACTGTCTCCGCGCCAAGAGTCGACGTAAGAAATGCTAGCTCATCTAAATACTCTATTGCCTTTTGCTCTGTCTGATCGCGTGTAATTAGCGCTACCAAAACTGCCTTTATATTGTCTGACTGATCCCTATTTGTATCGTGCATAACTTGTTCCGGATTACGGAATATTATTTTAATTCATCAAGATAGGCCGCCACTGATTTTATTTCCTCATCAGATAACTTTCCATCATATCCTGGCATAACACCTTTGCCTTGCTTTATCCACGCTACTTTCTCAGAAAGGTTTAGTTTTGTAGCAGATAAATCTGGTGATTTAAACAGGCCTTTTTTGCCGTCGACACCATGACACTTTTTACACTCTGCTAAGTAAATCTCTTTCCCAGACCTTAGAATATCATCAGTCGATGTAGAAGCCACATTTTGCAT
>JBKEFO010000324.1:0-3521 GCA_046709585.1 Marivirga sp.
CCAGAAGCAAAGGCGTTTACGCCAGAGGGTTTTAAAGACACTGTTACACCAAAAGAGATGACTATTGAAGACATCAAGCAAACGGTGCAGGATTTCAAGAACGCAGCAGCTAACGCTTGGGAAGCAGGTTTCGACGGGGTGGAAATTCACTCCTCGAATGGTTATTTGCTGCATCAATTCTTTAGTAGTACATCAAACATTAGAGAAGACGAATATGGTGGTTCTATCGAAAATAGAGCGCGAATATTATTCGAAATTATTGAGGCCATTAAAGAAGTAATGCCTGAGAATAGAATTGGTTTAAGGCTAAACCCTTCATTGCACGGTATTTTTGGGATGACCATGAACGAGGAGACCATCCCTACATTCGATTATATTATTGAGCGCTTGAATAACTATGATTTGGCTTATTTACATCTATCTGAGCCATTCAATGATGTGTCGGACTTACCGTATGCTGTCACACAAATAGCTAAAAGGTACAGACCTATTTTTAGAGGTAACTTAATTATTAACGCAGGTTTTGACCAAGAAAAAGGGAACGCCGTTCTTGAAGCGGGGGATGCAGATATGGTCGCATTTGGAGTGCCATTCATTGCTAACCCTGATTTGGTGGAACGTTTTGAAGCCCATGCAGGCCTTGCAGCACCAGATACAGAAACTTTCTATACGCCGGGTAAAAAAGGCTATTCTGATTACCCTAAGAGGGAAGAGGTAGAAGCATAATTGTTTTATAGTTTAGGTTTATAGGTGAGCCACTCCGACGAAAGTTGGAGTGGCTTTTTTGTTACTCAGGCCCTGAAGCGTTATTCCCACGCTGGAGGGAATCTGGATTCTTCAACCGCATGTCGGAGAAATAATTGAAAATTAACAAACGAATGCCATTGAGTTTAAGCCACTAGCTATCAAGTCCAAATTTATTAACACCTATGACCGCATTAAACAGCACCCAGATACAAAGCAGACAAGTTGTTTTTGTAAGGCTTGTTCGATACCAAGGCAAAATAAACATCTTGTTAAAGAGTGGTCGCTTTGTTGAGCAGCTTTTTGACAAAATTTTTGTGGATATTCATATCAAGAAGATAAGAAGGGGAAGAATAACTACTTATTTTCGTTTAACCCTTTCTTAATGGGGCTTGTTTTGGATTTATTTAATTTTGGTTTCAGGGTAAAATTTACTTACATCAATCTTTTCATTTTCTTCATTTAATTTGAAAGATTCAAGAATTCCATCTTCAACATCAATATATTCAGCAAAATCAGAAGGGTTTTCACAATGTAAACTTAGATGATGATGAGGTAAAAAAACTAAATATACTTCTGCAAGAGCTATCCAAATCTTCTGTTGGATATGACACACATGTTTTATCTAAATTTAATGAAGAGATTATTGTGGACGTTCAAAGTACTTATAATGGCATAATGTTTACTTTGTGGATTTATGGCAGTAAGCATACTATTAATGAAGGTAGATGGGAACTGGCAATGAAAAGGTATGACGCATTTTAAAGCAATAAAAATAGTACGCTAGTAAAAATATACTAAGAAACACTTCTCAATTAAACGTCATACATACCCATTAGAGAAGGAACGTCTTCTTATAAACGAACCATATAGACGTAACATAGGCACTAGTTAATAATGATATGGAGCTTCAGAAGTGCATCTTTAAAAAGGAGGTGCTTTTATCTGCAATGGTGATATAAGTAATGAGTTGAAAGGACAGACGGTTTTTAGTGAAGCTCACTTGGCCTCCAAGATAGTCCTCTATGCTTTGTTGCAGGTTTCCAGTTCAAGCAGTCAAGGTTTTACCCTCACAAGATCTTAGCAAATAGACATATTACATTTTTTTAGGGCTTTGGTCGATTTGCTAATTAAGCTACAAATTCCAGGTTTTTATTATAGCGCTGATATGAGAATTTTCACCTCTATAAGGTTGGTCTTATCGCGATTGGGCTCATTAAGAGGAACAATAGCCTTTCCTCCAAAGTCCACTGGCAAAATGAGATGAAGGGATTTTTCAAAAAAAAATAAGACATAAAAAAAGCCTATTCAAATGAATGAAAAGGCTTTAATTGTGGAGTTGGAGGGATTCGAACCCTCGTCCGGATAAGGAACCTATGCATCTTCTACATGCTTAGTTACTAATTGGGTTTTCGTCGCTGGTATGGAAAGTAACAGTCCTGTTGCAGCACTTAGCTATTTTAGTTTCGTAATGGCTTAATAGCATTGCCACACTAGTTCCTCCTTATCGACACTCCTTGATCAGCTCCGAAGAAACGTAGCGCTGAGGAATGTGGCTGGGGAATCTCGCTAGAGACTCAACCCTTCTCAGTATAATCTTAATAAATTAAGATTATGCAGCCATGGCGTAATTAGATTCGCCAATTATAGTTTGCGTAAATTACTTAAGGATGTATACGCTCCACCCTGCATGCTAATACACATCTTACACTTACCGTCAATACCGGTCAACCCCATGTGAAAAATCAATATTGCTACTGACTTCAAGTGTGCTCGCTGGCTTTTCCTGCGAGGGCAACAAATATAAGGTTTTATATCTTGTCTTTCATAGATAACAGCAATACTTTTGCGGAGTTTTCGCCCTTAATATGGACGCACCTAAAGTAAATTAGATGAAATATTTTTATACCATATTCATACTGCTAGCATTCAGCAGTTTATCCGAAGCGCAGATTCTTAATGTCGAGAGTGTGAGAAAGTCTGCCAATACTGATAAGGACTTATTAGGACAGCTTGACATTCGTTTCAGTATGAACAATAGGAGCTCTACACCTGATTCGTCGTCTATATTTACGCAAGTAGGAGTGAGGGCTAATTTGGCCCTTCTTAAAGCAGTTACGGCCTACATACTAATCGGTGATGTCTCCTATAATGCGCTAGCTGGCAAAGCCTTTATCAGCAATGGGTATTTACATTATCGAAACCATTTCTTCTATCAGAATAGCTTCTCCATGGAGCAGTTTAATCAATGGCAATATGATGCTGGCCGAGGCTTAAACAATAGATTGTTAACTGGAGTAGGTGGGCGCTATGAGTTTTTGGACAGTGGCAGGTTTCGTCTGGCAGTGGGCTCAGGCTTGATGGTGGAGCATGAGGCGTGGAAAGGGGAGGGTGGAGCAATTGAGCGTACCTTGCCTAAGTCTTCTAATTACCTTACCATTAGTGCGCAATTTAATGAGACGATAATTATGAAATTTACCAATTACTATCAGGTAGGCTTCGACGCAAGAAGTGATTTATGGAGGCAGCGCTATAGTACAGACTTCTCTATATCTTTTCAGTTTACAAAAAAGCTATCTTTCACTACTACATTTGCCAGTACTTTTGATGTAGCACCGATTGTGCCCATTAAGAGGTTTTTATTTAATGCAGATAATGGCTTGAGGTGGAGACTTTAGGTAGGCGTATAAGCAATTTACTTGCACAAGTCAGTAATTTCGGCTGATTTTCAGGGTATTAGCTTATGATACATATTTATTTCATCTTTTTTTAATATG
>JBKEFO010000325.1:0-3513 GCA_046709585.1 Marivirga sp.
TGAATATTTCTGATAATTTGGCATCGATTAAAATTTAACCGAAAGCCAATGTATTGATTGCGTCGACTTGATGCCTTCCATTAGTCATTCTAAGACTATTCTCAAGACTATCAATTTCTACAGTTTGTCCGTGCTAAAGTAGGTGGAGAAAGCTGTAGCAACAGAAAGAAAGACACAGAAGATTTTAGTGCCCATAGTTTAATTAGTAAGACACTGATTTGGCACATAAAACATGAATAAGTATCTTGATTACCATTATTGAGGTGTTCTTATAGTATTGTCGGATTTTTGTCATAGAGCTGTCACAGCTGCGTCGTACTGATTTCTATAGTAATGAAAAGTTATAGCTTATCTTTGTTCGACCAGTAATACTTAAGATACAGAAGGATGATGAAATTCGAAACAATTAATTTAAGAGACCTTAAAAAAATGAGGTTGCAGCGTCACTGGTCACAAGACCAATTGGCAGAAATGAGTGGGTTAAGTATAAGAACTATTCAAAGAATTGAAAATGGAGAGAATGCAGGTTTAGAATCGTTGAAATCTTTGGCAGCTGTTTTTGAGATAAATATTGCAGATTCGGATAAGAAGCAGGAAATAGAGCAGATTAGGAAAGAAGAAGAATACGCTCAAAATGTTAAGGGGTTTTATAAACTCCTCGCCATTGCCCTACTAAGCTTAGTAGTTCCTTTAGTTCTTGCAATTAGTGATTCGTCTAATTGGAATGTTTTTTTATGGATGGTGCCTACTTGGGTAGTATTACTGGTGATCTATTCTCTTAATGTTTTCGATTTATTTGGTGATGAATGGAAGAAAAAGTTAATTAAAAAGAAATTTCAAAAGAAGTGAGGTATTCCTTGTCTTACATCAGCTTTTGCAGATGAGACTTGATGGATTAATGGTGGTTATTGTTAAACTAGTAGGATACTTATTTCAGAATAAATATGTTTTAAGTCCGTGGCTAAATCGCTGATTCCACCCATATCACGCTAGTAACATATTTATTAAATTCCGTAAGCAGCAGGAAGAAATGATTTTTACTTAGGCAAAAGGATCTTTAATTGTGGCGTTATAAAGGTAAAAGTGGCCTACTTGAAGCTTCAAAATACCGCATAAAAAAAGCCGAAGAAATTATCTTCGGCTTTGTATTAATATATTGAATTCGTTTTTATTACTCAGCAGTTGTCTTTTTCACTGTAGTTTTTCTCGTTGTTCTCTTCTTCTTAGGCTTTTCTTCGATAACTTCATCTTCTACGTCAGCCAATAACCTGCCGCAATGCTCGCAGACAATAACCTTTTTTCTTTCTCGAATGTCAGCTTGTCTTTGTGGTGGAACAGTGTTGAAACATCCGCCACAAGCACCTCTTTTAACGGCTACCACTGCTAAGCCATTTCTAACATTGTCTCTTAGCTTTTGATAAGAAATTGAAAGCCTATCCTCTAGCCCTTTTAATGCCTTCTCCCTATCTTTCTCTAACTTCTTGACATCATCTTCGCTTTCCTGCTCAATGGTCTCAAGCTCTACCTTTTTGGCTGCTAGATCTTTCTTACGATCCTCGTGCAATTGCTTCGTCTCTTCAATAGCAGACTTCTTGTCTTCTATTTTTACTTGCGACTCAGTAATTCTTTTTTCGAGAATCTGAATTTCTAGTTGCTGAAGCTCTGTCTCTTTGGTTATTGCATCATATTCACGGTTATTTCTAACGTTCATCTGTTGCTCACCATACTTAGTGATTAGCTTGTCAGAATCTTTCATTCCTTGTTTGCTCGCATCAATTTCATCGTTGATCGCTTTTACACTTTCATCAAATCTATCGATTCGGGTCTCATAACCAGCAATTTCATCTTCTAAGTCTAAAACCTCATCAGGTAAGGCTCCCCTTACTTTTTTGATTTCGTCTAATTTTGAATCTATTGCCTGTAATTTTTGTAAGGCGTCAAGTTTTTGTGCTACAGTACTTTCCATGCAGTTAATAATATTTTATCGGATTCGTAACAGTCTTTCCTAAATGAAGTGCAATATTACCAAATTTTTCTTTCAATATCGCATAAAATAACTCATTTGTATATATCTCGCTTTCATAATGACCAATATCTGCAATCACAAGCTGTCCATCAGCTTCAAAATATTCGTGGTATTTGATATCTGCGCTTACATAAAAGTCAGCTTGCGCAGCAATGGCGTTTTTAATTAAGAAGGCGCCAGAACCACCGCACAGAGCTATCTTATGTACTTTTTTGCCTATCAAGGGAGTGTGTTTTAATACACTTAAGCTCATTTTTTCTTTTAAGTAATCAAGAAATTCTATCTCCTCCATAGGGGCTTTTAACCATCCTACCATACCAGCGCCAATACCAGAATATTTATTTTCTAGCTGATGTAAATAATACGCTACTTCTTCATAAGGGTGTGCCGCCTCCATGGCATCTAGTACCTGTTTTTTGAGATGCATAGGAAAAATTACTTCAATTTTGTTTTCTGCTACTTTCTCTGCTTTTCCTTTTGACCCTATAGTCGGATTGGCTCGGTCACTAGGAGTAAAGCCCCCTGTGCCTATACTTTCAAAAGCACAGTCTTTATATTCACCGATCTGGCCAGCTCCAGCAGTAAAGAGCGCTTGTTTTACCATGTCAGTGGCTGCCTGTGGTACAAAAACACTTAACTTAGCAAGTTGCTGCTCCTTTGGTACTAATACTTGCAGTTGATGTAAATTTAACTTTTCAGCAATTTTAGCATTAACGCCATACCTAATATTATCCAAATTGGTATGGCAGGCGTACAATGCAATGTCTTCCTTTATCGCTTTAATAACTGTCCGCTCCACATAATTGCTCCCTGTTAATTGCTTTAGCCCTTTAAATATTATCGGATGATGTGCCACTATCAGGTTGCATCCTTCGGCTTTGGCTTCTTCAATTACCGCCTCGGTGATGTCTAATGTGATCAATATCTTAGTGACCTCATTATTAGCATTACCCACCAATAAGCCAGCATTGTCGTAGCTCTCCTGCAAGGAGAGCGGAGCAATTGTATTAATGTAATTTGTAACTTCTTTAATTGTATGCATGTAGCATTCAAAGTTAAAAAAGTTTATATCTTCTACAGATATTTAGCTAATTTTGTTCTCGTATTAATCTAATTATTATCGTGTTCGACAGCAAAGTTTGGCAATTCTTTATGGCCCCTTTTTCGTTATTTTATAAATGGATAATGCAGTTTCGCAATTATTTGTACGATATAGGTAATAAACCTGCTTTTGAGTTTACTAATCTAGTTATTTCGGTAGGTAATCTTTCTGTAGGTGGTACTGGCAAAACACCTTTTGTCGAATATTTAATTCGATTTTTTCTAAAAAAACACTCGAATTTAGGATTAAGCACCCTGTCTAGGGGATATGGTCGCAAATCTAAAGGTTTCATATTGGCTGGAAAGCAAGCAACTGCTAGCCAAATAGGTGATGAACCCTATCAAATATACCGGAAATTTGGCGCAGATATAAATGTTGCTGTCTG
>JBKEFO010000326.1:0-3490 GCA_046709585.1 Marivirga sp.
ATATCATGCATTTGTTCATTTGTATGATAGGCAGGATCTATCTTTACAACAAAGGCATCTCTAAGAGGATTATCACCTAAAAACTTCATGAAATCTTCACCGGTTTGGTCAATAAATACTTTAGCAGCTGCTTCTTTTGATACAAAGCGCACGCCATTCATTTCTGCATCACTTAGTGTAAATGCATGAGCAGATAAAGATTTATTTAATCGCGCTAATTCCGTATCTGAAAGGCCTTCGTTTAAATAGACTTGAATTTCAACATTTCTTTGAATAATGTTGGTAAGTGCATTTGTAGTAGAAAATAATGTGGCAAATAATCCTAGTAAAAATAACGCAATAGTCATGCTAAACATAACACTTACGATAGGATAGCTACCTAATTTTTTCTTTTTTCTGTATTTCTTCTCCTTGCTCATTTGACAGTGCCAAAAATAGTGATTTAAATGGCTTGAAAAAAGAGAAGTAGAAAGTTGTTGCTCGGTAATTTCTGAATACTGATGAAATAAAGAAGGTGATGATTTCTCATGGCCTTCTTGTTGGAACTTGTTAGATAATTATTTTGAATTAGAAAGCATTTCTAATTCATTCAACAGCTTTTTATCATTCAATGACTGCATTTGCGTAATTTCAATTTTATCTGCTTCAATGACATAAAAAGAGTCTTTGTAAGATAAAAATAGTTTACGGTGTCCTTTCTGTTTCAATTCAATGATTTCATAAGGCTCTTCATCAAAATCGCCATAAAGGAATAATTTATTACTATAATACTGATAGTGAAATTTATTTATTTGCTGTGGGAGTAAGACCTCTATACTTGTTTCTTTAACCGCTGATATTTTAATATCTATGGGCTTCATCTTTTCCATATCAACTCCAGTATTATTAACAAAGAGTTTTTCATCTTCGAAAGATAGTAATGCTTGTGGCTTTATTGAGATCAGGATTGACTCTTTAGCAGCAACACTTGTAGTTTTACTATTGATTTTTTCTTCAATAGCTTCTTTTCGTTCATTTGTTTGCTCTTCAATATTTAATTTTGATCGCTCTAGTTCTTTAATGGAACGCGCTGTTGGGCTTGGTAAACTTGGTGTCAGGTTTTTATTAATTACAATACTAAGACGATCTATTTGTTGGAGATCAAGCGGTATAATCGGAGTATTATTTCCACTGATCCAATACAGTAGACTTCCTAGTAATGTTGCTGCTGCTACAGTACTTGCTAGCCATGTGATAGCGGAAGATTGAGTCATATGCAATGAAACAGGAGCTACTTTGATAGCAGACAGCCGTTGCTTTAGCTGTTGTTGCCTTACTTTTGATAAGCCTTGATTAACATGCTTTTGAAGCTTGAACTCTGCTTGTAATAAAGGATCTTTACCAAGCTGATTCTTAAGCATTAGCTTATCTTCGATAGAGATATTACCGTCAAAATATTCTTCTATCAAGCGAAAGTAATTTGTTTCACTCATAATTTTTAGTCTAAAAAGTCACTAGCAGTATACTTAGCTCTGATCATACTGTCCAATCTCTTCTTACATTTGTATCTTTTTGTTTTTGCCGTGTCGCTATTTGCTAACCCCATTTTTTCGGCGATTTTATCCATGGATAAGCCGTCAAAATAATAGAGTGTCAAAATTTCTTTGCAGGAATCTCCAAGTTCATCAATACATTTATGCACTATTTGAACCATTTCCTGTTGTTCTAACTTATTCTCAATACTCTCTTCCTTATTACTATCTTCAAATCGTCTTTTTTTATCTAGTTCTTTTCTCCAGAGATTTTGACAAACGCTGTAGAGGTAAGTACTGATTTTAGCACTTAATTGAAAATCAAGGGAATTGGCCTTTTGCCAAAAAACAATTAGTGCATCCTGAAAAACATCTTGCGCCTCATCTTCAGAACCGCTATTTTTTATCACCATGCTAATAATGGTGCGATAATTCTTTTTATAGAGGTAATCTAAAGCGGACTCATCGCCACTTTTTATACGCTCCATAATAGTTTCATCGCTAACTTTCATCTGTTAATACTATTTTGATTGAAATAGTAACCCTATAGCTACAATTAATATAAAAATACTAAAAATAATCAATATTTCTAAGCACTTGCTAAACTGAGGCCATATTGGGGATTCAGTAAGCTTGTTCAATTATCAAATCACCTCCTATCAGGAAGCGTTTTAAGATGTCTTTAGAATGTTCTACTTGCAGCCCTGTAAACCTACCAAAGGCAGGTAGTACCAGTTGCTGCTTTTTTTCTATAAAAGCTGCAAGGCGTAAAGAAGTCCTTGCCTTACCTTTTATGATTCCTCCAGGGTGAATATGGCCTGCTAAATTAAAACCTTTGGGGAAAGTCGATAATATTTCTTCACTAATAGGATGGTGCGACAAAAGAAAGTTAAGCCACCTAAAAGGTTCAGCCTCAACCTGCATATCGTCAAGTATATATTCCTTTTCAGGTAATATATCGTGATTCCCTTTAATGAGTATGAATGCTATGTTTTTGTGATCTCGTAAAAATGCCTTGAATATCTCCCATTCATGATTTATTTGTGCGTGAAATAAATCACCTAAGAAGAATAATGTCGTGAGCTGATATTTATCTATAATGTATTCTAAGCGAGACAAATCTTCATTAATGATGGCCGTTGGAATGGCAATACCGGCCTTACGAAAATGAGCAGTCTTACCAAGATGTAGATCCGCAACAAAGCCAGTATTACTATCTACATGAACTAGTACTTTATCAGGACTTAATAAAAATTGTTGGTTATTAAATGTCTTGATCAATTGCTAGTCAGCCTTTTTCCAGGTTTGTGTTCTAAATAAAAAAGCAAAATAACCTCTTACCTTTAATTCGTTGCCCTCTCTCCAGATTTCACAATCATAAATCTTTCCGTTTTCAGGATCAAGAATAGTTCCATCTTCCCACTCATCTTCGTCGTTTTCCATACTTCTGATAATTTCCATTCCAATGATTTTTTGGTTTTTGCGATCATCGGAGCACTCATTACAAATAGGATCTTTTTCTTCATCGGCAGCAGTGAATATCTTAACAATCTTGCCATAAGTTTGTCCATCTTTCTCATAAATTTCGACAATGCTTTTTGCTTTACCAGTTGCATCATCTACCGTCTCCCATCTGCCGTAAATGCTCTCTTGTGCAAATAAACTAAGTTGTATGCCAACAAAGAGGACTATTAATAAAATTGTTTTCATAGGCCGATAATTAACTTTAGCGTTTAAAACTATACTTTAATACTAAGCATGATAAGTAATATTTAGTTATGTAGTGGTTAAAAGTAGGAGAAATATAATTATTTTTCTAGCTGGGCTTGGATTTTTGCAACTCTTTCTTCTAATGTTTCTGTTGAAAAACTTTGCCTGTTTAGTCGATCAACCATTATTGGAAATGATAGTGGAGTAGGCTTAGAAATTTTCTTCAACAATATTTTCTGATTGCTAATGTTTTTTAGTGCATTGGTCAA
>JBKEFO010000327.1:0-3418 GCA_046709585.1 Marivirga sp.
ATGAACAGGCAGAGTTTTATTTAGCTTTAAGTTATTTCAACGACGACCAGTCTGCAAAGGCGAAAAGTTTGTTTGAAAAAATTAAAAGTACAAGTAAAGATGAACAGGTGCTTGCAGCTGTTGATAGTTATTTGAACGAATTGTAAATATTGTTTAACAAATAAATATAACATTATGCCTTGCGGTAAGAAAAGAAAAAGACATAAGATTTCAACTCATAAGAGAAAGAAGAGACTAAGAAAAAACAGACACAAGAAGAAGTAATATACTTCTTCTTGTCTTTTATTTATTTAGTTTTTCACTTAAACTTATTGAGCTTTGAGCAATGAATTAATCATTAATTCAACTCCAAGCGGAAGCCGAATTGCCCTTTTAGAAGATAAAAATCTTGTAGAGATTCATTATGATAACGAAGAGGAGCAGTTTAATGTAGGTGATATTTATTTAGGTACTGTACGCAAAGTTATGCAAGGGCTCAATGCAGCTTTTGTAGACGTTGGTTACGAGAAAGATGCATTTTTGCATTACCATGATTTAGGTCCTAAAATTAACTCACTATTAAAATACACTAAACTTGTTACCACTCGAAATAATACGTCCTACAAGCTAAGTAAATTTAAGCTTGAACCAGAAATTGACAAACTTGGAAAGGTTTCTCAAGTACTTATTAGAAATAAGCAAGTACTAGTTCAGGTCATTAAAGAGCCGATATCTACAAAGGGTCCAAGGTTGTCGTGTGAGTTGTCACTTCCTGGCAGGTACATAGTGTTAGTGCCTTTTGCCAATGGAATAAGCATATCGAAAAAAATATCAAGCAGTGATGAACGTAAACGCTTAACGCGTTTAATTTCTTCTATTAAGCCAGAAAATTTTGGTGTAATCATCAGAACTGTTGCTGAAGGCAAAGAAGTAGCAGAACTTGATACAGATCTACGAAATTTATTAGATACCTGGGAAGAGGGTATTAAGAAATTGAGAACCGCCAAGCCAAAGGATAAGATCATTGGTGAGGTAGGTAGAGCATCCTCTATTCTGAGAGACATGTTGAATGAATCATTTGACAGCATCCATATAGACGATGAAGCAACTTTCGCTGAGGTGAAAACTTTCATTCAGAAGTTTGATCCAGCAAAAGAAAAAATAGCCAAGCTTTACAACGGAAAAAACAAGATTTTCGAACATTTTGGGATTGAGCGTCAGCTTAAGTCATTATTTGGTCAATCAGTTAATATTCAGGGGGGCGGTTATTTAATTATTGAGCATACTGAAGCACTACACGTTGTTGATGTCAACAGTGGTAATAAATCAAATGCCGAGGAAAGCCAAGAAGATACAGCGCTCAATACAAACATCGAGGCAGCCAAAGAAGTTGCTAGGCAATTGAGACTCCGAGATATGGGGGGTATAATTGTGATCGATTTTATTGACATGAAAAATCCGGAAAACAAAAAGCTTTTGTTTAAAAGCATGAAGGATTTTATGGCAAATGATCGCTCGAAGCATACTGTGTTACCCTTGTCAAAGTTTGGCTTGCTGCAGATAACGAGGCAGAGAGTTAGGCCCGAAGTTAATATTATTACAAAGGAGTTATGCCCAACATGCAACGGCACAGGCAAAATTACGGCGTCTATACTTGTAACAGATAAGCTAGAGCAAGATTTGGAGCATCTTTTGATAAAGCAAAATGAAAAATCATTAGCGATAGCAGTTCATCCGTTTTTATATTCTTATTATTCAAAGGGAATATATTCTAAGCGAAATAAATGGTTCTTCAAGTATGGTAAGTGGATTAAGCTTATAAAAGATAGTTCACTAGCCATTACAGAGTACCATTTTCTTAACGCTAATGAAGAGATAATAGAAATGGTCTAAAAGAATTTCTCTGCAGAGAAATTAAAAGCTCAACTCGGTATACTGGGTTGAGCTTTTTTGCTTTAAGAGCTTAATTATCGAGGAATTAGATAGCTTGGTCTTGTAATTTTATCAAATAGATTTAAATGCTTAAAAATAAGCTATCTTGAATGTTGTAAATATGCCACTAAATATACACTATACTGAGTCGCGAAAATTGTTCTGGAAACATCTTCTCACGTGTACTGCGGTATATTTATGTTTTTGCAACTCTGCCTATGCGCTGCAAAGCATCGATACGCTACAAAATTACCAACCAATTGATAGTGTTTCAGTAACAAATTTAAAAAATACGATCACTACAGACTCGTTGGTAGCCTATTTCTTTGATGGCTCAGATTACAAAGCTGCAGCCTATAATAGTAAGGTAGCTATAAATGAGGATGGTATTGTTTTCTTTGGTAATGAAAATGGGCTATTGGAGTTTGATGGTAGCAATTGGCAGTTGCATCAAAATAATAACTTTGGTGCGGTTATAAATCTTAAAATTATTGAGGACAAAATTTATGTTTCTGATGGCTTTGAGATTGGCTATTACCAGAGGGATGGCAATGGGATAATGCGCTATACCACAATACTTAATCAACTTGCTGATGGGAATGAATATACGTCTATATGGTATATATTTGAACTCAAGGGGAAGGTGTATTTCAGTTCCTACGAACACCTTGTTATTTGGGATGGGGAAATAAATAAAAAGATCCCCGTTAAACTGTCGCATGCTTTCAAAATCGGGGATGAAGTTATTTTATCAATTTACGAGAAGGGTTTAGCTAGATTGGTGGGTGATACCATTGAAATGGTCAATACAGATTTTAAGTTTAAAGATGATGCTGCTTTTAACATAGAGAAAAATGCTTTAGGTGAGTGGATTATTTATACCTCAGAGAGCGGATTTTTTAAATATGACTCGCTTTCCTACCAAACAGAGAAGCTTGAAACGGAAGCCAGTAAGTACTTTGAAAGCGGTAACAGGGCTTTATTTGGCTATGAGCGGTTGAACGACAGTGTAATGATAGCGAGTACTTGGGAGAATGGATTTGTCTTCTTTAATGAACGAGGAGAGGTAATCAGAACAATGGACAAGTCGGACGGTTTAAAGATGAACTATGCCTTGTCTATGAAGGTAGATCGCAGGGGCAACATATGGTTAGCTACCGTCTTAGGGGTAAACTATATAAGAAGGGTAGGAATCTCACCATATGATTATAATTTCCAGCCTAAAAGCTTGGTAAGGACTATTATAAATGATGATAGTACGCTTTATGTTCGAAATGATAAAGAGGTAATTGACGTACCTCATGGTAAAAATAAAAGCCTTACATTTCGCTACGCTACTCCAAGCTTTTTGAAAGGAGAACTCGAATACGCCTACTATTTGGAAGGCTTCGAGGAAGGCTATTCCCAATGGACCCAAGAGGTGAGAAAAGAATATACTAACTTATCAGGAGGGAGCTATAAATTTCATGTGAAGTCAAGGTACCTGACGAACCTTAAATTGGTGATT
>JBKEFO010000328.1:0-3418 GCA_046709585.1 Marivirga sp.
AAGTTATCCTATAAGGGCCGTTTCAGCACCAGCTTTGAACATAGATGGAGGTGAGCTTTCGCAATGGCTGGTACGCCAGCTTTCACAGATATGGATTGGATTTGAAAGAGACCTACAACAAGTGCCGATCATTCAGAAAATTCATGCGGGAACACTAAAAATAGAAGACTACGAATTACTGCTACATGATTTACGGCAACAAGTAATTGATGGATCACAGTGGATCTCTAGGGCTGCGTCTAACATCGACATTGAATTATTTGAGCTACGTTCTGCTTTTATTAAACATACGGCTGCCGAACATAAGGACTACCAAATGTTGGAGAAAAACTTCCAGAACCTTGGAATGCCAATAGAGCGAATTCAGTCAGGAGAAAAAAATATTGGTAGCGTCGCCTTAAGTGCTTTCATGTTCCAACAAGCAAGCCAAGCGAATCCCATAGACCTGCTAGGGGCCATGTTTATCATCGAAGGGATTGGTAAAAGACTTGCTGCCTATTGGGGAGAAATGATACAAGATCAGCTTAAACTCAAAAATGAGCAGGTATCATTTTTCACTTACCATGGGGTAGCTGACGAGAAACATTTTCAAAATTTAGAGCGTGCACTGGAACATCCCTTTATGCATGAGGCGCTAGCGAAGAAAATAGTTAAGACCGCGAAAACAACAGCCTATTTATACAAAATGCAGTTAGAAGAATTGGGGAATTATTAAATTACACATATGAAAACGAATTCATTTGATACATTAACGCATGATATTAGAGATCCGAATCCTTGGTTGGCACTCTACCTAGACAGCAGTGTGCCCATCAACAAGCAAACAAAGCAAGCTTTATTGGCTGATAATGATTCTAGGTCTACACGCTATTTGCTTCCTTTGATTACTTTTTGGTCAAAGATCAGCATGTTTTTCATCCATATTTTTAAATTCTTCTTCCCTAAACTATTTAATTCCTCCAGACTGCTACACCGCATTCTTGCTTGGGGATTAAAGCACTTTGTAAGCCCCAATGCCAACCTGCTTATATTTAGGCATTTTCATGTGGGCAGTGAGGTACTAGCGTTTATCGCTGCCAACATTGACGGTATAGAGCTTACCACCAGTCCACTGAAACCCTACGATTTCGAAGGTGTAAAAGACGACCTTTTCTTAAACCATGATTTGAATTTGTACAACTTTGTGATTAAACTTAATAAGCAGCTAAAAGAAAAGGATGTCATTATTAAAAAAATAGAAAAGGTAAATACCGAGATGATAACGGAAGATCAATTCAATCACATTGACTTCCCGAACAAATGGACTAATGTGCTAGATCTTCGCTCATCTATTGAGCTATTCACGCCTTTTTATCAACTCTTTCTCACCGCTAACGACTTTGTAAGAGCCTCCAATTCCTTACAGCTCGATGAAACCATTGCGATCTATACGGCGCAAATATTAGGTACACCGGCCCATTTAGGGTTGGTAAATAACAAACACCCTATGGTTCCTACCACCTCGTACCGAGCAGCATATAACTTGGTACTTCATGGACTTGCCGCTGAAACCTTGCATGAAATATTGGTTAATCTCAAAAAGGAGCAAAACAGCGACGGTATAGTTACACCAATTTTGCGCTAACTGAAATTTTTGAAAATTTGGTTGGTTATAAAACATTTTTTACTTTTACATCGTACACGACTATATTGTAAACGATAATTTATGAAACATTATATTTCGACATCTACAACACAAAATATTTTTAGAGTATTATTGGCAATATTTATGATCTATGCTGGTATAAGCCACCTATCTTTTAATAGAATGGACTTCCAAGCACAGGTTCCGGACTGGGTACCGCTAGAGAAAGATTTGGTAGTCATCTTATCAGGTATTGTCGAGATTATTTTAGGAGGATCATTACTACTATGGAAAAATCAAAGGGTATATGCAGGATGGGCCTTGGCTATTTTTTTCATTCTTATATTCCCAGGCAATATCTCACAATATATAAACGCTAAAGATGCATTTGGTGCTTTAAATTCTGACAGTGCCAGATTGATTCGTTTGTTCTTCCAGCCACTATTAGTAGTGTGGGCTTTATGGTCATCCAATGCTTGGAAAGCATGGAGAAATAGAAAAATGACCAGTAATGGATAGGCCGCAGCTATTACTTGAAAATCAGCTGTGCTTTCCGATGTACTCTGTCTCAAGGCTGATTACCCAAGCTTATAAACCATACTTGGATAATTTAGGCTTAACCTATCCTCAGTATTTAGTCATGTTAGTACTATGGGAAAATGATGAAGTTTCCGTTAACCACATCACTCAAAAGCTGTTACTAAATACTAACACCGTCTCACCCCTTTTAAAAAGAATGGAAAAACAAGGGCTTGTTGAAAGAAGGAGGTCAAAGGAGGATGAGAGAGCAGTTATCGTTAAGCTCACCAAGAAAGGTAAAAGCATGCACGATGCCGCTGCACAAATCCCGCACCAGCTTATGGAAGAAGTTTCTTCGGGAGACATGAGTACTGAAGAAGTAAACAACCTTAAGACTACTCTTTGCAAGTGGATGGATATCTTATCTAAGCGGTAAGAATCGCGAAACGCACACATGCTTGAAAAAATCAAGCACAAATTTTCAAAAAAAATTAAACGATTAAATAGATAAATAAGAATCTAATATGGAATTACTAGATAAGTTGAATTGGCGTTATGCTACCAAAGCCATGAATGGTAAAAAAATACCTCAAGATAAGTTTGACAACATCATAGAAGCAGCCTCATTGGCTCCTACTTCTAGTGGCTTACAGCCTTTCGAGATAATAGTAGTGACTAACCAAAAGGTGAAGGATGAAATCAGAAAAATTGCCTGGAATCAACCAGTGGTATCTGATTGCTCACACTTATTAGTGTTTGCTGCTTGGGACACCTATACGGAAGAGCGCATCAACTATATGTTCGATATGGTTAACAAAGTGAGAGGTTTTAAAAATGAAGGTTGGGAGAACTACCGTCAGCAATTATTAGGACAGTACCCTAAGAAATCCGCAGAGGAAAACTTCAACCATGCTGCAAGACAAGCATACATTGCTTTTACAGCAGCCTTGACAGCTGCAGCATTTGAGGGAGTAGATAGTACGCCTATGGAAGGTTTTGATCCAGAAGCACTAGATAAAATCTTAACCCTTAAAGAAAAAGGATTGAAAAGCTGTGTTTTATTGCCTTTAGGTTACAGAAATGCAGACAATGACTGGTTGGTAAATTTGAAAAAAGTAAGGAAGCCCATAGAGGATTTGGTAACCTTAGTAGATTAATAATAGTTTGGTTTGGTTTTAAATGTTTGAGAAGGGCTGAAGATGATTCAGCCCTTTCTTATTTGCATGCATTCATCACACTAATCATCTGTCAAGGCCTTCAGCGCGGCCTTCATAG
>JBKEFO010000329.1:0-3414 GCA_046709585.1 Marivirga sp.
CTGTGGCTTCTTTCGCAGGTGCGCAAGAAAATTCGGGAAAGAAAAATTGCTATAACCTTAGCGTCAATTCCGGAGTGCGAATAACAAAATTTGCTGTATCGGCATTTGATACACAAGACCACCCTGCGATGGGAATTCGCAAAGGTGTTGGTATTTCAAAAACTTTGATGAACAGGTTTCAAGTAGCGTCTGGAATTAACATTTACTTGCGAGCAGAGAGCAAATCACCTCTTGTAGATCGCATATATTGGTATGGGAGAGGATCATTAGATTAAACAGCTACGCAACAACATATTACCTGTGAAATGCCCATTTCTGTGCCTTAATTATTGGATATTAATTGGTCTGAGAATACGGGGCTAATAAGTAGACAATGGGGTGCAAAAGACCATAATCCATTATCACTTTTAGCCTCTCAGACTGAATTTATTTATACTTTTGGGTTAAGACAACAAGCGACAGAATACTTTAGTGTTGGTTTAGACTTTTATAGTGGTTTTAAGGATTTCTTTTTTGGAGGTATTATTGGCTCTCCAGGGAATATTGTCATAAAAAATAGATCTGCTCTATTATCGGTCGCGTATGCCTTTCAAGAGATCTTGAAAACAATTTTATCAGGATGAGACTTCAGTTTTCTGTTCTGGGTATAGTAACAAATCGGAATTTGCCTTGACTGTATGAATGAACTCGTCAAAGCAATAATAACACACCCCTACTCACAAAGTAAGCATACTTAAAATAGGCTTAGTGTTTTCCTCAACTATTACCTCCATAAAGCTTATCTCATGCTCATATTGTTTTAGCATTCAACATAGGATTATCACTAGAGTACAATAACAGGAAATTATATAATATGGCTGCCGCTGGAGGATAAAAATAGCATCAAGCATCAGCTACTTAAGTTTCCTTTGCGCTATCTTTCCCATGCAGAAAGAAAATCCTTTCCTCCTAAAATTTTGCTACATAAAAAAGCAGCTTGATATCTATAATAGTATCAAGCTGCTTGTAAAGTCTGCTTTTATGGATAATTAACCAATCCCTAAGGCAATTAGATCTGCCAAAACCACAATAGACTCGCGTAAATAAGGATCACTGATGTCTGCATCTGTATTCACCTTACTTTCATCATTGCCTTTTTCCTTCAATGATTCATTCATGGCTGTTGACTCATTCCTTTTTCTTAAGGCTTCCTTATTTTCTTGCTTTCGCTGCTCATAATTCAAGCTGATTACTTTAAGCTGCTGGTTCTTTAACGATTCCTCTACATCTCTGCTGAGATTCTTAAGATAGGCCGTATTATTTAATCGCTCTTGGTGTTTCTGGTTTAAGCTTGCCAAAACAGCTTCTGTCACGAAGGTCGTCGGCTCGTAGGCAGTACCACTAATTTCATCCCACTTTAAGGCTCTGGGGTAACCACTTTCACCAAAATCCTCTGCTTCGTATGGTGATGGCATAATGATATCTGGCGTCACACCTTTATGCTGTGTACTTTCGCCATTTATTCTATAATACTTTGCTAAGGTTAACTTTACCTGACCTAATTTATCCTCTACCTTTGGTACAAATTGATTGAGGGATATTAAATTCTGTACTGTTCCCTTTCCGAAGGTGGTCTCTCCTACCAAAACCCCTCTTTTATAATCCTTTAAGGCTGCAGAGAAAATCTCTGACGCGGAGGCGCTAAATCTGTTTGTCAAAATAGTCATAGGACCATTATATGTCATTTCAGGGTTTTTATCCTTCCCAATTTCTATCGTGCCATCAGTATTTCTAATTTGTACAACGGGTCCTTCTGCTATAAATAGGCCACTCAAATCAATCGCCTCTTGTAAAGAACCCCCACCATTGCTTCTTAGGTCGATCACAATGCCATCTACATCCTGCGCTTTAAAATCTATTAATATTTTACTTACATCACCCGTGGTGCTACCATATGCTTCTCCATTTTGACGGGCCTCAAATTCTAAATAAAACGATGGGATGGTAATTACGCCTATCGCATATTTTATACCCTCTCTGTATACTTCTCGCACCTCACCAACGGGTACTTGATTGTCTAATTTGATTTTATCTCTAACAATAGTAATTTCTTCAGGAATGCTACTACTGACAGCCTTACCAGCTTTTATAATGCTAAGTCTTACGATGGTTCCTTTCGGCCCCCTGATAAGCTGTACGACGTCATCTAACCTCCAGCCAACAACATTAACAAACTCTCCGCTTACACCTTGAGCAACAGCCAATATCCTGTCATCAGTATTAATGAGCTTACTTTCGAATGCAGGCCCGCCAGGCACTACAGAGGAAACCTTGGTGTAGTCATTTTGAGAAGTCAAGGTTGCACCAATGCCTTCTAAAGATTGACTCATGCGTATTTGAAAATTATCTGATGTGATAGGTGAAAAATAATTGGTATGCGGATCAAAACTTTCCGCGAAGTTATTCATGTATAGCTGAAAGACATCTCTTCCCTCATAATCACTAATGGTTGTATAAAGCCGCTCATATCGCTCTGCTATTAAGCTCGCAATAGCAGTATCTGCTTTCCCATCTAATTTCAAATCTAAGGCCTGGCTTTTGATCAACTTTCTCCAACGTTGATTCAATTCTTCGGTGTTCTTAGCCCATTGAACGGAATCATTATCCACTATAAGGTACTCTTCTGTGCTATAATCAAAGTCATAATCGATCTCCTTTTTTATATAATCCATACGTGCCAGAAAACGGTCACGAAAGGTGTTGAAGATTTCATAGGCGGAAAGTAGATAGCCCAATTTTATATGGTCGTCTAATCTATCCTCAAACCTGCCCAAGTAATTGATATCCTCTTCTAGAAAATAGTTTTTATTGGCATCTAGCGTTTCGATGAAGCTCTTATAAATTACTCTTGATAGTGAATCATCAATAGGCGTCTTTTCATAATGGTATTGACTTAAAAGTCCAGCGACCAATCTAGCCTCCATCGATTGCTCTTTTGTTGGCGACAGCTTAGCAATGGCTTTGCTTTTCGACACCATCTCTTGCCCCATTAGATTTATGCTAAATAAAACTAGGAAACTGTAGATCCAGATATTCTTCATATTTTATTAATTTTTGACGTAAGCTTCTTTAAACTAAAAAGTATCACTTAAATACATTATATCTTAACTGTTAATGAAAAAGTAAGTTTTATTTTTTTGATAAACGGCTAAATAACATAGGGCAGTATACTTTTCTCGGGCCTATTTTGCCACAGGAGGTCTATTTTGTTTTGGTCATCTATAAGATGTACAGCACCATCCATAAGGCGTTGGATATATTTGTTAAAACGGTGTCCCATCCAAACACTTGAATTGAGGATTACAGCGTAGGTATAACCATTGGATTTTCGAAACATAAAGCAAGAAGTGCCTGAAAGCGTGCCTGTACGCCACC
>JBKEFO010000330.1:0-3391 GCA_046709585.1 Marivirga sp.
GCTCATTTCCAACAAAAAATATTTAGCAAACAAAACATACCACTTACAAGTGGAAGTATGCTATATTTAAGTTCCGATGGATACCAAGATCAGTTTGGAGGACCGCATGATAAAAAATTCATGAAGCAAAATTTTTATGATTTTTTAAAGTCGATTAGTTACTTACCTCCAAGGGAACAAGAGCATTCATTAGAATCACAATTTCAAAGATGGAGAGGTAATACTCCCCAGACAGATGACATATTAATTATTGGTATAAAAGTATAAATGGTTCAAATTTCTAATTACAGAAAACTTATTTTATTTAGCTTCTTATTTATAGCTGTTTATATATTTTTAATCTTTAGATTATTAAATTATGAGCTGCTAGTGGAAAACTCTGCTATACAGACAGTAAGTGATGCCGTATGGTACTCCATAGTTACCTTAACGACGGTTGGCTATGGCGACATCGTCCCAAAATCAGATGGGGGCCGTATAATTGGCTACATATTTTTATTCCTTAGTCTAGGAGTTTACGGAATTCTAATAGGCCAATTCTCAAATATTATTAGTAACATAAACGAAAATAATAAGTTAGGTATGCAAGGAACCTCTTTTCAGAATCATATTGTGGTTATAGGTTGGACTCAATTTGGAAAAACAGTTATTGATCAATTAATCAGGGCCGGAAGAAAAGTGGCTATTGTCACTAAAGACCGTGGAAATATAGATTTAATGCATGAGATATACGATAAAAAGCATGTCTTTATTCTCTATTCTGATTACGAGAATTTTGAACTATTAGAAAAAGCGAATATTGAAAAATGTAGCTCCGTTTTTATAAACTTAGAAAACGATACTGATAAATTAGTTTATATCCTCAACATTAAAAAATGTTTTAGTGAATTGCAATTTATTGTGACACTTGAGAATGCTAACCTGAAGCAGACATTTATTAGTGCCGGCGTAAAATATGCCATCTCAAAAAATGAAATCGCATCAAGGCTGTTGGCTAGTTATATGTTTGAACCTGATGTAGCGCAATATTCTGAAGAAATTCTGGCTTATCCTGTCACAGAAACAGATTACGACATAAAGCAATTCCGAATATTATCAGGCAACCCATTTATCGATCAAGAGTATGATAAATCCTTTTACGAACTGAAGAAAAACTATAATGTTATTTTGATCGGCCTTGCTCGAGAGGAAGAAGGAACTCGCACTGTACATAAAAACCCGCAAGATAATTTCATCATACGAGAAGGTGATTTCTTAATGATGATAATGAACTTGGCAGCAGTGCCTAAGATCAAGAAAGTATTCTCAATACTAGAAGGTATTTAACCCAATTTCGCCCTTTTAGATTTTTCCCATACAGCAGATTGTTTTCCTTTGACGAGCCTCAAAAATCCTTGATAAACTGTCAAATTCATAAACACAAAGTAGAATGGTATTAGAAACACTTTACTGCTTTTACCGCTTAACTCAAGTAGGTTCCCGATAAATGCTAATAAATAAAAGAATAGCTGACCAACTGCAGTAAGCCAATAAAACATACCTGCCTCAACATAAACCAAAGCTACATTAGTAATGATTAGTAAAAGTAAACTTAGTGGCGCTAGCGTCCATCGTAAAAACCTATGTGAAATATATTGAAAGCTAAAAAGGCCGTATTTAAAGAAATTGAGAAGTGGGAAGAAAATAGCTACAGCTTGCAAACCCCCTGCAGATATCCGAACCTTTCGTTTTCGTTCTTCCGCAATTGATGAAGAACCTGCCTCCATTGCATACGCCTCTGGCTCATAGCGTACCTTAAATCCGTTCATAGCTATCTTAACGGATAAATAGAAGTCCTCGATAATAATCCCGTCAGGTACCGCATCCATTAAATTCTTTCTGACAGAAAATAGCTCTCCTGCCGCTCCGACAACTGAATACAACTCAGAGTCCCACTTCTTAAGCTGAGACTCATACTTCCAATATGCCCCTTCACCTGCACCTGCATTTTCATTATCACCTGTTGAAAACACCCGTTTCTCGCCAGCTACCGCACCCACCTTAGGATCTTTATAATGTCGCACGATATTGAAAATAGCTTCCTTATTTAAAAAAGTGTTGGCATCACAGAATATCAGAATGGAACTTTTGAGCAGTGGAAGAACTCTATTGATCGCTGCATTTTTTCCCTTTCGTTCATCAGAATGCAAATGATTAATAATTGCATATTTAGATAATATTAAGCCACTTTCATCATTGCTTCCATCAGTAACGAAATGTATATTTATTAGCTCTGACGGGTAATCTATGGCTAGAGTGTTTCGAATCTTGTCTTCTAATATGTCCGCCTCATTGTAGCAGGCTATCACTAGGTCTACCTCTGGCAGTTCCTTCTTTACATAAAAAATTAGATCCTGTTTACTAAGAAGTCTCTTTATTTTAACGAAAAAAATTAAAACCATTGGATAACCAAGGTAGGTATACAGAACGATGCCTAGGCAGCACCAAAAAATCACTAACATAATCATTGTTTAATCGAAAAGCTGAGCCTAAGATAAAGTGTTACGGTTAATTTTTTGTATTTTTCGAGTAAAATATCACTATTAAACTTATGAATTCTGCCTTTTTCAAAGGAAAGTTTCTGTCGAGCCTTTTACTTCTCTCCATAATATATTTTATTGGCCAGCAGAATGCTTACAGTCAGACTAATCCTACTTTTACTTCCAGTCCACCAGCTCCTATTACTTACGGTGCTACTTATGACTATTTAATACAAGTTACAGACTTAGAAGCAGATCCTACTGAGGTAATTATTGCATTGGGTACATTACCATCCGGAGTAACCTTTATTGATAATGGTGATGACACGTACAGCATTTCTGGAACGCCTAATTTTGCAGGGAGCACCAGCATCACACTCGAAGTCAGAGATCCCGTGCTTACCTCCAATAAAAATAGTCAAATAGTAGTCATTGAAGTCGAAAAAGCTTCACAGACCATAAGCTTTGCGTCTTTATCGCCTAAAACTTTCGGCGATGCCGACTTTGTACTCTCGGCAACGGCCTCTTCTGCTTTAGCGGTAGGTTTCTCTATTGTTAGCGGGCCAGCTACTCTATCAGGGAATACCTTATCCATAACTGGTGCGGGAACCGTAACAGTGGCAGCCAATCAAAGTGGAGATGTAAACTACAATGCAGCAACTCAACAAACACAAGCTTTTACTGTCGCTAAGGCTGCACAGACTATTACTTTTAATGCACTAACGGGCAAAACTTTCGGCGATGCTGACTTTGTACTCTCTGCAACGGCCTCTTCTGCTTTAGCGGTAGGTTTCTCTATTGTTAGCGGACCAGCTACTTTATCAGGAAATACACTCTCTATCACCGGTGCGGGAACCGTAACTGTGGCAGCC
>JBKEFO010000331.1:0-3365 GCA_046709585.1 Marivirga sp.
GTACTTTAATGCCTTCAGGCGTTTGATTGTTTTCAATGATAGATGCTAAGATTCTAGGAAATGCTAGCGCACTTCCATTTAGGGTATGTAGTAGTTGCTTGTTCTTGTCTGCGTCTTTGTATCTAAGTTTCAATCTGTTTGCTTGATAGGTCTCAAAATTAGAAACAGAACTCACCTCTAGCCATCTCTCCTGAGCTGCGGACCATACCTCCATATCATAGGTTAAGGCTGAAGTAAAGCCAAGGTCTCCGCCACAAAGTCTTAAAACACGATAAGGCAACTCTAACTTTTTTAATAAACTTTGGATATACGCACTCATCTCCTCTAAGGCTGCATATGATTTATCAGGCTGTTGAATTTGCACAATTTCCACTTTGTCAAACTGGTGCAATCTATTTAGCCCACGTACATGTGCTCCCCAAGATCCTGCCTCTTTTCTAAAACAAGGCGTATAGCCTGCCATCTTTACCGGCAAGTCAGATTCTTCCAAGATGATATCTCTATACATGTTAGTTAGCGGAACTTCTGCTGTAGGAATCATATAGAGGTCCATATCCTCAATGTGGTACATCTGTCCCTCTTTATCAGGCAATTGACCTGTACCAATGCCACTTGCTTCATTGATCATTACAGGGGGTTGAATTTCTTTAAAGCCCTGTTTCTCCGCTTCATCTAAGAAAAAATTCAATAAGGCCCTCTGCATTCTAGCACCTTTACCCTTATACACTGGAAATCCAGCGCCCGTGATTTTTACACCTAACTCAAAATCAATGATGTCATAATCTTTAATAAGATCCCAATGCGGTTTTTTATCAGCTCCAAGGACAGGCTTCTCTCCATGCTCCGATAAAATCTCATTGTCATCTTCGCCTTTGCCCGCCTTTACATCCGGGTGTGGAATGTTTGGAATATTATATAACGCCTTTTGTAGTTGGTCCTCAGTACTATTTAATTCCTCTTGTAGGAGCTTGCTGTTACTTTTTAAATGAGATATTTTAGCCTTGGCAACTTCTGCATCTTCTTTCTTACCCTGTTGCATTAGTGCACCAATACTTTTAGAAGCAGTATTCATTTCTGCCAAAATAGCATCCAATGAAGTCTGTGTATTTTTCCTTTTATCATCCAAGGCAATAACATTATTAATCAATGCCTCCGCATCAAGGATATTTCTTTTGCTAAGCCCTTTGATAGCTAGCTCTTTTTCTTCGCGCAAATAAGCAACTTGTAACATCTAAATATATTTTTGTCAAAATAAACGAATTTTGAAGCTAAATGGAACTTTATAACGAGTAAAAATGATATTTCTGTTTATAATTTACTTTTTCCTTGACAATTAAGCCCACTTAGCATATCATTGTACTATCCAACGCAGGATGAGACATGATCAAATACTCATTCTAAATAAATCCGAATATAATAACTCAAATAATCATACCAATAAACAGGGATAACAACTCCCAAACAAGCAAAACCTTTATGTATAATATTGAAGAATTAAACTTGAAGCTACTTTCTGAACTAAAAGAAATAGCGGAAAAATTAGGTGTTTCACAATACAAGAAATTACCCAAAAAGGAATTAATCTACAAAATTCTTGATCAGCAAGCTTTACTCCCAGAAAGCGAGCTTCCTAAAAAAGAAGGAAAACCAACAGCTGCAGAAGCTAGCCCAAGACCAGTAGCAAAAAGACCGGTTAAAGAAGTTAAGCCAGCAGAAATAGTCGAGAAAAAAGTAGAGCTAAAAGCTGCGGAGAAAGATGAGTCTAAAGCTGTTGAGAAAGAAGACAGTCCTAAAGACGAGAAAAAAGAATTAACTGAGCGAAAGCCTAAACCTAGACCTAGACCTAGACCAGAAAAAAAGGAACAGGACGAGCAGTCTGAGGAAAATAAACCTAACAGCCCCAAGGCGAAGGATAATAAGAGGAACGAAAGAACCGATGGCCCAAATGAAAAGGGTGATAGACCACAGAAGAATGAAAACAGACCTCCTAAAGTAAAGAAGGCTGACATTACCGATTTTGATGGCCTTATTGAAAATGAAGGAGTTTTAGAAATGATGCAAGATGGCTACGGCTTCTTACGATCATCTGACTATAACTATTTAGCTAGTCCAGACGATATATACGTCTCGCCGTCACAAATAAAATTATTCGGTTTAAGAACTGGTGATACTGTGAAAGGGCAAATACGTCCTCCAAAAGAAGGTGAGAAATATTTCGCTCTACTAAGGGTGTCTTTTGTTAATGGAAAGACCACAGAAGAGATACGAGACAGGGTTCCATTTGAATACCTAACACCACTATTTCCAGAAGAGAAATTAAACTTAAGCGGTAAGCCTAATAAGTACTCAACGAGGATCTTGGATTTATTTGCTCCTATAGGTAAAGGGCAAAGGGGTATGATTGTAGCACAACCTAAGACAGGAAAAACAGTCTTACTCAAAGAAATCGCTAACTCAATAGCAGAAAACCACCCTGAATGTTACCTAATTATTCTATTAATTGACGAAAGACCTGAGGAAGTAACAGACATGGCACGCTCCGTTAAAGGAGAGGTAATCAGTTCAACGTTCGACGAGCAAGCTGACAGACATGTAAAAGTTGCCAGTATGGTCCTTGAGAAAGCCAAAAGGATGGTAGAATGTGGTCATGATGTAGTTATCCTGCTCGATTCTATTACAAGACTGGCAAGAGCGTATAATACGGTATTACCTTCAAGTGGTAAAATACTTTCTGGTGGTGTTGATGCCAATGCACTTCATAAACCTAAAAGATTCTTCGGTGCTGCTCGAAATGTAGAAAACGGAGGGTCATTGACCATTATCGCAACTGCATTGATTGAAACAGGCTCTAAAATGGATGAAGTAATCTTTGAAGAATTCAAAGGTACTGGTAACATGGAGCTGGTATTAGATAGAAAATTAGCGAATAAGCGTGTTTACCCTGCTATCGATGTAACTGCCTCTGGTACGAGAAGAGAAGATTTATTGATGAGCAAGGAAGAGCTGCAAAGAGTTTGGATTTTACGTAAATTTATGGCCGACATGAATTCTGGTGAAGCAATGGAATTATTGCTAACTAAAATGAAAGGTACTGTGGATAACGATGAATTCCTTATCTCTATGAATGGATAAGTTTACAAAAAAGATAATTGACCTTCCTAAGCGGCTTCTAGTACAGGAGCCGCTTAATTTATACACCGGTATTCGTGGTATGTTCCGCGAAAGTACAACAAATGCTGGCTTACCTCCCGGGCAGGCTGTTTACACAGGTCTTACAAAAGACACTCCTTTCAAAATTTCTGCTTTTGTCTATTCTGCAGATCAATTAGAAGAAATAGAAGTTATCTCTTTTGAAGAGGTGAAGA
>JBKEFO010000332.1:0-3342 GCA_046709585.1 Marivirga sp.
ACAGCATAGAATAAGAAAAGCCAAGCTAGAAAGCTTGGCTTTTCTTATTCTATGCTGTGAAATGATCAATCATTATCCATTTCTTCTTCTTTTATTTTTGACTCCTTCTTTTTTGCCTGCATCATTTTAGCGTGTACTTTGTCATGATGAGCTTCCATTGTGGTTTTTGCTGAAGCTAGCTTTTCTTCTGCCATTTTAATTTTCACTTCTTTGGCTGCATACTCTTCATTAGATAATTCTCCGGCTTCTTTTGCGGCAGATAATCTCTCCTTAGCCATGGCTATTTTTTCTTCCATACGCTCGATACTTTCTTTTGCTTGCATCATGTTATTATGGGCATCTTTCATTTTAGCTTTTGCCTCTTCGGACCTTAAATGCCCAAACTCATCTTTCTGCATCGCTTCCTTATGAATACCATGGGTATTTACTGCAGTACTGTCTTTGTGGCTATGAACATTATCAATCCCCTCTTTTTCCATAGAGTGCATTTTTTGATGCTCTTTGTCCAATTCATTTTCAAATTCAACCTCTTTTATAACTTCTGCTTTTAGCTCATTTTTCTCCTTTTTTTGTTTTTTCTTTTCCTGAGAATTTTCCTGGGCACGGACAGTCGAATAAGTAAATGTTGAACAAGCTAACACCATTAAAAAAATAATACTTTTTAAAGTTTTCATGTCTTTAGTAATTTAGGTTTATATATCTTCCAATAATTTATCAACAGATTCTTCCGTCGCCTCAGCATCTTCTTTGGCAGTCATACTTTCATCTTTTGCTTCATTAGCTAGTTCTTGCTCTTTTTCTATTGTAGTAGTGTTTTCATTTTCAGATGTTGATTGTCCACATCCACTGAGGAATACGAGTCCTAGAAATGTTAAGAATAAAATGGTTTTTTTCATCGTAGTTTATATTTATAGGGTTATGGTTTCTATCAATATACATAAAAATGATAGGATATAAAACTCTTCGAACTCAAATTAAAATGGTGTAATAACCTTATTTCCAAATAGCTACTGGTAGTTTATCGCTGCATTCGTCCATCAGAACCTTTAGCTTCTTTCTATGCTTTGGGTGGGTTTTTTCACCTGCAATTTCCGCTAGAGGCTTTAATGTAAACAAACGTTCATGAATCGCAGGATGCGGAATAGATAACTTAGGTGTACTTATTATTTGATCATGATAGAATAATATATCGATGTCGATCACCCTTTCGCCCCACTTTTCTTTCCTTACTCTTCCTAATGAGAGCTCTGCATTTAGTATTGTTTCTAGTAATTCATATGGGCTGTTGTTGGTCGTTACTTCAACCACTTGATTAAGGAAATCCTGTTGATCAGTTTTACCCCAAGCTGCAGTTTCATAAATCGAAGAGCGTTTTATCACCACCACTTTCTCCTTTTCTAATAAGTTTATCGCATCTTTTATATTAGAAAATCTATCACCTAAATTTGTTCCTAGAAGTAAGTAAATACCGTTCATATTAGCGAGTGTGTACCTTTTTGATTCATATGTAAATATAGCCAGTATTAGATTAGTTTTAA
Organism: Marivirga sp.; assembly: GCA_046709585.1. Lineage (GTDB taxonomy): Bacteria > Bacteroidota > Bacteroidia > Cytophagales > Cyclobacteriaceae > Marivirga. The sequence goes on from JBKEFO010000332.1 coordinate 1,539, forward strand.
GAGTACCACAGCTGAAAAGGCAAAGACCGCTTGTTTTATTCGTGCCTTGGCCATCCAAACGGCCTGCTGACCACCAATAAAAATAATTTTTTAATAGCCCTCTTTGTCCTTACTTTTGTGGGAGATTTCATTTCTTAACTAACCAATTGAAATGACAACTCATCAATCTTAATTTATCAGTATCTATGAAAAGTTTTTTTAAAATATTCTTTGCGTCACTTTTAGCCTTTTCCTTATTTTTCTTAGGCCTCTTTTTCTTATTTGTGGGGATCGCTGCTTCGGGTGACGAGGCAGAAGTGTCGGACAACTCAATTTTAAAATTGGATTTAAACAGACCTATTGTTGAAATGGCATCGGAGGACCCTTTCGCGGAATTAGGAGCAGCTTTGGGAAATGGACCAACACCTATTAGTTTGAAAACGACTTTAGAAGCAATAAATCATGCTGCAACTGACGAAAAGATTAAAGGTATTTTTCTTGATGCAGGTATGCCTTCTGCGGGCTTAGCACAACTAGAAGAGATCAGAAATGCTTTGATCAAGTTTAAGGAATCAGGTAAACCCATACTCGCTTATAACGAAATGTTTTCTGAAGCAGGTTATTATGTAGCTTCTGTTGCAAATGATTTAATGTTGAATCCTGCCGGAATGCTTGAGCTAAATGGATTAGCTTCAGAGGTTACATTTTTTAAGGGGACGTTTGAAAAATTAGGCATAGAGCCTCAGATATTCAGAGTGGGTAATTTTAAAAGTGCTGTAGAGCCCTTCATCCGTAAGGATATGAGTGAGGCTAATAAGGAGCAAATATCATCGCTGTTAAATACTGTGTATGGACACTATTTGAAACAAGTGGCCTTATCGCGCAAGATTGAGCTTACTAAACTGACAGAGGTATCATCGCAAATGTTGGTCAGAACTCCTCAAGATGCAGTTACTTATAATTTGGTAGATCAATTAGCGTATTTCGATGAAGTTTTGGTCAAACTAAGAGAAGTTGCGGGCTTGGACGAGGGTAAGGATATTCCAATGGTCTCAATAAGTACCTATAAGAAGACCTTTGTAGCCGATAAATACAAAGCGAATAGGATTGCTGTAATTGTAGCGGAGGGGAACATAGTAAGCGGAAGCGGAGCAGCAGGTTCAATTGGTTCCGATAAGTTTGCTAGAGAGATTAGAAAGGCGAGATTAGACGACAAGGTGAAAGCGATTGTTTTAAGGATTAATAGCCCTGGTGGTAGTGCTTTGGCTTCAGATGTGATGTGGAGAGAGGTGCAATTAGCCAAGGAGGTGAAGCCGGTTATTGCTTCCATGTCTAGTGTTGCTGCCTCAGGTGGATATTATATGGCTATGGGATGTGATACAATTGTTGCACAGCCTAATACCATTACGGGTTCAATAGGTGTGTTCTCTATTATTCCAGATTTATCCAAATTTATGAATACCAAAATGGGTATTACCTTTGATGGTGTTCAAACTGGTGAATTTTCGAACCTTTATACAGTGACCAGGACCTTAAATGAGGGAGAGCAAAAAATCATTCAAAGCAGTGTGAACCAAATCTATGAGGATTTTACGTCCAAAGCGGCACAAGGAAGAAATATGTCGGTTGAAGATTTACTTGAAGTAGCCTCTGGTAGAGTGTGGTCAGGTATTGAAGCGAAAGAGAAAGGCTTGGTAGACGTTTTAGGCAACTTCGACACCGCAGTTGAGCTAGCTGCTAATGCTGCAGGCCTTGAAGATGGAGATTATATGAAAGTTTACTACCCTGAGCAATTACCTTTCATTCAACAATTGATGAAGGAACT
>JBKEFO010000333.1:0-3314 GCA_046709585.1 Marivirga sp.
AAAGTGGCATCGTTTCCAAAAAACACCTTACCATCTACTAATACTTGTTGTACATCTTCACCTTGCGCTTTTACGGTGCCATTGCTAATCTCCATGCCAGGCATCTTCATCAATAATCCTTCCGCAGCAGCATCAGGCCTCGTCTTAAAGGCCTTGGCATTAAAGGAAGTAGTGTCTCCTTTTTGCGCTGCAGGAGGAATCTTTCCATAAGTTGTCACCTCATTTAAAAGTTGAAAATCTTCTTTAAGCAGGAGTGCACCCAGCTTTTTATTACCGATAACAGCAATCACACGTTCATAAGGCAAATACCCTACTGCCTGTGTACTTAACTTATAAGCACCCTTTTCCTGCAACACTATGGCAAACATACCTTCAGTTGAAGTTACCGCCTGCATTCTGTTACTAGCTGAATCATTCACTGCTGTCAAAGAAATAACTGCGCCAACTACTCCTTTTTCTGTCTTGGCATCTACCATCTGACCTGTTATTTGATACAGAGATTGGGCTTGGAGGCCGCATGGAAATAGTGCTACAAAAAGGGTGAAATATACTTTTATAAATCTCATAAGTTCGCAGTAAATGGATGGGGTGACAAATAAACAAGAGGAGTGTCTACCGATGGCCGACTCCTCCTCAAACTTTCTACCAAAAATGAATTACTATTTATTATGCTTTGGCTTACCCTTCCCTCTACCTTCACGCCCATTCATTTGCTCTTCACGCATTTTAAGCATCTCTTCAAATTTTACTTTTTGATCAGCAGATAAGAGTAATTTAATATCTTCTTGCTCAGCTGTCCTGATCACTTTCATATCTGTATTCTTAGCTTCTCTTTCTTTTTGCGCATCTTCTTGTAGCGTTTTCATCTCCACCTGACTGTTGCTCATAATATCCTTGATAGAAGCGAATTGCTCATCCGACAATTCAAGCATCACCTTTAAATGGTCCACTTGCTTTTTCATACGTTCTTCAGGATTCCCACCTCTACCTTGTGCCATCACATTCACTGTTAATAAGAACATGATACCTGCGAGTACTAATGATAACTTTTTCATTTCTTTTATTTTTAAGTGTAACATGCTTAAATATACTCCATGCTTAGCGCTAGGTTAAATTTATTCAACCAAGCGGGAAATAAACTCAACCAATCTGGGGCGCTAGAGCCCAATGAGGCTAAAAGTTGATAAAAGCCTGTTGTTGAAGTTATTTGGTAGTTAGTTGAACTATTTCACCTCTTTATTGATAATATTTCCATTCAGCGTAATTAAGTCTTATTTTTAAAGCATTAAATAGCTTTTAAAACACCCTATTATATGGAAAAAGCAAAACAAGGACTGGTATTAAAGACGATGGGCCACCTGACCTTTTGGGTGGCTTATTTTGCCTTAAACTACTATTTACTGGAAGGCAGGTATAGTAGTGAGCTGTCGGTAAATAGAGCTATATTATTGCTGCTGGTACAGATGCCAATGGTCTATTTAAACATCGGTTTACTAATCCCTAAACTCTTTAGCAAGAAGAGATATTTATGGTTTGTCTTAGCCCAAATCGGACTTTTGATAATTTCCGTTTACTTTTTTGAGTTTATTTTGGATATTCTACGAAATCTTTTCTTTAGTCCAGATCGGCAATCCAGAAGACCAGCAGGTCCTCCAGGTAGCAGAAGTATGTTCAACTATTTATTAGGCATTTTCTTGTTGCTATTATCAACCATAGTAGAAATCGCCACTATTTCAGCAAAAAAAGAAAAGGAGGCTGCTTTGCTAAAAGGCGAGAACCTCAACTCCGAGCTTAAATTCTTACGGTCACAAATCAATCCGCATTTTCTATTCAACACCTTAAACAACCTTTATTCATTGGCGGTAACCAAATCAGAGAAAACACCATCAGTAATCATGCAGTTATCCAATATGCTCCGTTATAATTTGTATGAAGCCAATGATAAAGAGAAAGTAGCTATTGAGAAGGAAATAGCCTACATTAAAGACTACATAGCGCTTTTTCAGCTGCGGGAGGAGGGAATTATAGAGCAAGTAAGTTTTGATTATATGGTAAAGCAAACGGCTGAAATTGCTCCTATGATACTGATACCTTTTGTAGAAAACGCTTTTAAACATAGCAAAATAGAGGCTGGAAGTGATGCTACCATAGCGATCAAGCTGTTGGTTGAAGCTGACAAAATTATTTTCTCAGTAATAAATTCACTCCCTAAAGTTTCCTTGCAAAAAGACGAAACTGGCGGCATAGGTATTGAAAATGTAAGAAAAAGGATAGCCTTAATTTACCCCGACAAAAGCCAATTGGCCATAAGTGAAGACCAATCAAGTTTCACTGTGCAACTAACAATAGCCCTACGATGATCATGACATGCGCCATAGTAGATGATGAGGCCTTAGCTAGAAAACTGCTTGAAGATCATATCGCAAAACTTCCCAACTTAGCGTTGTTGGCTTCTGTTAAAAGCCCCTTACTTTTAACAGAGGCCTTAGCTGATAGAAAAATAGACCTGCTCTTTATGGACATTCAGATGCCAGATATTAAAGGGACAAGTTTCGTCAAGACATTACAAAATAAGCCCTTGGTAATTTTCACCACTGCTTATCCAGAATACGCCCTGGAAGGTTTTGAGTTGGATGCAATAGATTATTTAGTAAAGCCTATCAGCTTTGAAAGATTCCTCCACGGCTATCAAAAGGCACAGGCTTACCTCAGACCTGCACAGCAGCCAAATCCGGCTATAAACCTCGATGAAAAAATGAAAGAACAAACAGATTATATTATTATAAAGGCAGATCACAAGCTACACAAGGTTAAACACCAAGACATTTTATATATAGAAGGATTAAAAGAATATGTATCCTTCTTTACCAGGAATGGGAAAAGAATCATTGCCTTGGAGTCGTTGAAAAAGCTAGAAGAGCAATTACCAGAAAGTTTCATGCGCATTCATAAATCCTACATCATTAATTTGCATGAGATGGAAAGCATGGAAGGTAATATGGTGCACATTGCCGCCAAAACACTACCGGTAGGTGGTAGCTATAAGGAGCTATTAATCAAATCTTTATTTCATTAGCGTTAAACATACTAGCATAGATTTCAGTTGGAATTTTGCATAAAAAAAAGACCATTCGCCGACTGACGAATGGTCTGTTACTATGTAGCCCGTAGGGCAATCCCTGCCAGCGGCTGGTCAGCCGCTGGCTGAGAACCCGCTCTTATTCATTAAAAACTCTAGAAGACAACTCCTTCTGCGCTGCTCTTAGTGAGTTTAATCTTTTTTTCTAAGCGCTAATGTCTTAGATGGATAAGCC
>JBKEFO010000334.1:0-3274 GCA_046709585.1 Marivirga sp.
AGGACACAACAAATCCAATTTTTTTGGTATTTATTCAATACCCACTATAATTATTCGTATTTTAATTGCACTATTTTGCCAATGAATTGTTAGTATAAGGCGATTAGAATTAATAATTTTACAATTCATAAAAGAAAATCTGATGGAATATAGAATAGAAAAAGATACAATGGGCGAGGTAAAGGTGCCTGCTGACAAATATTGGGGCGCTCAGACGGAGAGAAGTAGAAATAATTTTAAAATCGGTGTTGAGGCGAGCATGCCTCTTGAGATTATTAAGGGATTTGCTTATTTAAAAAAAGCCGCTGCACATACAAATTTCGAATTAGGGGTGTTATCTGAAGGTAAAAAGATATTAATTTCTCAAGTGTGCGATGAAATCTTAGCAGGTAAACACAATGATCAATTTCCATTAGTTATTTGGCAAACAGGATCGGGCACGCAGTCGAATATGAATGTGAACGAAGTAGTAGCGAACCGTGCGCAGGAGGTTGGAGGTAAAAAGATTGGCGAAGAGAAATTGATCCACCCAAATGATGATGTAAATAAGTCACAGTCGTCAAATGACACTTTCCCAACAGGTATGCATATAGCATGCTATAAAATGATAGTTGAAACGACCATCCCAGGTGTTGAAAAACTTCGTGATACGCTAGTATCAAAAGTAAAAGACTTTGAAAGCGTTGTTAAAATAGGACGAACCCACTTAATGGATGCTACTCCTCTAACATTGGGGCAAGAATTTTCCGGTTACGTATCACAGCTAAATCATGGAATCAAGGCTTTAAAAAACACATTAGAGCATTTAGCTGAAGTAGCATTAGGTGGTACGGCAGTAGGTACTGGAATTAATACCCCAGCAGGATATTCTGAGCTAGTGGCAAAAAAAATAGCAGATTTCACAGGCTTACCTTTTATTACAGCAGAAAATAAGTTTGAGGCACTTGCCGCCCATGATGCTATTGTGGAAACTCATGGTGCATTAAAACAAATGGCTGTTTCTCTTAATAAGATAGGTAATGACATTAGAATGTTAGCTTCAGGACCAAGGTCCGGTATCGGAGAAATAAATATTCCTGCAAATGAGCCTGGGTCATCGATTATGCCTGGCAAAGTAAATCCAACGCAGTGCGAGGCCTTAACTATGGTGTGTGTGCAAGTTATGGGCAATGATGTAGCGATAACCATTGGAGGTACCCAAGGTCATTACGAATTAAACGTATTCAAACCTTTAATGGCAGCCAACTTCTTGCAATCCGCCAGGTTAATTGGCGATGCTTGCGTCTCATTTAATGATAACTGTGCGATAGGTATTGAACCTAATAAAGCTAGAATTCAAGAACATTTAGACAACTCCTTAATGTTAGTTACTGCTCTAAATACAAAGATTGGTTATGAGAAAGCTGCTAAAATAGCAAAAACTGCCCATGAGAACGGTACTAGACTTAAAGAAGAAGCTATCAATTTAGGCTATTTAACTGCCGCTGAATTTGACGAATGGGTGCGCCCTGAAGAAATGACAGGCTCCCTAAAAAACTAAAAATAGTATTATTTGTCTTTAATACACTAATTTTCGTACTTTAGGCGGTATTAATAAGAAATTATAATTATTTTCAAGAGTCCATACTATGGATTTAGTGGCTTGCAAGAATAGCTTAACCAAAATAAATACACATGAAAACTAGGATCAGTTTATCAGTTTTAATTATCTGCCTACTTTTTTCGTTGCCGTCAATGGCGCAAATGAGTAAGGATGAGTTAAAAGAGTGGAAAAATAAAGCGAAAGAGTTAAAAAAGAATCCTGAAGAGTTAAAGGCTCTAGTTGAGGAAAACGAAAGCCTAAAAAGTAAAACAGGTAGCCTTAGTTCTCAAGTTGAAAATCTTCAGGGCCAGCTAAGCAATAAGAATGCACAGATAGCAGAAGCGCAACAGGCTGCAAAAGCTGCCGAAGCAGCGGCTGAAGCGGCTCGTAAAAAGGCGATGGAAATGCAAAGTAAGCCAAAGCAACCCACATCCGATATGGATGAAAGTGGCACTTGGTTTAAAGTACAAGTAGGTGCTTTCAAGAACATCGACATGTCAGAGTACTTTAAGAACAACCCTAACTTTAGTGGTGAAACTACAGAAGACGGCGCACAGCGAATCACCCTAGGTAGGTTTAGAGACTACTGGGAGGCTGACACCTTCAAGAAGGTGCTTCGAGGAATGGGAGTGAAGGAAGCTTGGATAGTATCTTATAAGGAAGGTACGCGAGTTTCTTTAAAGGAAGTACTTGAAAGCTTAGGACCTAAGCCAACAAAATAATAAAAAACTATTTGTTAAAAACAGGTGCTTCCAACGAAGCACCTGTTTTTGTTTAACTCAATCTTAATTTAACGCTGTAGATATTGGCCCTGAGATTCTCCTCATTAGGTAAAATTATTAATGATGCAACCCTTCAGATTGCAGAGGATTGTTTTATTTACGACCTCTTCATAGATAGTCGTAATCCCGTGGTCAATAACAACAGTCTATTTTTTGCAATAAAAGGCGTTCGCAATGATGGACACAAATATATTGACCAATTATACAAGCTAGGTGTAAAAAACTTTGTGGTGGAGCACACCTTTGACACCACCAATTACCAAGCAGCAAACTTCCTAAAAGTTGCTAACAGTGTCGACGCCTTGCAAGCCATTGCAAAAAGAAAAAGGCAGCGCTTTCAGGGACAAGTTATAGGTGTTACAGGTAGCAACGGTAAGACTATTACTAAAGAATGGTTAGGTCAGTTGCTTCAGGATTTTTTTAATGTTTACAGAAGTCCAAGAAGCTATAACTCACAAGTTGGCGTACCACTTTCTATTTGGCCACTAACTGAACATCATGATTTTGCTATACTGGAGGCAGGTATCTCTCAGACAGGTGAAATGGAAAAACTGGAGGAAATGATCATGCCTTCAATAGGTATCTTTACAAACCTTGGTACCGCGCATGATTCTGGTTTTGAGAGTCTAGTAGAAAAAGGCATCGAAAAAGCAAAACTCTTTACGCATTCCGATACCATTATTTTTTGTACCGATTATCCGGAAATAACCCATGCACTTTATAATTTAGAAAGAGTATCAGATAAAAAAATGATAGGTTGGTCTTTTGAAGACAATACTAGTACTTACTATGTAGAAGTAGAGTCGAGAGCTACGACTACAGCCATAAGGATTCCATTCCTGAATAAATTACATGTCTTTGAGGTACCTTTTAGCGACCATGCCTCATTAGAAAATATTGTTCATTGTCT
>JBKEFO010000335.1:0-3243 GCA_046709585.1 Marivirga sp.
TGGTTTAGCAATTTGTAAGAAAATTGTTGATCGATTTGATGGTAAAATATCAATTACTTCAGCAGCCGGCGTGGGTAGTAAATTTGTTTTTAGTGTCCCTAAAAAATTAAAAAGTACCTGATTGCCGCGAATACTTCAAAACACAGTTGCCCACTTATGCTGCTAGTAGTACACGCTTAAAAATAAATTATACTGCCATTTAAACAAGGGTAGCAGATAAGAAGTACCACTAATTGGTGCATGTTATACGCAATAGCATCGGAAATACACTGATGCTCCTTCCTTCCATAGTTATTAACGTAGGCCTTGGACTTACAAATATCTCAATAGATGATATACTGATAAGTAATAACAACACTTAACAACTAGCAACGCCATAGCACTAAAGCCATAGTACCAAATGGTTGGCAACACCTATAATTATGCTATTCTGCCCTGGGTTACATAGCCAGTTTTTCTGTGATTCTACCCCTCAACCATAAGGGCTTTACCTCTTGCAATAATCAATAATCCAATATACACCCCAATTTAGCGCATCAGGTAATTAGTAATATTGTCAATCGATACCTCTAAGAATAGCTCTCAGTAAACTTCTTACCTAGGGGCAAACACTACAACTATAATAAATTTTTTCGTCCAGTAACAAAATATGTGCCCCAACCCTTTACCTTTGTGCTAGATTACTAAAACATAAAAATATGCGCGTAATAGGCGAAATAGTTAACCCACAATGTAAAATAACCATCTTTCATTGGAATGAGCGTTATTTAGTGAAATTTGAAATAGGGATGTACGAACAGACCTATAAAATGGATGAATACGAAATAGAAAATGAAGAAGCCTTAAAAGCCCTGATAGATGATGACTTCGTTCAAAAAATAATGAATCGCTTTGATGCCATGCACAAAGATTGGGGAACACTAATCAATTAATAGGTCAATAAGACATTAAACTTGTCATGTCCTTCCAAAGTATTACAATTATAAAAAAAGAAAATCTGTCAGGGTAAAAAGAAAGGCTTTAAGTTGCGCTTTTTTCTCACTAGATAAAGGCAAGCCTAGCTTACTATCCTGATAGAGTAGGCTATCTAAAGTAGTTGAAGTATTTATTCCGTTATCATAATGATTCAGGACTTCATCTATAGTTTTAAATCGACCATCATGCATATATGGTGCTGTAATACTAATATTTCTTAAAGTGGGTGTTTTAAATTTCCCCAAATCTAAAGTATCGTGCGTTATCCTATATCTACCACTATCAATATACTCAAAAGAAGGATCAGTAAAATCACCATCAAGGCCATTGTTGTGGAATATATTATCTGTTAATAATGGCTCTGAATGGCAAGCATTACAATTTTCCTGAAAAATACGGTAACCCTTTGCCTCCATTTCTGAAAATGAATCTTCCGCTCTCATCACCCTATCATACTTAGATTGATCAGATACCAAAGTTCTCACATATTGGGCTATTGCTTTAGCTGCAAATTGCGCCTTAACGTCCTCTGTATCATATAAACTCTTGATAGTTTTATTATAAGACGAGTCCTGCTTAAGGTATTCTTCAACATCTCTCAAGTCAGCTCCCATTTCATCAGGATGCGTTAAAGGAGCAAAAACTAAAGACTCCAAATTTTTGGCGCCGCCATCCCAAAATAATCCATTAGTAGCATACGCTAAATTGACTAAGGTAGGAGCATGCCGCAACAGACTTTTTTTAGATACACCCTTATTACCTAATGCCACCATATCCGTGAATGCTTTTACTGGAAAATGGCAGGATGCGCAACTTACTTCTCCATTTTTTGATAAAGCTGCATCAAAAAATAAAGCTTTCCCTAACGCTACAACCTCAGCATTAAAAGGATTGTCTGCTGGTAGCTCCACTTTTGGCAATGTGCTGGAAAAAACCTTGTCTTCATAAGCCGATTGTCCTCCGCAGCCAACAGAAAAAATCAGAATTATAATGCCCAAAATCGATTTCATTAATCTATCAGTTGAATCATTGCAGCAGCATAATTATCAGCCACTTCACCCGACTCAACAGGCTGCGCCTTGATGGTGTTGGTTATACTGAAATCAATCGTGTGCTGACCTTCAAACATTTTAAGAATATCAACTGCAAAATCAACTTCTGATTTATTGTTGTTAACATTGAGCGCTTGCTTGAAATTATAGGTTAACGTTTTATAGTTCTGATTTAGCCCTATATGCATAATTAAGCCTCTGCTCGTTTGATCATCTGCACGGTAGTTACCTTCTAAAGAAACAAATTTATAACCGCTATTCCAGTTCCAAGCCCTTGCTGGATCTAAATCACCTTTCACTGCTGAAATATCTGTATTTGTAGGCTCATCAATTCCAATCGAGAAAGTAATCTTTGCATAATCTCCTGCGGGGATCACTTTGAGCATAATCGCTAGTTTTTCTGTAGAGATATTTTGCTCGATAAGATAGTAATTTGGCTCTAAGGTATAGTCTTGCGTACCATTAACTCCTTGAAAGCTTATGTTACTAAGGTACATCCAAAAAGAATTTATGGTAAATTCATTAGCTGCAGCATTTATATATTTAGTTGATTCAAATGAAAGATCACTGTCCCCTACAACTAAATCAAAATTCAAATTTACATCACCGGGGCTTTGTTGTTCTGTAGCATCACATGCTGAAAACACAAAAGAGAAAATGGTGAATATATAGAGTATCATTTTCATTTTTTATTCTTTAAATGGGTCTGAAAATTGTGGATTCTTTATAAACTCCTCATCGGTAAGCATATGTAGAAAAGCAATAATATCCTGTTTTTCTTGAGCTGTTATTGCTAAGCTTACTGCGGCATGCGGATCAACTGGTTCATTGCTGCCTTCTATCAATAAAATATCTAGCGTAGGACTTTTGACTATTCCTGCATTATAATGGTCTAAGACTTCCTCTAAGGTCATAAATCTGCCGTCATGCATATAAGGAGATGTAAGTGCTATATTCCTGAGAGATGGTGCTTTGAACTTACCACTATCTTTGGGATTGTTTGTAACTGAGAAAAGGCCCGTATCCATGTTTTCTTTTGAATCCAAACCATTATTATGGAAACCAGAAAACCCTTCCATAGCACCGCTTGTCCTTGGCCCTCTATGACAATCTCCACAATTACCTCCTCTTAAAAGACCAGGTACTGGATGGGTAAAAAATAACTGAATGCCATTGCGTTCTGACATAGTAGGTTCGTATTCATCTAATAGATAGC
>JBKEFO010000336.1:0-3213 GCA_046709585.1 Marivirga sp.
ATGTGACGGACATTGATAAAGTAGTAGCAATAGATTTGACTACTGGTGAAGTAGTAAAGGAGTTTAAGCCAGAGAAAGCAGAATTTTTGAATGATATTACTGTCTCAAGTGATGCAGTTTATTTTTCTGACATGAGCTTAGGCCTAATCCATAAAATTCAAAACGATGAATTGTCTACCGTGGCGGAAGGGGTGACCAAAATCAATGGTTTATTAGCCAAAGGCGATTACCTAATGACTTTAGATGGTATGGGTTTAAGAGGACTAAATCTAGCTACAAAGGAGTTCATGACGGTGACTGATTCAATAAAAGGCGGTGATGGTTTAACCATGTTGAATGACAGTGTTTATATTGCTAGTAAATGGCAAGGTGAAATTTACTATGTGGCAGGTAACAAAGCACATTTATTACTGACTACTGAGGGTAAATCGCAAACTGCAGATATAGGTTTAAATGCTGCTGAAAAGATTGTATATGTACCCACTTTCTTTAGCAACAAAGTAATAGCTTACAAAATAGAAGATTAAATAGATTAATTAGTATAGGGTTTATAGGCCGCTTCGCTATTCGTGAGGCGGCTTTTTTGCGCTGGAAAGTTTTGTTACTAGTAGCTTCTGAGACAGCATATTTTCAAGGACTTAATGCAAATTTGGCTTTTGAGTAAATTTAGATTCCGGGGTCTTGGAGGAGATAATAATTTATTGGATTACTAATCCAAAAAAAAAATGAGTAGGCCCAGTGCTATTCGGGAAGTTAAATTATTGATCGAAATAATATTGTTCGAGAAATCAAGCAATTTTTTACCTTATTCTAGTTGAATAGCAGTAATCTTGCTAGTTTCTGATTGATTTGCCCATGCTGTTCGAGTAAGTCTTGCAAGGCCAATTCAGCACTAGTTCCTTTAGATAGACACCTTTTCTCAGTAGATTCTACTTATGTTATATCTTGTGCAAGCGTATTGAGTACAGTCTCCTCTTCACTGGTCAAAATGGTAAGGCCAAAATGATTTAAATTTGAGTTAATAACTTCGTTACTCTCTTCAAAAGAAGTATCCCAGACGCTGTGTGGCTGTAGAAAAATTTCATACAAGCTAATCCTCTTATTATTTACACTTTGAGCTGTGTTAAAGACATAGTTTTCCACCAATAACCTATCTTTATGTACCGACTTAAGCGCTTCGTGAAGTTCACCAAAACGCTTTTTGTCTTATAAATTAGTACAAAGTACTAAAGCAAAACTCACTGCCAGTGCAATTGCAATTTTAATCTTTTCTTTGATAAAATATGTCCAATTCATGTCAGTTGGTTTAAATCGTGAGTCGAGTTGATGGGGCCAATTAGGCTAAATAATTTCTATCTAGCAGATATTAAGCAAGTTAGATATTGTCTCAGTACGAGATATTTATAATAAACTGAAAAATAATTCTTTGAAGAGCATAGTCAAGAAGTACGTCCCGCCCTTTGATGAAGAGTTTTTTTATTGCAATCTTCTTGATTAACTATGGATTAGTGGAAGTAGGAACAGTTATTTTAAAGGTAGAGCCTTTATTTACGGTACTTGTAAAGGTGATATTACCTTCCAATTTGTCAATAGCACGCTTTGTTACGTAAAGACCCAAGCCATTTCCTTGAGATGCTTCATTTCCTCTAAAGAACATGTCAAAAATTCTTGGTTGTACGCTTTCTAGGATCCCGGAGCCATTGTCTTCAATTGCTATGCTAACCTCCTTTTCAGTGGTAGTCCAATGGATCTGTATTTGAGGCTTACTAGGATGACTAAATAAGAGAGCATTTTCGATAAGGTTGAAAATAACTATCTTAAATAAGGAGTAATTATTATAGATGCTAATAGTTTCATCAGGTGTAAGAATATTTATGCCTTTGGCTGCAATTAGTTTCTTATTTGAATGAATGCAATCTGAAATTAAGTTAGAGATGGAGAAATGTATTGATTCATTTTTATAGTCAATATTGCCTATAGATTGAAGTTTAAATATCATTTTATCAAGGCCCATGGTGGTCAGTCTTACTTTTTCAAATAATTCTAAAGCCTGCTTATCCTTTAAAATGCTTTTGGCTACTTCTACTAAACCAAAGTAAGTTGTTAAGGGTCTACGGAAATCATGGGAAGCCTTATAAAAAAAAGTCTCTAATTCGGAGTATGCCGCAGATAATTTCGTGGTTCTATCCGCTACCTGCATTTCCAAATTATTGTTCGTTGTACTAAGTAGATCTGATTGTGCCTCTATTTCGGCATTCTTCTCAGAGAGTGTTTCAATTAAGGTTTCAAGATGCTGATTTGCTTCAACAAGCTCTTCAGACTGTGTTTGAATTTCCTCTTTTTGTTCCTGTATATCTAGGTTCTGTATTCTCAGCTTCTCTTTCGCCCGGCTTCTTGAAAGTAGTAAGCGAACAATAGCGGCTAACAATGTGGTTAGTAGGAATAAGCTGATACTTACAATAATCAAGATTCTTTTTTGCACTTGTATAAGCTCCGTTTGCTCTCCTATCTTTTCTTTTTGTACTAAGTTCTCTTCAATTTTGGTTTGTAATTCAGCTGTTTTCTTTTGCACTTGAAACAGGGCATCTGCATTGGCTATCCGCCCTGATGAAATGTCGTGATCTGCACTGTCTTTTAGTGAAGTATACAGTCGATAATATGCGAGGCTATTTCTAGTGTCTTTTCTTGCTTCAAAAAGAGCAATATAATTCTTATAGTTAGTCAATAGCTCCGAGGCTAGCGGCACTTCTTTTGCAACAATTTGGGCATCTTGTAAGTAGCGCTCAGCCAACGCATACTCTTTGGTTTTAGCATATAGTAAACCTAACTGATTGTTGATGTACACATAGGCACTCTTGTTGTTAATCTCTTTGGCTAACGCTAAAGCCTCATAAAGCAAGTCAAATGCAGTATCATATTGTTCAAGTTCATAGTAAACCAATGCCTTATTATAGATAGTATAGGTTTCTCCCCATCGTAATCCCAGTTGACGTCTAATGGTAAGTGCAGACTCAAAACAGTTTAAGGCCTTGGTATATTTTCTGGTTTTCAATAAAGCGAATCCAATTAGGTTCTGACTTTTAGAAATGCCTGCGGAGTCACCGATCTCTAATACCAACTTCAATGATCTTTCACCATACTCTGTTGCTTTGTTATAGTTTTCCTGAAAAATGTAATTCCATCCTATTGTAGAGTAGGTCCTCGCGAGATCTT
>JBKEFO010000337.1:0-3213 GCA_046709585.1 Marivirga sp.
TCGAGCAACTAATGATCCTGCTATTTTCTGGTTGGATAAAAATAGAGCACATGATGCTCAAATCATCAAAAAAGTAACTCATTATCTTAAAGATCACGATACTCAAGGACTTGATATTACGATAGATTCTCCTATAAAAGCTACGGAACGCACGCTGAGAAGATTGAAAGATGGAAAAGACACCATTTCTGTTACAGGAAATGTATTAAGAGATTACAACACAGACTTGTTCCCTATTCTTGAAGTAGGAACCAGTGCAAAAATGCTCTCTATCGTTCCATTAATGAACGGTGGTGGATTATTTGAAACTGGTGCTGGTGGTAGTGCTCCAAAACACGTTCAACAATTTCAGCAAGAAAATCATTTGCGTTGGGATTCTCTTGGAGAGTTTTTAGCACTTGCAGTTTCGTTAGAACATCTTGCTATTTCTTATAAAAATGAAAAAGCACAAATCATCGCTGATGCACTAGAAAGAGCAACAGAGAAATTCTTGACCAATAGAAAATCTCCTTCCCGTAAAGTAAATGAACTAGACAACAGAGGTTCTCAATACTATCTTGCTACCTACTGGGCACAAGAGCTAGCAGATCAAGATATTGATGAAGAACTTGCAGCACAATTCGCTCCGATGGCTAATAAGCTTGTAGAAAACGAAGAGAAAATCACTAGTGAACTTATCGCTGTACAAGGCAAGCCTATGGATATAGGTGGGTACTATTTGCCAGATGCTGCTAAGGAAGAAGCTGCTATGAGACCAAGTAAAACGTTTAATGAGATTATAGACTAATTAAATAATTATCAACTATTTAAATTCCCAATATCAATTCTGATATTGGGAATTTTTTTATCCTTCTTTTAGGCAAATGCATTCCTCATATAATCACCTCTCGTTTTCTCTTTTATATCAAAACAAAAGTTGATGCTGGATTTGATTCATTACGAAGGAGATAATACCAAGAATTTAACACATAAAAAAAGGGGAATACTATCATAGTATTCCCCTTTTTAACTTTGGATGCTGGAATGATTATTCTGCCTGAGCAGGATACCAGTCCATAAGAGTTACCTTAATATCACTGTTGGCACCCTCAACCATTTGCTTGAATTTTCCTACATCTTGAAAGCCTTCTGTACCTCTGTAATGATAAGGGATTACCTGCTTAGGTTGAAACTCAAGAACAGCGTTTGCCGCTTGGTTGATATCCATTGTATAAGGTAAATTCATACATAAAAACGCTTTATCTATATTCTTTAATGCTCTCATCTCAGGGATATCTTCTGTATCTCCAGAGATGTAAACACGATAACCGTTTTTCTCTAATACATAACCGTTTCCTCTTCCTTTAACATGCATCTCTAATCTACCTTCTGTGTTGTTGTACATAGGGATAGCTGTAATTTCTATTCCTGAGATCGTTTTAGTTTCTCCGTTATTGATGATGTTAGAAGGTTGAAAACCTACCATCTTATCAGCTACAGCTTGTGGAGTAATTATCTTACTAGCTCCTTTTACAGCAGCAAGCGTTTCTTCATCCAAGTGATCATAATGTACATCTGTGATCAACGTAACATCAGCTGCAGGCATACCTTTAAAAGCAGCCCCCCCACCTGTAGGGTCTACATAAATAATCTGACCGTTCCAGTCCAATACAAATGTCGCGTGAGATATAGGTGTTACTTTTATATTATTAGGCTCTGCTAATGTTTGCTCTTCTACAGTTTCGGTAGCTGATAGTTCTTGCTCTACAGTCTCTTCCTTGTTGTCTTTACAAGAAATACTCATCATAGAAATAGCAAATAAGGCAATAAATACTTTTTTCATTTTTTTGATTTTAAGTGTGGTTAAATTTAATTACATGTTTTTCTACTTATAGCTAATAAAGAATTAAAATGTTAAATCATTTTTTAATCACCCTAAATTTGAAAAGTTATTCTTAGTTTTTAAAAAGCAAATAGATCGCAACATACAGTCCAATTAGTAGTATAAAGGCAATCAAGGAGTACCAAACATATTTATTTTGCACGTCTTTAATAAATAAGTTACCTAACTCTGTAGAACGATCTTTACGATCCATCTTTTGAAAC
Source organism: Marivirga sp. (assembly GCA_046709585.1). Classification (GTDB taxonomy): domain Bacteria; phylum Bacteroidota; class Bacteroidia; order Cytophagales; family Cyclobacteriaceae; genus Marivirga. The sequence goes on from JBKEFO010000337.1 coordinate 2,086, forward strand.
TCCTTTCTAAAAGAAGATAAATTCTTAAGAACAAATAACAACCAGAAAACGGTCAAAATCACAGGAAGAAAAGTAAACTGCCAGCTCATGTTAAGGAAGGTCATTAACTAAAGTAGCCAGGGCTTTACCTACTTGGTTTTCATAACCATATTTTGGAGCCGCCTCGCAAATATGTATATACTTTGGAAAAGAGGAAGCCTTTTTAAGAATCTTGCTCATCATAAGCCTTAACTCTTGAAAGGAATACCCCACAGGGCTCTGCGCACTAGAAGGGAAATGAGCCACCACATCCATATCTATTTCTAGCGCAAAATTATTTGTATCCACATGCTTTATAGCTTTTAGAACTTCTTGATAAATTTCAAAATTTTTAAAATCATAAGGGCTGTAATCTATGGCAACACTTTGTTCTATCAGATCAATCATGGGCTGACTCAAATAGTTCTCTTGAATTCCTATCATATAATAAGACATTAAATAGCCTTTTTGAATCGCATGGCTAAAACCATTACCACTATGCCTTCCACTAGCAGTCCTCAAATCAGTATGCGCATCTATATTGATACAATCTACTGGAACAGAATACCCACTAGCTCTCAATAGCGGATAACTATTATTATGTCCACCGCCTATAACTATAGGTGTTTTTCCTGATGCTATAATTAGGGAGGCTATTTCACTTACTCGTTGGTCCAGTAACTTTACTAGATCACTCAACTGCTTTCGATCTTTATGAGAAGATGCAGCTAGGTTTTGAGCTTGTAACATTAAATCTTTAGTACTGACACTTCCCAAAATACAAAATCGGCTGACATCATTTAAAGAAGTCTGTTGTAGACTTAAAAAGGATTTTAAAAAGGATTCCCAAGCTTCACTTGCTCCTGCTCGACCCAGATTAGCTCTTACGCCTATATCTTCAGGAATACCTATAATAAGGTATTTTGCCTTTAACTTAGAAAGTTCATTTAGATCTTCACAAACTTCAATGGACTGCGCAAAGGAAGCAGCCTCATCTTCAGATTTTACAAGACTTTCTTTATTTAAATCGGAACGAATAGAAACATAATGTGCTCGTTTTTCCTTGGTGAATAGTTCAAAGTGCTCCCTCATATCTTTCTAAATAAATTG
>JBKEFO010000338.1:0-3172 GCA_046709585.1 Marivirga sp.
GTGGGACAGGCTATTCACAGGTATAAAATAAAACATACGCTAAAAATAAAAAAATGTGAGGCTAAAACCTCACATTTTTTATTTCCAGCAGCTACATAGTAGTTTATCCTCATCTTACCTTTAACTTTGTACGCTATACGAAAGGGTACCATTTTCAATTATGAGAGAAGCAGTAAATCAAGATATTAAGAGTTATCAAATTACAGAAGAGGAAGAATTATTAAAGTATCTGATTAAAACCTTCCCTAATAAAAAAAGGCCCATCCTCAAGTCTGTGCTGACAGGTGGACAAATCAAGGTAAATGAGGAGTCGACGACTCAATATAACCACCTACTAAAAAAAGGCGATTCCCTAAGCATTAACTGGAGTAAACCAGCTAAAAAGGTGAAGCTTACGAAGCTAAATATCTTATATGAAGACCGCGATTTAATTGTGATCGAAAAAGAGGCTGGCTTGCTTTCGGTTGCTTCTGCGAAAGAAAAAAGTAATACTGCGGTACAAATCCTAAAAGAACATATTGAAGCTAAAAACCCTCAGGACAGGGTTTACATCGTTCATAGAATAGAACGTGAGATGTCTGGTATCTTAATTTTCGCGAAATCGAAAGAAGTACAAACGACCCTGCAAGAAGATTGGGCTAGTTATATTAAAGATAGACGTTATATAGCCGTAGCAGAGGGCCGTTTTAAAGACGAGAAAGGCACGCTAAAAAATTACCTGGTTTCTAATAAAAACAACATGGTATTTATCACTAAAAACCCAGAAGGCGCTACCTCCGCGATTACACATTATAAGGTCCTCAAACAGAATAAGGTATATTCCTTGTTAGAATTAACAACGGAAACTGGCTTTAAAAATCAAATTAGGGTTCAGCTTGACGCCATTGGGTTTCCGGTGACAGGAGATAAAAAATACGGTGCACGAAAAAATCCATTAAATAGAGTAGCACTACATGCTAGCTTAATAGAAATGACCCACCCCACCACTGGCAAAACGTTAAGGTTTGAATTGGTGGCTCCAGCAGCATTTAGAAACTTAGTAGCCACCAATGCGTGATGATTAGAAAAATTTTGACCGGCGGCTTACACAGTAAGGACTTTCAGCTATTTCTACAAAGGAATTACCCTGAAATAAATTGTATAATAGCCAAATCAACTACTGAAACCATGAACTTAATTCATGAGGTGGACAGTATTGCCGGTTTCAATTTTATCCCTACTACTGATTTAAGCCACATCAAATGGATACACTCATTCGGTGCGGGCATTGACAGCTTCTTACAGCACCGCTTAGCATCTGAACTATTACTGACTAAGACTACTGGCGGTATGGGACAAAGGATTGCAGAATATTGTCTTAGCCACATCTTATTTCAACTCCAAGAGCTAAGAATATTCCAACAACAACAGGAAAAAAAGCGCTGGCAACAAATACATCTACCCGAATTAAAGGATACAACGATCTATATTTTCGGGACAGGATTTGTTGGAGAATCTATTGCTTCGCTTCTATCACCAATAACGAAAAAGGTAATCGGCATTAACACTTCAGGTAAAAATCGACCATATTTTGCTGAATGTTTCCCACTACTGCAAAGTAACAAGATCCAATTTGAAGAACGAGCGGTGGTAATTAACGCACTTCCACTAACAAAACAAACTAAAAGAGTGATGGATAGTGGGTTATTCAATCAAATGAAAGAGGTACTTTTAATAAACATCGGCAGAGGTGGCACAATCAACCAGGAAGATTTACTTAAGTCATTAGCTAACCGACAAATTAAGCAAGCTGTTTTAGACGTTTTCACCACAGAGCCCCTTCCTGAAAGCAGCATACTGTGGGACCATCCTAATATAATAGTTACACCACATATCTCTGGTATAACTAACTTTTCTGACATTCAGTCCAGTTTCTCCTTGATCTATGAAGCGATTAAAAATAAAAAAGAAATACCAAATCAAATCAACTTGGCGATGCAATATTAATTCCCCTTTATGTTGAGCTTAATTACCTTTTGTTTTGTTGCAGGCTTGCTACTATTCATTTTTTCTGTTGAAGCACCAATATTACTATTGCCAGCCTTATTGCTAGCTGTGTAATACTGCTGTGCCTCTGGTAACCATTTTCTAAGATTTTGTATTCTAGTATCATAAGCTGGATGCGTTGATAAAAACTCGGGAGGAGCACCACCACCTTGCGCTTTCATCCTTTGCCAAAAATCAGGTGCATATTCAGGATTATAGCCCGCCATTGCCATAAATGTTAATCCCAACCGATCTGCTTCAGATTCATGTACCCTGCTAAATTTCAATACCCCTAAGGTGCTTGCTCCTGTATAAGAGGCCAAAGCCAAGGCCTGCGTTTGCTCCGGCTGTTGTTGCAAAGCTACCGCCAAAGCAACCCCTCCTAGCTGCTGAATCAGCGCTTGAGACATTCGCTCTCCACCGTGGTTCGCTATTGCATGCGCAACCTCATGCCCCATCACTACTGCAATGCCTGCCTCATCTTGGCAGATTGGAAGAATCCCTGTATAAAAAGCTACCTTTCCTCCAGGCATACACCAAGCATTTACAATATCATCAACCAATAAGTTAAACTCCCATTGAAATCCATCCGTAACTGATGACAACTCTCTCTCCTTCAAATACTTTTCTACAGCATTCTTAATATTATTTCCTACAGACTTTATCATTTGAACCTTCTCTGTATCATTTGATAACTGGCCTTCTTTTATTACTGTTTGATATGAAGTGAAGCTTGATGACATCAGTTGATTACTACCTATTAAATCTAACTGTTTTCTATTGGTGAGTGGGACTTTACTACATGCAGCTATTAAAATAACCATAATAAAAAGGTGCATTAGCTTCTTCATAAAAGTTGATTTAGGTACCATTAATTATTGAAAAACTAATATCCTCAATATTTATTTATCAATTTACTAAAAATCCGTTTTTTGTGTTAAAACAATCCATATTTTTGTGTAAAAGTTTTCTATATGAAAATCATAGCTATAGGTAGAAATTATACGGATCACATAAAGGAGCTCAACAATGAGCGCCCTGATCAGCCAGTAATCTTTTCGAAACCTGAAACTGCCATTCTTAAAAATAACGAGCCATTTTATTACCCTAACTTTAGCAAAGATATCCATCATGAGGTCGAAGTGAT
>JBKEFO010000339.1:0-3162 GCA_046709585.1 Marivirga sp.
GGTTATCTCTGTAAAACACATCAAATCCTTGTGCAAAGCCGGTACCTGAAGTACTTAAGTTTTCATAGTTAAAGCCATCGGTTGCTTCATATCTGATTAGCTCATCATAACCCTTATAAAAAACTTCACTTCTGAAAACGCGACCCTTATCGGCATACATATAGTTGAGTATGTAGTGAGTAGCGGTAGTATTTTTCAAAGCGGTATTCTGGATTCTTATTTCATTTTTAGGAAGTTGCTTAAATTGACCATAAGCTAGTGAGAGTTGGCTGTTTTCTGCCACTTTATAGGCTAGTGACGCTCGAGGGCTTGTCCAATATTCATTTATTAGTTCGTTGTAAGTGCTTCTGAGACCACCTCTTATAACTAGCTTCTTATTGAAATAATAATCAGATTCAATAAAGTGGTTGATGGTATTTTCATCAAATGAACGTAGCTGTTCTGCTGTTTTATTTTCTTCAGAATAACTATTGTAATAGAACTCTACTCCATTCTTAATTGACAATTTATCACTAAAATCTTTTATGATCACACCCTTAACATGACCTAGTTTACCCTTGCGTTCGAATTGCGTATCAGCAAGCTTAATTTCATCAATATTATAGGATAACGATGCTCCTCCGTAGTAAGACCATCCATTGTTCAGGACATTCCTGAAACTTATGTTTCCAAAATGGTAGGTATTATCAATGACGGTACTGAGCTTTTCTGAGGTCCCAACTTGGTTTTGATTGACAGCCATACTGGCATGTTCTGTATGCACAAAAGCTTTCAGTAGGCCTGATTTACCAATTTTCTGTCTACCTAATACTTCGGCATTCCAATTTCTAGGGGCATCTGTAAATTCCATTTTTTGGTCGATGATCGACATATAAGGAGAAAGATCCATAAAGGAAGCGGAAGCTGTAACCGCATTTTTATCGCCAACCAATGTTTGTAAGACTGCTCCACCAATAGACATCAAGCTTATATCTGTCTGGTTTCTTAAAGGCATGTCAATGCTGTTAAGCACCAAAGCAGAGGATAGTGCTTGACCATATTCAGCAGAATACCCACCGGTACTAAAAAAACTGCCTTTAAATAAGCTTGGGTTAAAGCGTGAACGAGTAGGCACATTCTGGGCAGTACTGCCATAGGCATTCCCAACCTGCAAACCATCAAAGTAGATATTGGTTTCTGAGGCATCACCACCTCTAACAAATAAGCGACCGTCATTGCCAACGGTTGAAGTTCCGGGCAACTTATTTAAGGCACCAATTATGTCTCCTAAAGCACCCGAAGTAGTGACTATGTCCATTGGCTTCATCACTACAGCTTTCTTTACATCGCTGGCTTCCATAGCGCCGGCAGTTATAGTCACAGCACTCAACTGATTGATTTTCTCTCTTAGTTTAATGTGTAACTGAATAACTTCCTTATCGCAATCAATTATAGCTGTATAAGCATGATAGCCTATCATACTTATTGATATAGTCTGCAGACCATTTTCAGAAGTGTTGAATTGAAAGGCACCTTCTGTATTTGAGGAAGCTCCGTCATAGCTGTCCTGTATGAAAATATTCGCACCAGGCAGCGATTCTTCCTTTTCTGAGGTGACTTTGCCACTAACGACTGTTTGTGCCGAAAGGGTATAAACAGTCATTAACGATAAAAAAAGAGTAAATATTAAGCGATGGTTATTCATGTCTATAACATTTTGTTGATGCTAAATTGACATGAAAATTTGATGCTATTTATTTAAAGTGACTCAACTGTAGAATCGATAGGATGAACCAAATTTTTTGCTTGATGGAATTAATACGGGATGTACTGAATTCTATTATTTTAAGGCATCCATTAAGTTGGTAATGATTGTTTCTATGGCGAAACCTTCAGCATCTGCCTTAAAGTTTTTAACCAGTCTATGTCTTAAGATTGGAATAGCAACTGCTCTTACATCTTCAATGTCAGGCGAATATTTGCCAGACATTAATGCATTGCATTGTGCTGCTTTAACTAGAAATTGGGAAGCTCTTGGGCCAGCCCCCCATTCTAAATAGTCATTTGCGATATTGGCGCTTTTTTCCGTATTCGGCCTTGTGCTTTGTACTAATTTAACTGCGAATTCTACTACGTTATGGGCTACAGGGACTTTCTCTACTAAGGCTTGAAAGAATAAAATTTCCTCTGCTGTAATCACTGGTTTTACAGTGCTATGCGAGATAGTATGTGCATTTTTTACTATCGATAGCTCATCTTCATAACTTGGATAATCTAATGTTATATTGAACATAAACCTATCTAACTGTGCCTCTGGTAGTGGATATGTACCTTCCTGTTCTATAGGGTTTTGTGTTGCTAGTACAAAAAAAGGATTCGGCAGTTGATAGGATTGACCAGCAATAGTGACGTTTTTTTCTTGCATAGCCTCCAAAAGGGCAGCCTGTGTTTTGGGTGGGGTTCTGTTGATTTCGTCCGCTAAAATGATATTATTGAAAATTGGTCCTTTTATGAATTTAAAATTTCTGTCGCTATCTAATGTTTCGGCGCCTAAAATATCGGAAGGCATCAGGTCGGGAGTAAATTGAATTCTGTTAAAATTCAAATTCATAGCAGACGACACTGTATTTATCAATAGTGTCTTTGCAAGTCCGGGAACACCAATTAAAAGACTATGTGCATGACAAAATAAAGAGGTAATAACAAGATGAACGACAGCATCTTGTCCAACAATTACTTTACCGATTTCAGCTTTAAGTTCCTGATATTTGACATGTAATGCATCAGCAGCTTCCGCTTCATTCTTAAATTGAATCATAAATCTTTTTATTTTAATATATCGCAGAAATTATATTTCTCGTCAATCGTAATATATACCTCTTCTTTTGCTTCAAGAAACCATGAAGCCAATATTTCGCTATTCTTCTTGTTAAGAGCCGCCTGCTTTATTCTTTGGTAATCTAAATCTAGTGTAGCCTGATGAGGTTTTAACCTATTCTTATAGTAGATAATTCTTATTGCATCGCTACCATCTTGTTTGGAGAATTTTAAGGGCACAGTAATTTTACCTAGCTTCATTGTATCAATCGTAAAGAAAATATTCGGATCTAATTCCTCTACCGAAATACTTGCACTTCCAGATTCAGGATCCAAAAAATAGCCTCCGCTGGAAGAGGTCGTTTG
>JBKEFO010000340.1:0-3129 GCA_046709585.1 Marivirga sp.
GAAATGCCCATCGAAATATCAGGAAGAAACAGTTGTTTAAAATTTAGATCTATTCCTTATGATACACACTACAATAGGTGACCTGGGTCACCTTTTTGTTATTATTAGCTTTATTTTATCACTTGTTGCTGCTTTTAATTTTTTCAAAGCAGAAAACAGTTTGGAGCTAGTAAATAAAAATAATTGGCTCAATAATGGTAAATTTTCCTTTTTAGCACATGGGTTGGCGGTTTTTGGAATCGTAATTACGCTATTCAGCATTATTTACAATCACTATTTCGAATACTTCTATGCATGGAGCCACTCCTCAACAACTTTACCAGTCGAGTATATTATATCCTCATTTTGGGAAGGCCAGGAAGGTAGCTTTTTACTTTGGCTTTTTTGGAACGTTATTTTAGGATCAATACTACTTTTTACCAATAAGAAATGGACCCCTTCGGTTATGTTTGTTTTTTCATTGATACAAGTTTTTCTATCCTCCATGATATTAGGCGTAGTTATTGGAGATTTTAAAATTGGTTCATCTCCGTTTATATTGTTACGAGAGGCTATGGACGCTCCAATATTTAACATCAACCCCAATTATGTTCCTGAAGAGGGAACTGGCTTAAATCCTTTGTTGCAAAACTATTGGATGGTTATACATCCACCAGTATTATTTTTAGGCTATGCTACTACAGCTATTCCATTCGCCTATGTAATTGCTGGGTTATGGCGTAAGGAAGTGAAAAGCTGGATCAGGCCTGCTTTACCATGGGCATTATTTTCAGCTGCTATTTTAGGCTTAGGCATTTTAATGGGTGGTTATTGGGCTTACGAAACATTAAATTTTGGTGGTTACTGGAATTGGGATCCTGTTGAAAATGCTTCACTTGTACCTTGGCTAGTGCTTATTGCAAGTATTCATTGCATGATTGCCTATAAAAAGAATGAAACAGCCCTAAAAGCTTCAATTATTTTAGTGATTTCAGTCTTTCTACTAGTATTGTATGCTACTTTTTTAGTTCGAAGTGGGGTATTAGGAGAAACTTCGGTGCACTCTTTTACTGACCTAGGCTTATCTGGTCAGTTACTTATTTACTTTATATCATTTGTAGCCATTGCCATTGGCTTAAGTATTAAAAGATGGAAGTTGATTCCTTCTACCAAACAGGAAGTAGAGGCCTATTCGAGAGAATTCTGGATTTTTATGGGAGCCACAGTACTTTGTTTAATGGCTTTCCAAATTATTATCCCCACTTCTATTCCTGTTTATAATACGATTATTGAAATGTTTGGTGGCATCAGCAATATAGCGCCACCTGCCGATGCTGTCGGCTTTTATACTAAATGGCAGATGTGGTTTGCCGTAGCGATAGCTATTCTTTCTGGCACTGGACAGTTCTTCTGGTGGCAGAAGATTGACAAGGGTACCCTCAAGAAATCCCTATTTTACCCTATTATTATTACCTTGGTAATAGCCGCTGCAGTGATTGTAATTGGTAAAGTTTATGAAATTAGCTATATCATATTGATTATCGCCGGTGTCTATTCTATAGTAGCTAATACTAAAATCTTATTTACAGTAGTGAGGGGCAACTATAAACTGTCCGGTGGGTCAATAGCGCACATAGGAATAGCGATGATGCTGCTAGGTATACTGTTCTCTTCTGGATATTCTGAGGTGATTTCTTTAAACAATTCAGGATTGATTATCACAAAATCTGAAGATGTAGAAGACAACTTCAACCAAGAAAACCTACTGCTATTTATCAATGACCCTCAAAACATGGGTGAATATACACTATCATATAAAGGTCGGTATTTCGAAACTTATGATGGTGGATATATAAAGGCGATATACCTTAAGGATACTAAGAATGAAAATATAAAAACCTTAAAACAACCTTTAGAGAAGGACGGCATGAGTTTTAATATTGGTGATACCATGCAAGTGTACGGTGTTAACCACTATTACCGAATTGATTTCTTGAATGAAGATGGAGAGAAGTTTTCTCTATTTCCAAGAGCACAGATAAATGAAGGCATGGGTGGCTTAATTTCCTCGCCAGATATTAGAAGATATGCAAGTAGCGATTTATATGCTCACGTATCTTCAGTACCTGATCCTACTCAGGATATTGAGTGGGCTGAAGCAACAGAAATTGAGGTTACCTTTGGCGAAAAATTTTTCCTGAATGATTATGTCAGTATTTTAGAGAAAGTGGAAAGAGTAGACTCTGTCAACGGTAAGCCATTACAACCTGAAGATATAGCTGTTCAAGCCACAATTCTAGTCTATGGATCGGGAGAAACCTATCAATTAAAACCGTATTATGTGATAAAAGATAATATGGCTGGCAGAATACCAGATGAAAATACTGAGATAGGCCTTAAAATTAATATTGAAAATATTAAGCCCGAGTCAGATACTTTTACACTGTCAATAAGAACAAGCCAGAAAGACTACATAGTCATGAAGGCTATAAATAAACCGATGATTAACTTATTATGGATAGGAACGCTGGTACTGATGTTAGGTTTTATAATTGCAATTATCAGAAGGTACGGAGAATTTTATAAGATGAAGTTCAAAGGAATGGAATGAAAAACCTAACCTTCAATATCTCATTTATTGGAGCAGGCAATGTCGCATGGCATCTAGCTCCTGCATTTGAAAATGCTGGCCACGTAGTAAAAGAGGTATACAGCAGAACGGGGGCGTCAGCTAAAAAATTAGTAGGTAATTTATATGACGCTGAACAGGTTGATACCTTAGACTTCTCTGCCAGTGAAGCGCAATTATTTATTATTGCCATTCCTGACGATTCTATTGAAGAAGTAGCTTCTCAGATCATATTGCCGGAGCAAAGTATATTGGTACATACATCAGGGGCCAAGAGCATACAGGTATTACCTGAATTTAGTGCCTCTGCCACTGGTGTTTTCTATCCGCTACAAACCTTCTCTAAAAATCGTAAAATCAATTTTGAAGCGTTACCCATTCTTTTAGAAAGCAATAATAAAGATGCCCTAGCGCTTTTGGAGCAATTATCAAACACCATTAGTAATAACGTACAACTTGTTGATAGCGATAGAAGAGCTCAGCTGCATGTTGCTGCAGTTTTTGCCTGTAACTTTAGTAAT
>JBKEFO010000341.1:0-3128 GCA_046709585.1 Marivirga sp.
ACGATGGTGGAGATACCAGTGCTTTTTTTAGATTAAAAAGATAGAAATTGTTCAAGTGATTAGCCTTTCTAATAGAAAGGCTTTTTTATGCCTAGAAGAATGAAAAATATAATTAGAGAGTTCAAATAGTTTGCTGTCAAAGGGAACGTGTTCGATATGGCTATCGGTATTATTATAGGTACCGCCTTTAGTAAGGTGGTGTCGTCCTTGGTAAGTGACATGATTATGCCTTTAATCAGTTACTTCACTGGAGGGGTAAATTTTAGTGCGCTAAGCATTGTCATTAAACCTGAGGTGAAAAGTGCTGATGGAGCCGTCATTCAACAACTCGAAAGCCTGAATTATGGTAGCTTTTTGCAAGTTAGTATTGATTTTATCATCGTAGCTTTTAGCATATTTATTGTTATTAAGTTTTTGAATAGTTTGAAAAGGAAAGCTGATAATGTGTATGATAGTACCGTTTGTACCCCTAAGAACATTGAATTATTGTCGGAGATTAGGAATTTGTTGAAAGAGAAAAGGAATTGATTTTAAAATTAGCGTATATTTATTTTAGCAGATAACTAAGCGTAAAGTATGGCTGAAAGAAAATATAAGCATTTCAAAGAATTTTACCCCTACTATTTAAGCGAGCATCAAAACCCTATTTGTAGAAGGCTTCACTTTGCAGGTACATTTCTTATTTTCATCATCTTAGCGTGGGTGTTGCTTACACAAACATGGTTGGGAATATGGCTCATTCCATTGACGGGTTATGGTTTTGCATGGGTAGGCCATTTCTTTTATGAAAGAAATAAGCCAGCGACGTTTCAGTATCCTCTTTGGAGTTTGGCCTCTGACTTCAAACTATTTTTTGATATTCTGCTTGGTAAGCAAAAGCTAACCCCTTAACTATAAATTAGTTGTATTGTACTTTAAAATTGTTACCTTATAAGTTATAAAGACGCTTATGAAGTTATGAGTTTTTAAGATCCAAGGCCTAGTGACTACAAAAATATCATTAAGAAATTCAGAAAAGTAGCTCCAGTAACACTAGAGAATGAACAGCTTGTTTTCAGTAAATCTCAAAAAAGACAAGCGCAAATTGCTAGTCTAGCGCCATACGTCAGGGACTGGTATAAAACTACAGCCAGTCACTTGCTTCGAAGAGCTGTATTTGGTGTACTTCCCAGCGAGGTAGAAAGCGTCGTAGATTTAGGGATGAATGGAGCAGTAACTCAGCTTATCCAAAGTTCTCCTGCACGACCACCGCCAGTAAATGATTATAATAATTATCAAAATTCGGGTTTTGAAGATGTAACTGTAGCAGCTGGTGAAACTTGGGTAAAGGCAATTTACGATGGTGATGCCGAGGGGTTATACATTACTTCTTTAAAAGGCTGGCTGGTGGAAAATATAGTCAATCAGGAGATGACGATGCATGAAAAAATGCTGCCGTTCTGGTATAAATTACTAGTTACACAATCTTGGGATGTTTTTGCATCCAAAATAAGCTATGAGTATTTTACTTTATTAAGAGAGGATGCCTTCGGTAATTATAAAGCATTAGTAAAATTGATTACGCTTGACCCAGCAGTGCTTTTGTTCTTAAATGGCGCCTTTAATATCAAAGATGCGCCGGACGAAAATTATGGTCGAGAGTTGCAAGAATTATGCTGCATAGGCAAGGGGGTTGATTCTAATTATAGTGAAGAGGATGTTCGTGCTGCATCTAGAGTGCTAACAGGATGGACATTAAGAGGCGAAGACTTCGACACTGAGGGAGAGGTGGTGTCTGTATTTTATCCTCCTTATCACGATACATCAGGTAAACAGTTCTCTTCATTTTATAACAGTAGAGTAATTGTGGGTAGGGAAGGAGTAGCGGGGATGGAAGAGGTAGATGAACTGATAGACATGCTTTTTGAAAATATGGAGACAGCTAAATATATTTGTCGAAGACTCTACACATTTTTTGTTTATCATGAGATAGATGCAGTGATTGAGTCTACTATTATTACGCCTTTAGCGAAGATATTTAGAAATAACAACTATGAGGTGAAAGCAGTATTGGAGACTATATTTAAAAGTGCACATTTTTACGAGGCCTCTCAGTATGGAGCAATGATTAAAAGTCCTGTTGAATATCACTTCAGCATTTATAGAACTTTACGCTATAGCTATCCCACTACCAAAGTGCAGACTAAACTTTATAGGCATCTGACCATGCTATGGTATATTTCAGCCATTGGAATGGAGATAGGTTATCCGCTAAGTGTAGCTGGCTGGCCAGCGTATTATCAAGCTCCGCAATTTGATAAATCTTGGATTACGTCAGATAGCATTTCGAAGAGAGCAGAGATATCAGATGCCATGACTGTTTGGGGAGTATATCTAACGGAAGATGAGTTCATCCCCGTTGATATGATCAGCTGTGCAAAAAGCTTGTCTCAACCAGCGGATCCAAATGCTTTAATTACATCGCTTGCAGAGTTATTTTATGGCATTCCTATTACTACTGAAATTAGAGACGAATTAAAGTAAATCTTACTTTCAGGTCAGTCTAGAGATTATTATTGGACGAACGCATGGGATGATTTCCTAGGAGATGAGGGGAATAATGAGTTTAAAGCGATCGTCGAAAATAGGCTTAAGGTTTTGCTGCAGTCCATGTTATAGTATGCAGAGTTCCATTTAATGTAAGAGCTGATGAAGAGGCGAAAGTTTATAGAACATATGGGTCATTCCTTTGCCATACCAAGTATAATAGGCAGCACAGGCTTTTCTTTGCAAATAGCAAAAGCTTTGCGGATATCTTGAAGTATGCTACAGCCACAGATAAAAAACTGGTTTTAATCTACCTTGACGGAGGCAACGATGGATTAAATATTGTCATTCTATTGAGTCAGCTGTCGGCGTTAAATGCGGTAAGACCACATGTGGTCTTACCAGAAAATAAGATACTGCCCTTGGTCAATTCTTCACTCGGTCTACATCCTGCCTTTTCAGGCTTTAAAGAATTGCATGATGAAAATAGGTTAAGCATCATCCAATCGGTAGGGTATCCAAATCAGAATTTTTCTCACTTTAGGTCATCTGATATTTGGTTAAGTGGATCTGAAAGTAATGAACTATTAATCAGCGGTTGG
>JBKEFO010000342.1:0-3118 GCA_046709585.1 Marivirga sp.
AAATTTAAAAAGATAGAGATGTTAAAAAAATTATTAGGAATAGCCCCTAAATTAGAAGTCGATGGTTCTTATAGTCCCTCAAAAGTGGCCTTAAAGCTTGCAACCGCCGATAAAACGGATTACGAAAATATTACCTACGAGCAATATACAGGTGACAAATCAAAGATATTGGTGATTTTTACCGAACAAAAGAATTTGAAAATGCAGAATGGCAAAGAGTTTTCTACAGGTAATCACCCAGTGGAAGCTTTGTTGCCTATGCTTCATTTACAGAAAGCTGGTTTCGACTTTGAGATAGTTACCCCAACCGGAAAACCAGTAGTATTTGAGATGTGGGCATTTCCAGAGAAGGATGAAAATGTAAAAGCTTTTTACAATCAATACAAGGCTAATTTTGAGCATCCTAAAAAGCTGCAAGATTTCATTGACACCTCCCTACAACAGACAGCCTCTTTCGCCGCGGTATTTGTGCCTGGTGGACATGGTGCCATGTTGGGTATTCCTGAGGACAGAAATGTTGGTAAAATATTAAACTGGGCACACGAGAATAATCTATTTACCGTGAGTCTTTGTCATGGGCCGGGTGCATTTTTATCGACCACACTCGACGACCAGCCATTTCTATATGAAGGGTATAAGATGGCAGTATTTCCTGATTCAGTAGATAATATGACCCCGAAAATTGGTTACTTGCCTGGCAAGATGCCTTATGGATTAAGTGAAAAGCTTAAGAGTCTGGGTGCCACCATTGTAAATACTAAATCAGACAAAACCGTCTGTCTAGACAGAAAACTAATCACAGGTGCAAGTCCTCTAGCCTCGAATGAACTGGGTAAGCTGGCTGCTGAGACTATATTAAAAGCATTGAAATAAATTTTAGTATACTAAAAGCAACATTTGATGAAAGACACTAACTATCCAAAATCGTTTTCACACATAGGCCTTACCGTCCCTGATATCCATAAAGCGGTCGACTTTTACCAGAAAGTGATGGGCTGGTACATCATCATGGAGCCTTCAGTTGTGAAGAAAGAGAAAGAAACAGCCATTGGTCAGATGTGTATAGATGTTTTCGGCGACGACTGGGAAACCTTTGAGATTGCTCATATGTCAACATCGGATGGCACAGGCATTGAATTATTTTCCTTTCCTCATGGCAAGAAGGAAGCACCTGCATTCAACCCCTTCAATACGGGCCTTTTTCACTTCTGCATCCAAGACCCAGATATTGAAGGTTTAACAAAAAAGATCGTGGAGAATGGCGGTAAACAACGTATGCCTATTAGAGAATACTACCCGAAAGAAAAACCATTTAAAATGGTTTATGTAGAAGATCCTTTTGGAATTGTCTTTGAAATATATACCCATAGCTACGAATTAACCTATTCTTCAGGCGCCTATTCAAGTTAAAAGGCTTGACCAAATAACATCCCATCAAAAGCGTAGCGCAGGAGTAATTCCTGTGCTACGCTTATTTGTCCTACATTTTAAAATTACTGACTATAATCACATTGACTTCTAGGCATTAAATAGCAGTTCTCACCACTTCATCCTGCTTATTTAGCAGAAAGTACTTTCAAATAAGGGGAATTTCATGTAAATAGATTGATAAATTGCTCACTAATTATGAATCGAATCTATTCCCTAACATTACTCCCCTTTCTTTTAATACTCATTGTACCCGTAACACTTAAAGCCCAAGAGAAACAATTTCCTTTAGTAAAAGAATTTGGAGGGGTTTACAAAATTGAAGGTGCTGTTGAACTTCCATCGCCAGATAAAAGTCATAAAATTATTATTGAATTGGTTAGTGGAAATAAAAAGCCTGACGAACCATCATTTTGGATTAACAATGTAGCTAGGATGATGAATTTACATGGCGTAGCGGGTGTCAATAAAGAAAATATACAAGTGAAGGTAGTCGTACATGGCGGGGCTGTACTAGATATTGTCGTTAATGAAAGGTACCTTACTGAGCATGAAATAGAAAACAATCCTAACCTATTATTGCTCAAGTATTTGCAGGAGGCAGGTGCCGAGATCATAGTTTGTGGTCAATCTTTACTCGCAAGAGAAATCACGACAGAAGAACTAGCCCCTGGCACAAAGGTGGCGCTCTCAGCATTAACAACTATTAGCAAGAATGTACCAGAGGGGTATGTGTTGTTTAAATTTTAAAAAGAGCACCGAAAATTTCAGGTGTCACGATATACTTGAAGAGATAAATAAAAAGTTAACAACAAGAAAAACACCTTAAACTAAGCCCTACAACTATGAAATTACAGAAAATTCTCAGCTTACTACTCCTTGTGGCCCTCTATGCCTGCACAACGGGCAAGGAAGAAAAAAAACAAATAAACTTACCAGCCTATGAATCCTATACTGTACTAACCGGCGGAACAGAAATAGGTTATATGAATATAATACGGTCAGGGGATACACTACTGACAGATTTCGACTATAAAAATAATGGCCGAGGACCAAGCATCAAGGATACTATTATGCTTGATGCCCAAGGTTTCCCTACCCATTGGGCTGTTGCTGGAACGACCACCTTTGGCAATACCATTAATGAACATTTTTCGCTTAATGGAAAACTAGCCAAATGGACTGATGCCACTGGAAGTGGTGAAGCTAAAATTAATGAGCCCTCTCTTTACATTGCACAAGGGAGCAGCCCTTATGCACTATTTATCCAAGCTTCAGCCTTACTTAATGCCAAAGGCCAGAGTCTACCTGCATTACCTGCAGGACAGCTACAAATTATAGAGATGGAGCAGCTCAACACAGTAGCAGACAGCACTGAACTGGGATTGACGAGCTATGCAATCACGGGAGCTGACATTGACCCCACCTATATAATATTAGATGAAAATAAATTATTCTTTGCCCTGATTTCTCCTCGCTTTATTATCATCAGAAAAGGATTCGAGCAAGAAGACAAACGCCTACGAGGATTATCAGAAAAGTATTCAACTGAGCGCTTTGAGGACATACAATCTAAATTTGCCCACCAATATGAGGGGGCTATTCGCCTTAACAATGTGCGTATTTTTGATCCAAAGACCTTATCGCTCACAGCTTTGTCATCCGTTTTAGTAAAAGGTGAAAAAATTAT
>JBKEFO010000343.1:0-3076 GCA_046709585.1 Marivirga sp.
AGAACTTTCTTGAAAGTTCAGGATGGATGCAACTATCATTGTGCTTTTTGCACTATCCCTTTGGCAAGAGGAAAAAGTAGAAGTGACACCATTGAAAACATTATTAGCAGCGCGAAAGACATTGCCGCCTCAGGTGTTCGAGAAATTGTATTAACAGGGGTGAATACGGGTGACTTTGGTATTCAAGATGGTAAAAGAAAAGATCGGTTTGTTGATCTAGTAAGGGCTTTAGATGAAGTTACAGAGATTAAAAGATTCCGAATTTCCAGCATTGAACCCAATTTACTTACCAATGAAATTATTGAGTTTGTCTCTCAGTCCAATAAGTTCGTTCCTCATTTTCATATTCCTTTACAGAGTGGTAGTAATAAAATCTTACGCATCATGCGTAGAAGGTACCTTAGGGAATTATATGTGGATCGAGTGAGTAAAATAAAAGCATTAATGCCTCATTGCTGCATTGGTGTAGATGTGATTGTAGGTTTTCCAGGAGAAACAGAGAAAGATTTTTTAGAAACATATCATTTCTTGAAAGACTTACCTGTATCATATTTACACGTTTTCACCTATTCTGAGCGTGCCAACACTGATGCACCTAGCATGAATAATCCTGTACCTCTAAAAATTAGGCATGAGCGTTCAAAGATGCTAAGAACGCTATCTGAGAAAATAAAGAGACAATTTTACCTTGAAAATATTGGGAGAGAGGATATCGTTTTATTTGAAAATGATATCAAAGATGGAATGATAGAAGGCTTTACTAATAACTATGTACGAGTTAAAGCCAAATATGACCCCATACTAATTAATGAGCTCAAAAAGATAAAGATAATGGATCTTTCAGATGATGGCGTAATGAATATTACAGAGGTCGAAGAAGAAATATTAACACATTAATCATTTAAGCAAACACTAGCTGTTGCAACAGGATTGTCAGAGGATTAATTGCTTTTTGTAATTAATTAAATCAAAATCCGACTTACTCAATTTCAACACTTTTTTAGCAGTGGCTATTTCTGGCCTAAAAAAAGAAGAATATAATAATAGTGCTGTAAATATGCCCATCAAAGCATTGTGATAAGTTACTGCGAATCCGATTACCGTTACAACTTGAGCAACACATAATGCGACATACTTTAATAAGGAAGCGCTTCTAAATACGATTAATTTACGCTCCAAAACTTCTTCTTTTTGCGCTACTTTATATTTATTATCGGCGTACAAATAAATCGCTACCATCACAGCTAGTGCTAATACAGAAACGATCGAAACCAGAATGGTCTCAATTTCACTATTCAAAGCTAACAACTTCTTATTTCCATTCTCTGCACGCAAAAAAGCTATTGCAAAAATAAATAAAGGTGCTGCTAATAAACTATAATAAGTCATCTGCATTGATTGGAAAAACGATTCCCAGTATTTTAAATCTCTATTTTTTTCCATTATTTTAAACTCATCGATAAAAAAAATGCGAGTCATAAGACCCGCATCATTCTACTTTATTTTCTATATATTAATTACCTATAGTTGAATCCAACAACTTAACAGCACTTAAGCCTAAGTGATTAACTAGTATCTTTTTGTATTCTGTTGAATTTTTATAACCACCATTTGCTTCAAAAAATTCCTGTATTATTGGCTGCCAATCACTTGATAAGGGCATAATAAAAGCAAAATCTTCTGAACCTTCATCACCAACTTGATGTCTTCTTAAAGGCGCTCTTCCCTTGACAGCATCAAGGTAAAAAGCCAAGTCTAAAAATGAAAACGATTTTTTATCACCCAGTACTTTAGAAAGTACCTCAGGACTAGAATTTACGTACGAAATCTTTAACTCTGGATAATATTCGCTTTTTATCCTATTAATCCTTTTCTCATTTAAAGTCCCTTTTGCCGTATAAGCAGTAAATCCATTGAATTTTTGAGGTAAGTCGGACATGGCATCTAAAGCTGGTACTTCACTATTTGTCACTAATATTGCAAAATTAGTAATGAAGGAAGGACTAAACTTAATTTCTGACTTTCTTGCCTCCGTAACAGTAATATTACCTAATCCAAATACTCCCTTAGAGCCCTTCTTCACACCATCGAACATTGCCCTAAAGCTGCTCCCATTGCCCACAAATCTCGCATTCATTTGAATACCATAATTTTGTCTTACGTAAACGGTAAAATCGTTCATTATATCGACACATACTCCTGTTAATTTTCCACTCTGGTCTTTGTAAACAAAACCAGGCGTCTCAACATAAGCGAAAGTAACTGTCGCCTTTTTTGAAACATTAGCTTGAGCAAAATTATCGCCAGATAGATTTTGACCAATTAACTGATTACAGTACAATAATATGATGGCAATAAATTTTAAATAAATTTTCATGTTGAATAATTAAAACATTTTAAAAGTAACATTAACGGGTAGTAGGCACAAATAAAATCATTAGTTCGATGGATTCAAATTTTCTTTGGGTAAAGCATAATTTGGTGCCACCTTTAATGCACTATTAAAGTATTTTTTAGCATCCTCATCATTTCCTTGTCCTTTTGCTATTAATCCCTGCAGGTTAAAAATAACAGCTTTGAATAAAATTTCAATTTCATCCTCACTACTATTCTTAACCTTTACCAAGGTTGCTGTAACCATCGGCTTACCTAATAGTAGTTCAGTATTTAACAAAGCATCTTGGTAATTTTTTAGCTCATACTGTTTATTTGCCACCTCGTACAATATAAAGGCATCATCAGAAACGTTGTAAAGCCTTTGATACATTTGCATAGATTGTTCTACTGCACCTAACTCATTGAAACTTTGCGCCGCAATT
Source organism: Marivirga sp. (assembly GCA_046709585.1). Classification (GTDB taxonomy): domain Bacteria; phylum Bacteroidota; class Bacteroidia; order Cytophagales; family Cyclobacteriaceae; genus Marivirga. Next base: position 2,820 of record JBKEFO010000343.1, read on the forward strand.
TGTAGTAGCATTTGATTATTGGCATTATACTTTAAAGCATCTTTACTAACTAATGCAGCTGACGCATATTGACGAAATTCGTAGTACATATAAGCGAGTGAATCTAAATAACTATAATTGCTAGGCTCTAATACCATGAGATCATATATCGCATTCTTAGCCATTCCATAATCATTATACTGTAAGGATTTCCTGTATTTCACCTTTGCTCTATTGATGTCCTCTGTGTTACTGCTTTGACTAAACCCATGCCAACT
>JBKEFO010000344.1:0-3058 GCA_046709585.1 Marivirga sp.
ACCTTGGCTTTATAGGGATGTCAATCATTGTTTTTCAAATGATTTTTACCTTCAAAGGAATAGTTAAGGAAAATAGTGAAAAGAAACTTATGCTGTTATGTATGCTCATTCCTTTAATTATTAATTCTTTAACAGAATTTGGAATTTTTGGTGAGTCTAATTATGGAATTCTCTTTTATCAGTTGATTATTTTATACATTTCTTTCAAGAATAATGCGATTTTAACCCCTAAGGATAAGTTGTGGCTCAAGAGAAGGAGACCTGATTTGGCTATTTAATTCCAAAAAATAGTATTTATTCCAAATTTTGGAATTGTTTTGATTGTGATAGATGTTAACTATCTGAAAATCAGTATTCTGTGTATTTGGCAAAGCTGTTGTAAGTAGTTTTTGGAATAAAACTAACTTAAAAATGGAACAGCTATTTGAAGAACTAGGGTATCAGATTTCGACTGACGAAGGGTCTAAAGCCTTAACAGTTATCAGGATTAATAATCCTGATGGTTCGATAAGGTGGGTGCTACCTGTAAAAGCTAAAAAACCTTACTTTCTGAAGTTTTATGCTGTGACAAGCTGGAGGTCTCAGCTAATTGCTTTAGGCTTCAAACTTATATTTTTACTAAAACTTCAATTAATTTTCTTCAAAACTAAATCTATCTCCCTAAAGGCTGCAGTCGAGGAAGGACATGACTTGGATCTAGGGACCAATCAAGAGTGGGCATTATTTACAGGTACAAAAGGTCCCAACAACAAGAAAATTCTTTACACATATTCAAGAGGTAGGTCGCAGTTTACAAAATTTACTAGCTCGTTTAATGGAGTCAAACTAATTCAAAATGAGTCTGAAGGGATTCGTCACTTAGAAGAAAATCAAGTGAGTAGCTTCATTTATCCCAGAGTTTCATTGAACACAGGTATAGCACTTACCTTAAGTGATATTTCTAGCAATAGCCATAGATCACATGTATTTAGCGATTCACACGTTTTGGCACTAAAAGAATTATCAGGCAGTAGACCCTATGACAACCAGGAATGCGTACGTAAGAAAATTAATAGAGCAGCGCTGAGTTTAGATAATTTAATAGCTAATCGTGACAAGAGAATTCCTGCTTCCTTACTTAGAAAACTGAAAATTCTGTTGGTAAATAGTAAGGAAAATGACTTGGAATTAAGTTTTGCGCACGGCGACTTTACACCATGGAACAGTTTTTATAAAGATGGTAAATTAAGTATTTATGATTGGGAGCTAAGTGGATTCAATGTTTTAGGCTTTGATTTCTTTCATTTTTTGTTCCAGCATGGTGTAATGGTCAAGCATCAAGACTGGTCTACCATTTACACTAGTATTAAAATAGCAGCTTCAGCTTCGTTTTTCAAAGCGCAGCTTCCATCCATTGCGAAGGATGTAGATCAGTATTTGTATGCCTACATTGTGTTTAGTGCGATAGAGTGTTTGGAAATGTTTTCCAAACAGAGGAAATGGCATGCGCAGGTAAATTGGCTAATTAGCATATGGAGTCAAGCTACAAGCTCATTTGTTTCTAGCTATATGGAGGAAAGAAAGGTATTGTTGATAGATAGCTTTGAGTTTCTGGAGCAGACAAAATATGCAGGAATAAAACTCCCCACTATAGCACCTGAGTTTTATAGCGAAGAATCAGACATTGATCTATGCATTCAAAAGCACGACGCATATGGCCTGTTAAATTTCTTGAAGCAACATCCGCTTGTTGCGAAGATAATTAGTGTGAAAAAGAGCAATATGCTATCTGCAAAAGCTATTTTGAAAAATGGTCAGCAACTTGATTTTGATATGGTTTGGCAGTTTAGAATAAAGAATCTACACATTATGAGTTTTGATTTTCTAATTAAAGACAGAGTGAGGAATGAAAATGGTATATATACACTTTCTCCTGCTAATACTGCTAGATACGTAGGTATGTTTTATGGAATGAATGATGCCTTGGTGCCTAATACGTACAAAAACTTACTTCTGAATTTAAAGGACTCAACGTCTATTTTGGATAGAATAATTTTGCAAGCTGGGCTAGATAATGAAATCCCCAAATGGAAATTGTTGGTATTCACCCATTCTAACAAGGCCAATTCAGGAATCAAGTATTTTTTAAACTATTTAAGCTATATCAAAGATACATTATTGCTTTTTGCACAAAATAAGGGGAGAGTTATCACTTTTAGTGGGGTAGATGGTGCTGGAAAGACAACAGTAATAGAGACGTTAAAGTATTCTCTAGAAAAGCGTTATCGACGAAGAGTAGTGGTATTAAGGCACAGGCCTTCCTTGCTTCCAATACTCAGTGTTTGGACGAAAGGAAAAGAGCAAGCTCAAAAAGATGTGGCTAATGTGTTACCTAGAACAGGTGGCAATATTAGCAGATTGGGTTCACTATTACGCTTCTCGTATTATTACCTAGATTATATTTTTGGTCAGTTTTATGTTTATTTTCGCTATGTGAGAATGGGTGTAATAGTCTTATATGATCGTTATTATTTTGACTTTATCAACGATGGAAAAAGAAGTAATATTAACCTTCCGGCTTCTCTCATAAAGCCAGGGTATAAATTGTTAATGAAACCGCATTTAAATTTCTTTTTATATGCAGATCCTCAGGCAATTTTAGCAAGAAAGCAAGAGTTGTCTGCAGAAGATATAACACAGCTTACCAAAAAGTATTTAATGCTGTTTGGTGAATTAGCAAAGGACTGCAAAAATAGGTATTACTCCATTGAAAATAATGACTTGGGAACTACAATGTCATTTATTGAGGATAAAACAGCTATATCGATACTAAAATGAAAGCACTTATTGAGAAAGTAATTCAGCAAAGGAATGCAGCTTTTCAGTTTGACGAGGAATTGAATAGTTTGGCTTTGATAGCGCTTATTTGGGTACAATTGTGGAGTCTATTAAGAGGAGCGAAACTTTTCTTGTATGGCAAGAACTCTAAGTGGGCCATATTTGGACGTCAGGTAGCACTGTTTAATGCTTCACGCATTTCCTACGGGAGATTTTTGAAGTTGGGGGATCATGTTTATCT
>JBKEFO010000345.1:0-3043 GCA_046709585.1 Marivirga sp.
TTTTTTAACTTATTAAATTTGAGAGCCCTGACTTAACAGTCAGGGCTTTTTTTATGCTTATTTCCTACAAAGAAGGTTTACAATTATTCCAATTGCTAGGAACTCACGTACTTTGCATAATGACTGAATTGCTCTACTTATGAGTCATAAGTATGTGCTTTCATCTAAGCTATTTCGCCGCAGCAATACTGAAATGACAACAAGAATGTTCATTGGCTCAAAAGAAATCATTTGCTTACTCAATCACCCTTCCTCTCTCCAAGGCGCGGTCATAGTCTGCATTGGTAAATTCAAACAGATAAATATAGGGTTCCTTTTGTCCTTCAACTAACGCATAGTTCTCAATTCTCATAGGGTTGCCTTCTATTTCATTGTACACATATTTGAGCTGAACGGTATCATTAAATATCATGATTAGGTAGTCAGCAAATTGAAATGGTATAATATCACTAGGCGCATTGTTCTTTCCTTTTCGAGCTCCCAATTCCCAAATATATTCTTCTTCTGGATATAATTTATTTAATGAATCCGTACGGTTCATACCAACATATCCTATTAATTCAACTTCATGATTTGAGCTATTTCTATAAAGAGCCTGCGTACGACCACTTAATGGTTCCCCGCCACAAGAGGTAAATAGTATCAGTGCGACAAAAGTAAATTGAAGTATTAAGTTTTTCATCCCCCTAGTTATTATAAATGGAAATATAATTTATTAATTCTTGCTCAGAAACTTCTGATGGTCTATTTAACGAATGTCCTAACAATAATAAATCATGTAAAGAATAAGACCTTCTCAAAACATTTGTTTCAATTAATGCCATGCATAGCCTTTAATATTGTCATTAGGTCGGTTATAATCAACACGATTGTTACCCAAATAATAGAAACGTTGATTATAATCATCTACCAAGTCAATAAAAATAGGTGTATAATCGTATTTATCGGTAAATCTCCATTCTTGACTATTGTCATAAAAACTACTTTTGTATTTTGATATATGTGGGTTATCGTAATTCATAATACCTCTATCTGAATATTCCAACTTGGTTACTAGAAAGCATATAAGAGTCCTTCAAATTGCCTTGAGCATATGCTTTGACAAGAATTTTATGGCTAGCGCTATTTCTATAGCTGAAATTAGTTTCGCCACTAAATTCAGTTATTGCGTAACATCCGCTGAATAGAATTATTAGGATCAGCAAGCGTAATTGTTTCATAAGTTGTTCAAGTAAAAATAGCAATTGTTATACTTATAGAAATCAATTTTATGTTGTTTCTATTACTGTAAATATGATCTGTTCGTTCACTCATAGGTGCGCCAGTGCAATAAGTGAAGATGGAAAACATTAATAGATATGCATAAATTTTCCTAGAAAGGTTTTGATCAAAGGCCTATTAGCTTTAAAAATAATTAATCTGTCCCAAAGAGGCAAGATTTCTAATTCAATTCAAAATTTAAAACTATTAAGGCTTACTTTTGCAGCATGGCACAATGGATATACCAAGTAGGTATTCAACTGATGAAGCTATTCTTAGGCCTTCATCAGTATTTTAACGAAAAGTCAGCTTTAGCAGTAGCTGGACGTAAAAATCTATTTCCTGCGCTAGAAACTGCCTTGCAAAATAATGATAAGCCTCTTATCTGGTTTCATGCTGCCTCTTTAGGTGAGTTTGAGCAAGGCAGGCCTCTTATGGAGCATTTCAAAAAGCATCATCCTGAATATTTCATACTGTTAAGTTTCTTTTCTCCGTCAGGCTACGAAGTAAGGAAAAACTATGAACATGCTAACTATGTATGCTATATGCCGCTGGACACTGCAGCAAACGCTCATAAATTTATAGCCTTGACGAATCCTAAGATGGCCTTTTTCATTAAATATGAATTTTGGCACTTTCACCTTCAGGCCTTAGCCGAAAATGGTAGCTGGGTATTCTCCATTTCTTCTATTTTCCGCAGTAAACAGGCCTTCTTCAAATGGTATGGTGGTTTTAATAGAAAAATGCTTTATCAAATTGATCACTTCTTTGTACAGAATTCTTTATCCTCTGCTTTATTAAGAGGCATTAACTTGAATAATATTAGCATTGTAGGTGACACTCGTTTTGATAGGGTAGCAACCATAGTAGCGAAAGCACAGGAAATACCGGGCATGCAGCAATTTACAGCTGACCATAAGGTGCTGGTAGGTGGCAGCACTTGGGAGCCAGATGTAGCATGCTTCGCTCCTTTCTTAAGAGCAAACAAAGGCTGGAAAGCGATAGTAGCGCCACACGACATCAGTGAGACGAGCTTAAAAATGCATGAGCAAGTGTTAGGGGTGCCCAGCCAACGATGGAGTGCCTATCAAAAGCAAGCTGACGATAGTGTCCAAGTAATTATAATTGACAATATAGGCATGCTTACTTCCCTTTATCAATACGGCACCATTGCCTTTATAGGAGGTGCATTTGGCGCAGGATTACACAACACCTTAGAAGCAGCTTGCTTTGGCTTGCCACTTTATTTTGGAGATAAAAAGTACGCTAAATTTCAAGAAGCAAAAGATCTTTTGTCAATCGGTGCGGCTGAGTCTATGGCTACTGCGGCGGCCTTCTCGACAGCAGTAGAAGATAAAGTAAAACAAAATAAAATAGCGACCACAGGAGAAAGAAGTTTACAGTATATTCAAAAAAATATTGGGGCAACTAAAAAAATAATGACACATATTGACCTAATCCTTAAAGAGATAGCTGATGAAAGGTAGAGTATTTAGATCAACAGGCTCCTGGTATAGTGTGAAGGTGGGTGAGCAGTTCTACAATTGTAGACTCCGGGGCAAAATGCGCTTAGACGCCGAAAAGGTCACAAACCCTGTCACTGTAGGCGATTGGGTGGAAATTAACTTAGAAAACGAGGAAGAAGGTGTTATACAGAAGGTAGTTGACAGAAGTAACTATATCATTCGTAAATCTACCCGAAAGAAAAAACACAGCCATCGGCTAGCTGCCAATATAGACCAAGCAGCTGTAATTATTACCTTAGCCTTCCCCCGTACAAGCC